>JAJDZJ010000150.1 GCA_022824685.1 Caldilineaceae bacterium
CTCGCCGACTGAGGGCCTGATCCGCGGCGTCTTCCCGTCGATATTCAGTAAGCGCAGGGTGATTTCCACTTATTCTCGCTTTCTTCTGGCCACAATTTCAACTGAATCGGCCTACAGATTTAGATGCGATTGCCCTGACGAACGGGCGCAGGCCAAAATGGGGGGAAGGGCGGGCGTACGCCGCGGGGCGGATAGACGGGGGTGCGACGGGATGGGCGCCCACAAGGGGCGCCCATCTTCAGGGCGGTGACGGGAAATGTGCAGGCTCTGGGGCGAGGAGTCAGAGAGATTCTCCAAGTAGCTTCCTGGGCTGCGAAGAGTTAGACGCCTTGATCAGACGAGCAGTGGGCCTGGGAGCGGTGTAGTTCGCGTACCCACTGGACTGGATTGCGCCGACCCATCCGCCAGGGTGCAGCCACCCATTTGGAGGGCTGCGCGTCTGGACAAGACGGTCCAAGACTGCTACGCTACAGGCCAAATTGCCTCGGACGTTGTAGCAAGCGAGTGGAGGGGGATGGAGGAAACCAGCCGCGGGGCATTGATTCTTAGAGCTGTCTATCGTTTCGCCCGCACTTCGAACATCCGCTACTATCGGGCAGAGCGAACCCGTTCCGGCATCGAGTTTTTGTACCCGATAAGCGTGAACGGTTCACGCATTGTCGACACGAGCCGTGGGGGCCGCGATTACGTCGTCTTGTATCTTCTGACGAAGTGGGGGAAGCTGGCGGCGGGAGGCTACTGGCTGAACCCGCGCAAGATTTTTGAGAAGGCCTATGTTACCGATGCTACGCCGTCAGACCTGGTTCTTGTTGCAGAGAAGCTTGAGGATTTGCCGAACGCGCACCTACTTCTGGACGACGTTTTGAACCGGGCGGAGGTGGAGGTGGACATGGAGGTGTGGGGAAGCGCGCTGGAGTGAAGGCAGGCCTGAAAGAGACAACCGTCCCAAGTTGAAGAGAGTCCCTATGAGCAAAACAGAATCGAAAACAGCGACGTGCCCTTCCGCATTGGAGGAAGGGTCGGCTCTGACCCTGGACTTTGGCAAGTTGCGTCAGATTGGCAGGGGAGAGGCTGCGGTCATACCAGCGGCGGTGCAGGACTATGAGACGAAGGAAGTCCTTATCGTTGCCTATGTCAACGAGGAGGCCCTGGCCTACACTCTCACGCACGGTGTTGCCGCGTTCTGGAGCACTTCACGGAATGAACTGTGGGTGAAGGGCGCCACGTCCGGCGATACGCTGGAGCTTGTCGAGGTGAGAGTAAATTGCGAGCAGAACTCGCTGCTCTATCTAGTTCGGCCTTTGGGCGCGGGGGCGTGCCATACGAAGGGGGCGGACGGCAAAGCAAGAACCGCGTGCTATTACCGCCGCATTGAGATGGTGGAAGGCCCGGCTGGCGAGCCGGGAGAAGGGCCGTTTGCCCAAAGGCGGTTGGAATTTGTATGAATTGAGTCGATAGGATTCGCGCAGAGCGCGGGATCCCCGCGCAAGATAGAAAGAAACGCCAACACTTACATTGAGGAACATGATGAGCCGTTTGACACTTGGAATTCCGAAGGGTAGCTTGCAAGAATCCACTATCGCGTTGTTTGCCAAGGCAGGCTACCAGGTCTACGTGAGGGGCCGTTCCTACGCTCCGTACATCGACGACCCGGAGATTGGCTGTCTTATGTTTCGGGCCCAGGAGATCGCCCGTTATGTTGAGCGGGGTGTGCTCGACGTCGGCCTGACCGGCAAGGACTGGGTACAGGAAAACGAGGCCGATGTACGGGAGGTCGAGGACCTGGTCTATAGCAAAGCAACCAATCAGGCTTATCGCTGGGTGCTGGCAGTGCCGGATGATTCAGAAATCCGAAGCCCGAAGGACCTGGCGGGAAAGCGAATCGCGACCGAACTGGTGCAGGTGACGCGCCGTTATTTGGAAAGGCACGGAGTTGAAGCCGAGGTGGAGTACTCCTGGGGCGCGACGGAGGTCAAGGCGCCGCTGCTGGTGGATGCCGTTGTCGAAGGAACAGAGACGGGGTCGTCACTGAAGGCAAACCGGTTGCGAATCGTGGATACGGTCGCTGAATCCACGACCAAATTGATCGCCAATCATGACGCTTGGACCGACAGTTGGAAACGTTCGAAGATCGAGAATCTGGCGATGCTCCTCAAGGGCGCATTGCAAGCCGGCGAGAAAGTCGGCCTTAAGATGAACCTGCCCAGATGCTCAGTGGAGAGGATAACGAGGAAGTTGCCGGCGCTGCACACGCCGTCGATCACGAACCAGACCGACCCGGACTGGGTCGCGTTGGAGGTTGTGATCGATGAGAAGATCGTGCGCGACTTGATCCCGGAGCTGAAAGAGGCCGGTGCAACCGGCATCATTGAGTATCCGCTGAACAAGGTGATCTATTAGCCAGTCCGCAAAATTACGTCCGATCCAGATTGCGAGGAGTGGCCACATGCCCGTAAAACAGTCCGTCTGCATACCGATTTTTCCTCTGGGCGCCCTTACACGGGACGAACTGCTGAGCGAAATCGCGGGGATTGGCTTCCCGGCCGTTGAGATTTGGGGAAGGGGCGACGACTTTGCGGATCTGTGCGCGTCGGCGGCGAGCCGCGGTCTGCGGGTGGTCAGCATGGGCGGCCACGACTCACTGCCGGACGGTCTGAACAATGCCGCCAATCATGATCGCATCGAGGCAGAGCTGCGCGAGTCAGTAGATGTCGCGGCTGCGCACGGCGTAGCCGGACTGCTCTGTTTCAGCGGCAACAGCATTCCGGGAGTTGGGGAGCAGGAGGCAATTGCAAATACGGCAGCCGGTCTGCGTCGGGCGGCGCCCTATGCCGAGGCGAAAGGCGTCAACCTTAACCTGGAGCTGCTGAACTCGAAAGTGGACCATGCCGGATACCAGTGCGACCATAGCGCCTGTGGGCTGGCGGTACTGGAGCAGGTGAACAGTCCGAATGTTAAGCTGCTGTACGACATCTACCATATGCAGATAATGGAAGGTGACGTGATCCGGACGATGACGGAAAACCTGGATGCCATCGGTCACATACATACCGCCGGCAGCCCCGGTCGGAACGAATTGGACGACAGCCAGGAGCTTAACTACAGGGGTATTTGCCGTGCGCTCAGCGAAGCAGGCTACGCGGGCTATGTGGGCCATGAGTTCCGGCCGCGAGGTGATGTTGTTGCATCGCTGCAGCAGGCGTTTGAACTGTGTAACGTTTGAGTCCCCGCGCCGGCGGCCCGTGGATAGGCCGGCGAGTCGAAGCAGACAGGTCCAACTCACAATGCATTGGCGTCCTGCCGAGGAGCTTACATGCCCCGTCAACCACACATAATCTACATTCTGTCGGATGAGCATTACGGCGGCGCGACGGGCCATATGGGCGACGCCAATTTGCGCACGCCCAACATTGACCGCCTTGCGGCGGAGGGGGTCTCCTTTGATCGCGCCTATGCCAACTGTCCGATATGCACGCCTTCGCGGGGCACGATCTTTTCGGGACGGCACGCGCACTGCGGACCGGTGCAGTTTTTCTTCGATGTATTCAAGGCGAGCGCGCCGAGCACGGCCACAACCTTGCGGGCCGCAGGGTATCACACGGCATATTTTGGCAAATGGCACTGCGGCGTCGTACAAAACCAGGAGCCGCCGCGGGTGCGGGAGAAAAGGGAGGCGTTCACGCGCTGGCCTCACCGTACGCCGGAGTACCATCGGGCGGGATTTCAGGACTGGTACGGATTTGAAGTAAATAACGCGCCGTTCAAGAGCATCTACTATCACGAGAATGAGGCCAATCCACGCAAAATGGACGGCTATCAGACCGACTGTCTCACTGATCTGGCGATAGAATACCTGGAGTCCTACGACCGTGAGGAGCCGCTTTTTCTGGTTCTCAGTGTTGAACCGCCCCACTTCCCGCTGGAGGCTCCGGAGGCGTTTGAGCGATTTGATCCTTCGGCGCTGGAGACGCCGCCCAGCTTTGCCGACTCGGAGGAGATGCGAGCGCAGTTGGCGACCTACTACGCGATGATCGAGAACCTGGATTGGAATATTGGCCGGCTGCGCGAAGCCCTGGACAGCTTGCCTGCCTTCCAGGATGACAGGCTGACGGTCTATTTTTCGGACCACGGCGACTATATGGGAACGCGCGGCGCGATCAATCGCAAGGAGAACCCTCACGAGAACGCAGTGCGGATTCCTGCAGTCTTTCACTGGCCGGAGCAGATTCCGACGCAGGGCCGACGGGACGGCCTGCTGTTCAGCCTGGTCGATCTGCTGCCGACGACGCTGGGCTTGCTGAAGCTGGACATACCGGAACATTGCCAAGGCGCTGATTTCAGCGAGGCGCTGCGGGGACGGCAGGACTTTGCGGGACCGGATGCCGTCTTGCTCGAAATGTCGGGCAATCCACGGTGGAACCTGGACTTTCTGGACTGGCGCGGGCTCGTTACGTCGAAATGGAAGTACGCATATTATGAGACGGGGCATGAGCTGCTCTATGACCTGGAATGCGACGCCTTTGAGATGAACAACCTTGCTGAGAGCGACTCAGAGACTTGCGGGGCGATGCGGGCCAAGCTGCTGCAGCTTCTTGCCGACAACCGGGAACCCTACTTTGATGTCTTGATCGAGCACGGCGTCCCGGCAGAGGGACCGGTGTTGGACGTAGGGGAAACCTACACGAAGGGCGCGCTGGCGCCCATCTGGCCGGACCTGGTGCGCCGCCATGAAGCATAGTTGGTAGCGCAATGGAACTCCCGCCTGAACTTTCTTCACACATTGAAGCGTGGACGACGCCTGAAACGGTTGCATTCGCTCTGCTGGGAAGCTATGCCCGCGGCGATGCGGGACTGCATAGCGACGTGGACATTGCGCGCTTTGTCGATGACGACAAGCAGGAGGAGGAGGCGCGCAGTTTTCTGATTGGCAACGGGGGCGCTGAGGAGAGGGCAGGCGACTGTAAGGCCAAACCCGGCCAGCGCCGGGCCCGGCAGTGGTTGGTTGTGCGCAGCACGATCACGCCAAGCCAGGTTGAGAGCTGGTTTACCGAGCCAGGTCAGGCGGTAAACATCATTGTCGGCCTGCGCGACGGGCTGGCGCTTTGGGACCCAGACGGCGTGTTTGCCGCTGTTCAGGAGAGGGCGCGGCAGTTCGAATGGACACCGACTCACCAGGAAAAGGCAGATTGCCTGGCGAGCAAGGAATTGGTCGGCTGGATAGAGGAGGCCCACAAAGGGCTGGAGGGCCTGCGGCGCAACGATACCGGGCGGCTGCTAAACGCTCGATTTGGGCTGTCCTGGGGGCTGGCTTGGGTGATGCGCCTTCACTTGGGCGTGCTTTCTGCCAGCGACAACATGTTTTACGACGATCTGATCGGCGCGGTGGGGCCGGAGAGCAGATGGGCCTCCCTGTTGCAGCGCGCGTTTGGGACAGCGGCCGGCGGAGGCTCCTTGTCGCTACGCGAAGAGGTTCTGGCGGGTCTGCTGCTGTACTGCGAAACATTCACCCTATTGGAGGAGGCGCTGCCGCAGGATGATCACCCACTGATCGCGGCGACCGCGGCACGCATTCGGCGAGCGCTGGATGGGACGAATGGCGCCATTTGAAACGCAAGGCGTTGTTTCCAGTCCTGAATGCGACCTCTGCGGACATGGTTGCAGGTCGCGCTTATGATCAGGGCGATTGCATCTAAATTGGGTCAGAACATCGAAATGCAGCCGAATACTCTTCCAGGTCGGGGTAAGACACAGGGAAATGTACGAAAGATGGCACGTAGACGGAAAATTTAACTTATCTCGCCGACTGAGGGCCTGA
>JAJDZJ010000091.1 GCA_022824685.1 Caldilineaceae bacterium
CTCGCCGACTGAGGGCCTGATCCGCGGCGTCTTCCCGTCGATATTCAGTAAGCGCAGGGTGATTTCCACTTATTCTCGCTTTCTTCTGGCCACAATTTCAACTGAATCGGCCTACAGATTTAGATGCGATTGCCCTGAAAGGGGAAGGGCGGGGGAACTGCGGGGGAAGGACGCAAGGGACGTGTTGGCGTCGTTGATTGGAGTCGGGTTTGTGTGCGGAGGTGTAAGGGCGCCCACGAGGGGCGCCCCTACAGGGGGGTGGCAGGGAATGGAAAGACTTTGGGGCGGATGTGGGAGGGGGGTGGCAGGGTACGGACTGCTGGGAGGTAGAGTTGTCGCTTGCAGGGGAGGCCGTCAGGGCAGCCAGTCGGCGACGGCCTCTCGTTCTTGGAGAAGCTCCTGGCCGCTGGCGGCAATGGCGGCGCGGTCGAAATCGGTGAGGGGCAACCCTTCCACGACCTGGTAGGCGCCGTCCTTGATCGTCACGGGATAGCTGAAGATCACGCCGGCGGGCGAGTCGTAGGCACCTGTGCTGGGGATGCCCATGGAGACCCAGTCGTCTTTGGCAGTGCCTGCGTGCCAGCTCTGTACGTGGTTGATGCAGGCGTTGGCGGCGCTGGCTGCGCTGCTGGCGCCCCTGGCTGCGATGACGGCGGCGCCGCGCTGTTGTACGGTGGGAATGAATGTCGCCCTGATCCAGGAGAGATCGGCGATGACGGCGGCAGCCGGACGGCCATCGATTTGGGCATGGAAGGCGTCGGGGTATTGGGTGGCGCTGTGATTGCCCCAGATTGTGACATTTTTGACAGTTTGGAGCGGACGGCCCGCTTTTTTGGCGAGCATGCTCTGGGCGCGATTGTGATCGAGGCGGGTCATGGCGGTGAAGCGCTCGTTGGGCAGGTCGGGCGCGTTGCGCATGGCGATGAGGCAGTTGGTGTTGGCGGGGTTGCCGACGACGACGACGCGGGCGTCGGAGGCGGCGTTGTCGTTGATGGCGCGGCCCTGGGTTACGAAGATGGGGCCGTTTGCGCTGAGGAGGTCTTTGCGCTCCATGCCGGCAGAGCGGGGTCGGGCTCCGACGAGGAGGGACCAGTTGGCGCCGGCGAAGGCGACGTCGGGCTCGTCGGTGAGGATGGTCTGGGAGAGGAGGGGAAAGGCGCAGTCATCGAGCTCCATGGCAACGCCTTCGAGCGCGCCCATGGCGGGGGGGATCTCGAGAAGTTGGAGGATGACCGGCTGTTGCGGTCCGAACAGGTCGCCATTGGCGATACGGAAGATGAGGGCATAGCCGATATTGCCAGCGGCGCCGGTTACGGCTACACGAATTGGGTCGTTCATGGATCTGGAGTCTCCTGGTGCGGCAGAGGGAAGCGCCTGCTGCCTTCAATGAACAGTTTCGGTCGGACTCTCTTCGAGGTCGAGGATCAGTTCATATTGGCGGTCATACACACGAAAGTCGAGGGAGGCCAAGATTGGGCTGAGCCGGCTGTCTGCCGGTTCATCGGTGAGCGTCAGCACGGAATCGATGAACCGGAGTTGGAGAGCCTGGATAAGGGGTCGGGCGGCGTCCTGCAGGGCGGCGTTGGGGTCGACGGCGATGTCGAGTATGCGCAGGCGGGCGGGGGGCTGGCCTGGGCTGGGCCGATTCAGCAGAGCGTAGGCAACGGGGGCGTTATCCTTTGCCGGAATGGTCAGGCCGATGCAGTCGTTGCGATGCACATAGTTGAGTAGGCTGCGGGCGCGACGCTGCCAGGTCAGGGGGAGTTCGTGCCAGCGGTAGAATTCCTGCAGGGTTTGAACGGGGTCGGCCTCTTCGAGCCGTTCGTAGGGCAGGGGGAGAGGGCCCTGGCGAGGGTCTCTTTCCCATAGGAGAAGCTCGCGCCAGGTCTTGAAGCCGACCTGGCGATAGACTGAGCGGGCGTGGTCGTTGGAGACGAGCACTTCGAGCAGGATGCGGCGGACGCCGCGGTCTATGGCGCTGCTCTTGATGCGCTCCATGAGGCGGCGGCCCCAGCCGTGTCCGCGATAGGGCGGCGCAACGCTGAGGCCGCCGCACCAGGCTTCATCCCCGCGAACGGCGAGCAGGGCGGCGCCGACCCCTTGCAGACGCCCGTTTTCCTGCGCCACCAGGACCGCACAGTCTTCGGGCGCGATGGTGGAGCGTTGCAGGTAGGCGTGCATGGCAGCCGCTTCCATGCGCATATTGTACTTGTAGTCGGCGAAGCCGTTGTTAAAGCCCTGGCGCAGGGCTTCGACTTCGACCGCGGCTCCGGTTACGATGGCAGGCTGTTGTTGCAGAGACAAGGCAGACGGGCCTCCAGTTCTGGCGGGCCGCAATTGGCGGCCACTTGTCAGCGCTTTCAGAAGGAGCGGCACGCACAGAAGGCCGGTGTAGAGAGCTACTGCACCCGTGCCACAAAGTCGAATTCGACGATGAATTCCTCGCCGACGTTGGCGACACTAGGCACTTGGGGAATCGTGAGATTGAAGTCGTCGCGGACAACAATCGTTGCGGCGCTTCCACGGATTTCGCTATCTGAAACGACTTGCAAGGAAACGATGAATAGAACGGGGTTGGTCACTTCGCGGACAGTGAGGTCGCCCATAATCTCAAAATCGATTTCATCGCCAATATCGACAGTTTCGGGAAGGCCGATCAGCTCCGTCGCGTTGAAGGTGATGAACTGGTACTGATTTGTCTGCAGGATGAAGCGGCGGATTGCGCCGTTGCGGCGGTTGTCATCAGTGATGAGGGTGCCGGCGTCGATTTGAATTGGCCCTATGACGCTGGCGGCAGGGTTGGCGGCGTCCACGGTCAGCTCGCCCGAGAGCGCGTTGGTTGTCCCGATTACGGTTTTTGGCTGGCCGAGAAGGAGTTCATCGATTGAGAAACGGGCTTCAGACTCTTCGGCCACGATTGTGAAGGTCTGGCTGACGGCGGGCATGTCAGCGCTTTCCGATTCCGCTTCCTGCTGCGGCTGGGCAGTGGCTGCGGGTTCGGCTTCGGGCTGGGGCGTGTCTGTGGGCTCGGGTTCGGGCGCGGCGGTTGGTTCCGGCGCGGAGGTAGCGGTTGGGTCAGGCTGAGGCTCGGCTGTGGCCGTGTCGGCGGCAGCTGGGGCCTCCTCCGGTTCGGCCGTGGGGGCGTCGGAGCCGCCGCAGGCCGCGAGCAGAATTGCTGCGAGCAGAGCAAAGGCGATCAACTTGAACCGACGAAGTGATGAGTTCGGGTCGGTTAAGGTTTGTTCTGTTGAGACGACGCGCGATCCGGCTGAAGAAAAGTGCAGTTGCATTGCGTGGGCTCCCCATCCGTCAGGATGTCGGTCATCGCTGCCGCGCGATAGGGCAGCGGAGTGTGCGTTAGCTTCCAGGTCCATTTTGGACTGATTTGGGGAGTTTGGCAAAAACCAGGGTGTGTTCAGGCGGCTATCTCTGAAATCCACCTTCTGCATAGCCGGTCAGTTCCACGTAGCCGGCGCCAGTGACCGGTTTTCCGTCCATTGTGCCGCGCACGACGGTGGCGCCTTCGTAGTAGGTGAAAGCGACATCCATCTCCTGGTTGTCAATCAGCGGGTCGATGGTGAGGTCGATATCATACTGTGGAAGGGAGACGCGCCAGCCGCTGGGATAGACGGTACCGGAGGTCGGGCTGGTCCATTGCCCTGTGGGCGTGAGGGTGAAGTCGGCGGGGCGGATGGGGAACTGGCGGCCGTCGGGAAAGCTGAGGGAGCCTTCGAAAACATCCTGGGCTGCGCCGGACGCGGCGCGGATTTCGGCGAACATGAGAACGACGTCGTTGTCGAGGGTGACGGCGAACCAGTCCCAGCCGACAGCGTCGCGGCTGAGGGCGGAGGTCCCGAACTCGTGGTCCATCCAGCTGAGGCCAGTGACGGTGACATTTTCGCTGCCGAAAACGATGTGTCCGGCAGTGTCCATGTGGACGAGGCTGTAGTAGAGGTTGGCGTTGCCGGGTTCGGGGCCTTTGCGGCTGAATCCGGCGTCTCCGTGGAGGAGGGGCGGGCGGGTTTCGGTGAGGGTGAGGTCGATGGAGACGGGGCCGATGTCGGTTTGGGCAGCGGCTTGGAGTCGCATCTGGCCGGGCGCGGTCTCCTGGGCGCGCCAGTCGTCGAGCCAGACTTCGTAGCGGGGTGCGCCGGTGGCGCCGGCGACGCCGGCGGCGCCGCGGCTGAAGCGGTCGAAGCTGAGATGGCGGCGGGCTGGGGCGCTGGTGACGGCGAAATGGGCCATGTAGATCTGTTGGGTCGCGAAGTCGGAGGGCCGGTCCGGTTCGCCGGGGGCAAGAGCGCTGCGGAAAAAAGTGAGCTGGAAACCGTACTGGCCGCCGTCGTCGCCTGTGAGGTTGCCGGTGTAGTACCACCACTCGGTGGCGAAATCACTGTGGGGCCCGTGGTCGCGGGGAAACTGGAAGGCCAGAGGCTCGAGGGCGCGTGCGAAGCGGTCGTTGACAGGGCGGCTGAGGACATCGACGACGTTGGCCGAGGCCAGGGAGGGCTGCGGGGATGCGCAGGCCGTGAGGAAGAGAGAGAGGAGGAGCGGCAGCAGGAAGGGGGGCGCTCCTCTGGCGTTGGATTGTTTTGCGGATGGTGGTTGGCACTGTCGACTCAATGGTCTGGTCAAGGGCATGGGGGCCATGTGATGACTCTGAATGGATCAGGCGAAGGGGTGAGCATAACAGGGACGGCCCTGGAATGCTACATTTTGGCGAGAGCCTGATCGAAGTCGGCCAGCAGGTCGTCGCAATCCTCTATGCCGACGCTGAGGCGCACGAGCTCGTCGGTAATCCCGATCGCCAACCGGTCTTCGGGCGGGGAGTCGAAGTGGCTAACCAGGGCCGGCTGCTCGATGAGGCTTTCGACGCCGCCGAGGCTGGGGCCGATGCGAGGGATGTTGCAGGCGTCGATGAAGCGGCTGGTGGTGGGGCCGTCGGCCTCGACTTCAAAGCTGATAACGCCGCCAAAGCCGGACATTGTGCGGCTGGCGACGTCGTGGTCGGGATGGCTTTCGAGGCCGGGATACCAGACGCGGCGGATACGTGGATGGTCTTCGAGGAAGCGGGCGATACACAGACCGCTTTCGTTGTGCTGGCGCATGCGCAGGCCGAGGGTTTTGAGGCCGCGCAGGATGAGATAGGCGCAGTGGGGGTCGGTTACCGCGCCTAAAATACCCTGGGACTGGCGCAGGGCCGTGGTGATGTCGAAGCTGCCGGTTACACAGCCGGCGAGCAGGTCGTTGTGGCCGGCGAGATACTTGGTTACGCTGTGGATGACGAGGTCGACGCCGTATTCGATGGGGCGGACGTTGCTGGGAGTTGCGAAGGTGGTGTCGATGACGGTGCGCAGGCCATGGCGTTGGGCGATTTCGACGAGACGGGGATAGTCGAGGCAGCGCAGGAAGGGATTGGTCGGGGATTCAGAGAAGAGCAGTTTGGTTTCGGGCCGGATGGCAGCCTCGATGGCGTCGTAGTCACCGGGTGTGACGGTGGTACAGGTGATGCCGAAGCGGGTGAGAAAGGTATTGCAGAAGCCGCGGGTCCGGCGGTAGCAGTCTTCAGTCATGACGAAATGATCGCCCTGACTGAGGAGAATGAAGAGTGTGGTGGTGATGGCGGCCATGCCGCTGGAGAGCAGGAGGGAGTCTTCGGCGCTGTCGAGCGCGGCCAGTTTGGCCTCTGCGGCGCGAACCGTGGGATTGCCGTAGCGACCGTACTCCTCCCGTTCCGGCACATCCCAGAACATGTGCTCTTCCATGTAGTTGATGAGGCTGGCCGTGTCATCGAAGGTGTAGGTGCTGGTCTGGACGATGGGCACAGTCACACTGTCGTGGGAGAGGAAGCGCTTTTCGCCGGCATGGACGGCTTTCGTCTGGTTGGAAAGGCGCGGCGACGCGGCGTTGGGGCCGCGACAGTTTCCGTCGGCAGGGGTCGCGGGGGCGTCGGCGTTCTGGGTAGCGGCGGCGGTCGTGGCCATGGTATCTCCTTCACAGGGCAGTTCAGTTTGGCTGCAGGACCGGGTCAGTTCTGCGGGTTGGTCTTTCGAATTGACTTGGGGCAAAGAAATACCCTCTTCGTGTGGATAGTCGGAAGAGGGCTGCGGGAAATAATCCTGAGCATCTCATCTGCCGGTGTATCCACACCGCCGGAATTGGCACCTGCCGCGCTGCGGGATTCGATCCCGACTGCGCCGGTTGCCGAGGCTTCATAGGGCCGGCCCCTCCACCTCTCTTGATAAGAGTTTTGGCAAGATTACGACGTGCGGAACTGCGGTTGGACCGACGGCGGGAAATCTTGGCCAAAGGCTCGATTCAGTTGTTGGCGCCTATGGTAAGCGAGGAGTCGGCGGGATGTCAAATCTGGGGGAAGGGTAGGCAGGGCAATCGCATCTAAATTGGGTCAGAACATCGAAATGCAGCCGAATACTCTTCCAGGTCGGGGTAAGACACAGGGAAATGTACGAAAGATGGCACGTAGACGGAGAATTTAACTTATCTCGCCGACTGAGGGCCTGAT
>JAJDZJ010000197.1 GCA_022824685.1 Caldilineaceae bacterium
TCTCGCCGACTGAGGGCCTGATCCGCGGCGTCTTCCCGTCGATATTCAGTAAGCGCAGGGTGATTTCCACTTATTCTCGCTTTCTTCTGGCCACAATTTCAACTGAATCGGCCTACAGATTTAGATGCGATTGCCCTGAACCCCATAGCCCAAATACTGCCGCTACACCTCCCGCGGTGTTCCGAGGGGAGCTTGGTCATGCTGCCGGGACAAAGCGCGGAGGGGTTGGTATCAGATGTCTTGCCCAACTTTATCGACATAGTTGGCGCAAGCTCTGAACTGGATGGCGAAACACTAACGGCTGTTTTCCACCTGAGAGAAATCCCCGAGCGGATGGAATTCAACCGCAAAGGCGTGCCGGATGGCCGCGTAGAATACATGTGGGTTGTGGCGATCAGTACCGAAGGCGACCCCAATCTTACCCTCGTCCAATTCGATTACTGGCTAGAGGCCTCTTACGCCGCCACCAGGCTCTCAGAAAACACGCCCGGCACAATGCGCGATGCCAATGCCGCAATTCAAGGCGACGTGTTGAAATACAGTCCTGATTCCGATAAGCAAACCCTGGTCATGGACCCCCTAGAGCAAAGTGTTGATCTGGCAATCTCTCATCAAGACAACACATTAACAATCGTAAGTCACGTTCCGGGAATCAAGCCCAAGTCCACCATCATGTTCTTTGCCCACGACTACCTGCTGGGTCACGATTTCATCGAGTGTGGGCCCGGTTGAGGTTGGAATAACTCATGTGTTCACCGGACAACTGCCGACCCGTTGCGCCTCCTTCGAGCCTCTCCAAGGCAACCTGATAGGGGAGACAGCCTAATACTCCTGCCATATCTTTACCATCGAACTGGCCCTCCACAGGCTTGGTGACTTGCGCCATTATACACCTTAGCTTGTGATCCAATTCTTGGGGGGCAGGTCAATCAGCCTTTAGCCACCTCTGCCTCGGACCGCGAACCACCGCATTCCCGCCATTTCAAACCCGTTTGACTTATACCCTGCTATCCTCTATTCTTCCCTGAAACCAAGCCATGTAACGTCCGGACAGTTCGCCGCTATACCCGCCGACATCGTCTCGGCGGCATTCGCCAAAGAACGACAATTCACTGTTGGCAACAACTTCATCGGCTCGCCGTTTTCGGTAGAAATCTCCTCTGCCCACTTCAGTTCCATTGCAGCCCGCACCACAACTGTGACGCCCGTTGCAGTCAGAACATTCGCAACGTCATCCAGCTGCCAAGAGAATCATTGCGAACCAATTCTAGAACAATAGCCGCACCCAAGACTGCCGTGCGGCTTCTCCCCATGAGGAGGCGCCAAAGATGAACGACTCTCCCATCCGCCTCGGCATCATCGGCATGGGCCCCGCCAACATGGCGTCAACCATGACCATGCTCCAGGACGAGCCCGACCTGCGCTACACCATCACCGCAGCCTGCGCTCGCCGCCCCAACGTACTCGAGCAGGCCGCCCGCCAGTTCAACATCCCCTACTGGAGCACAGACTACCGGGACATTGTCGGTCGCGATGACGTCGACGTGGTCTGCGTCTATTCACCCGACGCCCTCCACGCCGAGTCCTGTATCGGCGCGCTCGAAAACAACAAGCACGTGATGTGCACCAAGCCGATGGTCACCGAGCTCGAGGACGCCAAACGCCTGGTCGACCTCGTCCGCGAAACCGGCGCCAAGTTCCTCGTCGGCCAGACCATGCGCTTCGACCGCCAGTTCCTCGACGCCAAGAGGCGCTACGACGAGGGCCACCTCGGCAAGCTGATCGCCCTCGAGAGCTTCTACCTGCACGACATGCGCCCCATCTACGACTTCACGCCCTGGCGTCTGACCATGCCCCAGGATTTCATGTTCGGCGGCTGCGTACACAGCATTGACGTCATCCGCGCCTTCGGCGGCGACATCAAGCGGGTCCACGCCATCGCCAACAAAGGCGGCCTCACCCCCGACTACCCCATTCCCGACAACTTCTTCCTCAACGTTGAATTCGCCTCCGGCGTCATCGGCCGCGTATCCGGCCTTTACGGCATCGTCCACCCGCCCCTGCCGATGATGCAGTACGGAGTCTACGGCACTAAGGGCAGCCTCCAAGGTGAATACACCGACAACGAGCCCGGCGAAATCCGCGTCGTCCTCGACGAAAAAATTGAAGAAGGCGTCGAGACAACACCCTACGACGCCGAAACCGATCTCAGTGCCTACGGCCACGGAGCCACCGTCATCCGCTACATGCGCCACTTCCAGGACTGTCTGGACAACGACGAGGAGCCGTCGCCCGGCGTACTTGACGGCGCGAAGTCGGTGGCAGCGGGCGTAGCGGCCTGGGAGTCGATTCGGACGGGCAATGCTGTGGATGTGTTTAACGAATTCTAAATTGAATTGCAGAGGGCGGCGCGTTTGCAGCGCTGTCGTCCACCACATTTCGGAGGTACAAGCCGGATGGCGCCAGTGAAATTTCTGATCTGCGGCTCTGGGGGAGCCGGCCTGCATTGCGCCCATGTCGCGACCGCGGACGGCCGCGGGGATATCGTCGGCCTCTTCGATCCGTACGGCGCACAGCTTGAAGAGGCGCTGGACAAATACCCCGATGCCGCAGCTAGCGACAACTACGAAAAACTTCTCGACGAGACCGGTCCGGACGCCGTCGTCATAGCAGGCCCCGACCATCTGCACGCCGAGCAGACCATCATGGCCCTCGAACGCGGCTGCCACGCCCTCGTCGAAAAGCCCTTCGCCACGAGCGTGGCCGATGCCCGCCGTATGATCGCAGTGGAAGAACGCACCGGCCTGCACGTGATGACCGACCAGACGATGCGCTACGTCTACCCCTGGCGCGAGATGGTCCTCGCGACCAAAGCCGGCGAGATCGGCGAACCCTTCTTCATCCAGGGCGACTACATCCACGACATGACCGCCTGGTACTGGCCCCACGGCCACAACCACACACCCTGGCGCATCGACGCCGAGAACCCGCAGAACATCCTTCTCGGCGGCGGAATCCATCCGATCGACCTCATGCTCTGGGCGATCGATTCACCGGTCGAAGAGGTCTCCATGTACAGCAGCGGCCGCTGCGTGCCCGAGTTTCCCAGCGAGGACTGCTACATTCTGATCATGAAGTTCGCCAACGGTGTTCTGGGCAAATGCCACGTAACCAGCGGCTGTTCGGGGCCGACCTGGCACGGATTCTTCGAGAGCTACGGCCTGACCGGCACACTGAAGGAAGGCAGCCTCTACCGCCGCGACGAGGAACCGGTCGAGTTGGAGGATTCATCTTCAGGCAACGTGGTGGGGGGACACGGCTGGGCCGGTTCGGTGGTGGCTTTTCTGGACCTGCTGGAGGGGAAAGCCGAGAATCCAATCACATCGAGAGCAGGGGCGAACAACGTGGCAGTCTGTGAAGCTGGCCTGATCTCGGCGCAATCGGGCCGGTCGGAAAAGGTGGAGTGGTTCTACTAGGGCGCGGTTCGGTTCGCGAAGACCCGGTGCGAGCCTAACCGCTGCCCATCCACATAGATGTAGGTGCAGGTTCGAAACATTCGTTGAATGCTGAAAACTAGCAACAGTTTACTCATTTAGGCCCAGCAGGGCAGGAGGAAAACAAACAATGCAGCGCAACAGAATGAGTCGCCGCAGTTTCTTGCAGATCTCGTCGGCCGCGACCGCGGGGGCCGTGCTGGCTGCATGCGCGCCGGTCGGCGGCGACATGGCCGGCGGCGACATGGCCGACGACATGCCCGATCAGTTGGAAGCCGAAATCACAGTCTGGCACCAGGACTGGGACGGCATGAATCGCATCCTGGCGTGGGCAACCGAAGCCTTCGCGGAGGAGGAACCCGGTGTAACCGTCAACACACAGCCTATCGGCTACGGAGACCTGCTTGCCAAGCTGCTGCCCTCGATCGCGGCCGGTAACGAAGGCGACATCAATTATCACTACACCGACTGGGTCGTCGCCACCGACGTCAGCCAGGTCTTCCTCGAGATCACCGACCTCGCCGGCGGGCGCAACGCCCTCGAGGAGCGCTTCTTCCCCGCCGCCTTCACCGCCGTCAACGCGCCCGAGGGCAAGGCCTACTACTATCCCTACATCTCCGGCCTCTCCGACTGTGTCCTCGTCCTAAACACCGACCACTTCTCCGAAGCCGGCGGCGACTGGACCCAGTGGAGCGACCTCGGCGTCGTCATTGACGACTGCCTCAAGGTCCGGCAGATCGATGATGACGGCAACATGACCCACGCGGCCTGGACACTCACCGGGATGTTGGGCCTCTTCCCCCAGACGCTCATGTACCAGCTCGGCGGCGCGCCGTACGACGTCGAGACCGCCACATTCACCTACAACAGCGAAGAAGGCATCGCTGCCTTGCAGTTCATGCACGACATCATTTACGAACACCGCCTCTTCGACTGGGACTTCGTCGATAACGTCTGGCAGGACATGGCCAACGGCATCCTCTCCATGGAAGGCATGGGCTCCTGGACCTACAGCGTTCTCGCCAACCAGTTCCCGCTCAACCTCGAGGCAGAGCCGATGCCCAGCCATCCAGATGCCGTCGACCGCATCCTCTGCCCAAGTCATATCGGCTCCTGGGCGCTTTCGAGACGCCTCTCCGACGATGTGGCCAAGCTGGACGCCTCCATCGCGTTCATCGACATGATCATGAGCACCGAAGGGCAGCTGCAGGCCATGGAGTTCTACTCCGGCAGCCTCATGTCACCCGCCGTCTACGCCGACCCGCGCATCGAAGAAACAACCTACGGCGCCGTTTCCAAGAAGTGCGCGCTCGGCGTCTGGCCCCATGCCCGCTACGCCGGCCACCACGTCGCGAACCCGGCCCCGGCATGGCGCGAGGCCGAAAGAGCGCTTACCGGGGAGATTTCCATCCAGGAGGCCGTAGAAAACATCGACATTGAAATGCAGGGCCTCGAAGACACGGCCCTGGAACGACTCAACGCCTGATCTTCCGCGGCGGGCGGGGGCGGTCATTGCGGGCCGCCCCGCCCGCCGCGTGACCTGTTGCCGCAAATCTGAAAGGGAAGGCTGCCATGGCAGTCACAGCAGGATCCAGTCCAACCGATATCGCGCCAGTCCGGCCCTGGCGCGCCTGGCTCTCCCAGTACAGCTGGCTGGGGATGGGGTTCGCCTTCACCCTCTCCGTCTTCTATCTGATCATGTTCGTCATCCCCTTCGGCACCGCCATCTGGCTCTCCTTCCACAACTGGGACTACATCCAGAAACCGGTCTTCGTGAACACCCGCAACTTCGACAAGCTGCTCGGCGACGCAGGCTTCTGGGACGCGCTCTGGACCACCGTCCAATTTTCGGTCGTCGAAATCTTCGTCGCCCTCAGCCTCGCACTCCTGCTCGCGCTCGCGCTCAGCCACCTGCGCCCCGTATACCAGTACACGCTGCTCGCCATCTACAACCTGCCTGTCATCATGCCCGGCGTCGTCAGCGTCCTGCTCTGGAAATGGCTCTACCGCACCAATGGCGGCGCCTTTAACGCCGTCCTCGCATCGCTCGGGCTACCGGAACAGCCCTTTTCCAAGAGCCCCGATCAGGCCCTCTGGTGCATAACGCTCATGGTCGTCTGGATCTTCCTCGGCAACTCATCGATCGTCCTGCTCGCCGCCATCAACGAGGTGCCCGACAGCCTGCTTGAGGCCGCTCAACTCGACGGCGCCAGCGCCTGGAAACGCTTCACCGCCGTCACCCTGCCCCTGATCCAGCCCGCCATGGCCTACCAGGTGGTCACAAGCATCATCGGCACCATGCAGATGTTCGAGCCCTTTCAGCTCATGCCCGGACCGGGCCACAGCACGCGTACACTTTCCCTGTACACTTACCAGCTCGGTTTCGAGGTGCTGAACCTTGGATACGGGGCCGCCGTCTCCATCGCCATGTTCGTCATCCTGCTCAGCGCCACGCTTTTTGAGCTTCAGCGCCGCCGCAGGTCCTGGGACTATTAACGGAGAAGCGCCATGACCGCGACCACCACCGCCGTTTCCCGCCTCTCAACGCCCTACTGGCAGCGCACTCGCTGGCAGACCTGGCTGCTCATCGCCATCCTCATCGGAGGCGGCGTCCTGATGCTCTACCCCTTCGCCTGGCTTGTCCTCTCGGCCTTCAAGCTGCCCGCCGACATCATCCGCATCCCCCCTACGCTCTGGCCCGAGACGTGGTCGCTCGAAGCATTCCAGGTCGTCCTCTCCCACAAAATCGGGGGCGGCAGCCTCGCCCGCTCCTACCTCAATAGCATCTTCGTCACCATCACCACCGTCATCGCCGTTCTGATCACATCGACGCTGGGCGGCTACTGCTTTGCACGCTTGCGTTTTCCCCTGCGCGAGCCTCTCTTCTACTTCGTGCTTTCGACCACCATGGTGCCCTTCCTCACACTGCTCATCCCTCTCTATGTCGTCATGGACAGGCTCGAGCTCCTCAACACGCTGTGGGTACTGATCGTTCCCTCAGTCTTCTCATCCTTCGGCATCTTTCTCTGCCGTCAGTTCGTTTACGGCATCCCCGTCGAGCTCTACGACGCCGCCAAGATCGACGGCGCCGGCGACTTCACCATCTACACCCGCATCATCGTCGGCATGATGAAGCCGGTCATTTCGGTGCTGGCGATTTTCAGTTTCAGGGCCACTTTCAATGACTATCTCTGGCCCCTCGTCACCATCACCGACGGCGGCAACTACACGCTTCCTCTCGCACTGCGCGGCATCGGCAATTCATTCGGCTGGTTCGACTATTCCAAGGTCATGGCCAGCTCTCTGCTTACTTTGATTCCCCCGCTCATCGTCTTTTTCATCTTTCAGCGCAACCTTGTGAAGGGCATTGCGTTGACCGGCATAAAGGGCTGATCGGGGAAGAGGCTGGACTACAGTGTCATTCGCCAGCCACTCAGACGAAGACTGGCATACCATATTGGGGGGCAGGATGGGCAAAGAGATCGGCGTAGGCGTGATCGGCCTGGGAATGGGCGCAAACATGCTTGCGATCAACCAGGATGCGACGTCGCGGATGGAGGTGCGCGCGCTGTGCGACAACGACGCCGCGCGACTTCAAGGGCTGGCCAAACAGCACGGAATCACGCATATCACCGAGGACTACCGGGAGCTGGCGGCGCGGCCAGACATCGATATGGTCGGCATCTATTCGCCCGATCATTTGCACATGGCGCATATCGAAGCCGCGGCCGCCAACGGGAAGCACATTATCTGCACGAAGCCGATGGTGGTCTCGCTGGAGCAGGCCAGGCGGGTCGTGCAGTTGGTGCGGGAGGCGGGCGTGAAGTTTCTGGTTGGTCAGACAAGCAGGTTCGTGCCGCGGTTTATGGCGGCGCACAGGCTGTTTGAGGACGGCGACCTGGGGCGGCCGCTGTTTGCGGAGGCGCATTACGTACACGACATGCGTCCGGTGATGGACCGCACGGCGTGGCGGCATGAGAATCCGCAGGACTGGCTTTACGGCGGGGCCTGCCATCCGATCGACCTGCTCAGCTGGTTCTTTGGCGATGTGGACGAGGTATTTGTGTATGCATCGTGCAGTCACATGGACGACCGCTACCCGGCAGACAAGCATGACAATTTCCTGATCAATCTGCGTTTTCGTTCCGGCGTCATCGCCCGGATCCTGGCCGTGTACGGACTGGTGGAGCCGCCGCTGCCGATGCAGGGGTTGAGCATTTTCGGCGACAAGGGATCGTTCGTAAACGAACAGGTTGTTTTCGACAAGATCGGCGGTCAACCGGTTATGTCGCTGGACTTCAGGCATGAAGCCGGCCACGGCCAGGAGGTACTGCGGTATATGCGTCACTTTGAAGCCTGTTTGATTGAGGACAAGCGGCCCCTGATTGACGAGGTCGCGGGGGCGAAGGTGATTGCCACCGCGTCGGCCTGTAGGGATTCGATTCGCACGGGGCTGCCGGCGAAGGTTGGCGGGGTGCTTTAACAGGAAGGAGGGAATCCGGACGGTTCGGTGGTCTTCTCAGTTTGTCATTGTTTGCGCATGGCCAAGCAACTATCCAGAGGAGGAACTTACCATGTCCAACCGTTTAACTCGACGCGAAATGTTGCATCTGGGGGCAGGACTGGCGGGAACAGCGGCACTGGCCGCCTGCGCGCCGGCCGCCACGGGAGGAGACGCAGCAGCCGGGGAAAGCATGACAGGCTCCGATGCAAGCGGCGAACGGACGCAGATCCGCTTTGCCAGCTTCGACTGGTTCGCCAATGTCCCCGGTATCCAGTGGGCCGAGTACCACCAGGATGAGGCGTTCCCCCGCTACTACGAGGAACACCCCGACGTTGAAATCCTATGGGAACCGCACGGCGACGGCTGGTCAACCAAAGTGCTGACCAACATGGCCGCCGGCACCGCGCCGGACGTAATGTCCACCTGGCCGCCCATCATCAACACGTGGGCGGAAAAACAACAGCTGCTCGACCTGCAGCCCCTGGTCGATCAGGACATCCCCGATGCCGACGACATCTTCCTCGCCGCCGGTTGGGACCAGTGCTGGGACCAAATTACACAGATCCGCATGGCGATGGTGACCAACATCGACGTGACCAGCGTCTACTACAGCAAACCTACTTTCGACGAGCTCGGCGTCGCCTACCCCGAACAGGATTGGACCGTCGACGACTGCGCGGCCACCGCCTGCGCGCTGACAAAGAAGAATGACGACGGCGAGATCACACGCTGGGGCGGGCAGCTGCGGCCCAGCTACGTGTTGGGCTACTTCTACTATGTCGAAGCCTGGGGCGGGATGGTCCGGGATGACGAGACCTTGATGAACTGCATGCTCGGCGAGGAGGAGGCCCTGGCCGCCTTCGAGTGGATTCGCCATAACATGTGGGATCTCAACTGTCTGGCCCAGAGGAACCAGGTGAACGCTTCCGGTATCCCCAACACGTGGACCGGCGTGCTGCCGGCCGATATCGTCGCTTTCGCCGAACGCAGCGCCGACCAGTTCTTCGACCTGGCCGATCAGATGGAAGAGGGCTCGTGGGACATCAATCACATTCCTACGGGCCCCGTCGACCGCGTCTGCATGGGTGCGCCCGACCAGTGGTGCGTCTACAAAGGCGTCGCCGACCGCGGCAACCACGACGATGTCTGGGAGTGGGTCAAGTGGATTGGCGCCGGTGAGTGGTACCAGGACAACGTCGCCCGCAGGTCCGGCCGTCTGCCCGGCCTCGCCAGCGCCGCCGACAAATGGCCTGGATTTTTGCGCGAGATCGACGGCCGTCTCGAACCGGTGCAGCTGGAGGTGATCGTGGATCAGCTTAAGACCGGCGAGGCCCGCGGCCCGCAGCTCTTCCGCTTCCAGTCCGTGGCCGAAGAGCTCCTGGTTCCCGCGATGGAGGCAATCTACGTTGAAGGCTCCGAGCCTGTCAGCATCCTGGTCGACATCTCGCAACAGGTAACTGAGGCGCAGCACGCCACGCTCGAACGCATGGGGTAGATTAGGGGGAAGGAAGAGGGGTGAGGCTATTCTCCTTACTCCTCTTCCTTTCCATTCTCTAACTGTAGGAGAACCTGACGGCGATGCGACTCGCTCAGCAGTGGAAGATGGGATCGTCACAGAAACGGCAGGACTTGATCACTGCCTATCTTTGCCTGCTGCCCTGGATGATCGGCTTTTTGTCATTTGTCTTGGGTCCCATGTTGTTTTCGCTGGGTTTGAGCTTCTTCCGCTCTGATCTGCTCACCAGCACGTTCTTCGTCGGCCTCGACAACTACCGCGACCTCTTTCGCGAGGACCTCTTTTGGAAGAGCTTGCGGGTGACCTTTATCTATGCCTTCTCAACGGTTCCGCTCGGTTCCTGCCTTGCGCTCATGATCGCCCTGGTTCTGAATCAGAAGCTGCTCGGGCTGGGCATCTGGCGCACCATCTATTACCTGCCCACCGTCATCTCCGGCGTCGCCGTCTCGCTGCTGTGGATGCAAATCTTCAACCCCCGAGCCGGGCTGCTCAACAACTTCCTGGACATCTTCGGCGTCGAGGGCCCATCCTGGCTATATTCGTCAACATGGGCGCTGCCTTCGCTGATCATCATGAGCGTCTGGGGCGTTGGCGCCAACATGCTGCTCTATCTGGCCGGCCTGCAGGGCATTCCCACCCATCTCTACGAGGCCGCCACCATCGACGGCGCCAACAGCATACGCAAGTTCTGGCATGTCACCATCCCGATGTTGACGCCCACAATCTTCTTCAACGTAACCATCGGTCTGATCTATGCATTTCAGTTCTTCACTCAGGCCTTTATCATGACCGAAGGCGGGCCCAACAACGCCACTTTGAGCATGGTGCTGTTTCTCTATCGCAAGGCCTTCCTGCAGATCCGTTTCGGCTACGCTTCTGCCGCGGCCTGGGTCCTCTTTGCCATCATCATTGCTTTTACTCTGATGTTTCAATATTCGTCGCGTCGGTGGGTCTACTACGAAGGAGAGGCGGCAAGGTAACGACCGGAATGATCTCGCAGGCCGGGGGTGCATTCCCCCTCTCCGCTCACTTCTGAAAAGAGGGCGAGAGAGTAGAGCGACAATGCGTACAGAAAACGTCTTTGTAGAACAGAAGAGATTCGGCTACAGCCGCCCCGCCGGTCCGCTGTGGCGCTCCGCCGTCCATCAGGTCTGGCTCTGGACTCTGGTGCTGCCTGGCGCGGCTCTCTTTCTCACGCCCTGGGTATGGATGCTGCTGACCGCCGGCAAAGAGAAGAGCCTGATCTGGAAAATCCCGCCGGTCTGGATCCCGCCGACCTATCGCTGGGCAAACTACGTCGAGGCCTGGCTCAAGGGCGATTTCCTCACCTTTTTCTCCAACACCGCCTTTGTCGCCTCGCTCAACGTGGTGGCCGTAATCGTTTCATGCTCCATCGCAGCATTTGCTTTCTCCCGCATCCATTTTCCCGGCCGTACAATCCTGTTCGTCATCGTACTGAGTACGATGATGCTGCCGATGCAGGTAACGTTGATCCCTCTGTTCATGATTTTCAGCTGGTTGGAGTGGGTCAATACGTTCAAACCGCTGGTCGTTCCCCTCTTCTTTGGCGACGCCTTCAGCATCTTTCTCCTGCGCCAGTTCTTTCTGACAATCCCCCGCGAGCTGGATGACGCCGCGCTCATTGACGGCTGCAGCCGCTTTGCAGTCTTCTGGCGCATCCTCCTGTTCCAGGTGCGCCCGGCGCTGATTGTTGTGGCAATTTATCAGTTCACCTATAGTTGGAATGACTTTTTCGCACCTTTGATCTACATCAACTCGCCCCAACTGTTTACAATCACACTGGGGCTGAGCCGCTTCAAAGGGCGCACGGAGGTCGATATCCAATACCTGATGGCGATGACGGTCGTCTCGACACTGGTGCCAATCGCCATCTTCTTCGTGACCCAGCGCACATTTTTGCAAGGGATTGTGATTACGGGAATCAAAGGATAATTCGCATGAGCGAGGAGAGGAAGAAGGAACAGTTGAAGATGATCTGGCCGGAGCAGCTGCTCGGTTCGCCGCCCGCCGTGCATGTTCCTATCGGCTACACGATGCGCACCTACCGGCCCGGCGACGAAGAGGGCTGGTACGACGTAATGGACCTGGCAGGTTTCACGCGCTGGAATTACGAAATGCTGGAGCCCTGGCTGGCGAACATCCTGCCTGACGGCTGGTTCCTGATCGAACATCGAGCCAGCGGCAAGATCGTCGCCTCCGCAATGGCCAACCATAGGCCCCAGGACATTCACCCCTTTGGCGGTGAACTGGGCTGGGTGGCGGGAGATCCCGAGCACAAGGGTAAGGGGCTGGGAATGGCTGTGTGCGCGGCGGTTGTGCGCCGCCTGCTCGAAGGGAGCTACAAAAACATCTTCCTCAACACAGATGACTGGCGCCTGCCCGCGCTCAACATCTACCTGCGCCTGGGATGGATACCGCTCCTCTACCTGCCCGACATGGAAGAACGCTGGCGCGACGTCTGCGCCAACCTCGACTGGCCTTTTACGCCAGAAGAGTGGCCCAAAGGCCATAGCAAGACCGTCTGAACATTCTTTCACCCAAATGAGCAGGGAATGGAGTTGCTATAGTCGTGAAGATTCCGAATTCAGGCCATATTGATCTGCGTGAACGAAGAATTTGCGCGCGTCTGGCTGCCGAATTGCGAGCACGCTTTGCAACACTTGCCGCAGACTGGGATGCGCCAGAAATGGACATATACGACAGGTGGGAAGCCATCAGTTCCAACTCAACCTCGTCTCAAAGGAGAGACAGGGATGATATCAATTAAGCCGGCCAGAGTTGAAGAGGTTCAGGAGATCAAGCGGGTTCTCAGCGATACGTGGACCGACACCTATGGCCCGATTTTGCCGGCAGAAGCGATCCAGAAGGTGACTACAGGCTGGCACAGTCAGGAAAGGCTGGCCGCTGAGATTGAAAATTCGCGGGCCTTTTTCCACGTTGCCAAGTCCGAAGACGGCGCGCTCGTCGGTCTTGTGACGGCGGGCAGGCCGAGCGGCGACACCATACACATTGGACGCCTTTATGTATTGCCCGGCCACCAACGCCGGGGGATCGGCCGACAGCTCCTGGACGCGTGTATCGCAGCTTTCCCTGAGGCGCGCAGCCTGCGGCTGGAGGTGGAGGCGCAGAACGGGAAGGGAATGGCGTTTTACCGCAAGCAAGGATTCAGAGAGTCTTCCCGTAAAGAGGAAAAGCTGGAGGGAGTCTCGATGACGGTGGTCGCAATGGAAAAAGAGCTCAGAAACAGCTAGCCGCGCAGGCATTCATTTTTCTTTGCCGGCCCAAGTCCGGCGCATTTTTGATTTGAGGGAATACACCATGCTTACCCAAGAACAGATTCAGGCCTATCACGATGACGGATATCTGATCGTCAAGTCGTTCTTCGATGCCGAGGAGATCGAGCTGCTGCGCCGCACGGCCGTCGCGGACCGGCAGATGGACCAAAAATCTTTTGGCCGCGAGGACGGCGAAGGCGGCACGGTCCGCCTCACGCTATGGAACCACCCAGGCAACGGGATATACGGCATGTACGCCCGCTGCAACCGCGTCGTCAATGCGATGGAGCAGCTTCTCGGCGGCGAAGTCTACCACTACCATTCCAAGATGATCCTCAAAGACCCCGAGGTCGGCGGCGCCTGGGCGTGGCACCAGGACTATGGCTATTGGTATGACAACTATGTGCTGTATCCGCTGATGTCGAGCGTCTCGATTGCGGTGGACCCGGCGACGCGCGAGAATGGCTGCATGCAGGTGCTCAAAGGCTCCCACCACATGGGCCGCATCACCCACGTCGAAACCGGACAGCAGGCCGGCGCCGAATTGGAGCGCGTCCTCGAAGCCGAAAAGCGCCTTGAGCTGGTCCACTGCGAAGCGGAGCCGGGCGACGCGCTCTTCTTTCACTGCAATATCCTCCACCGCTCCGACCAGAACCGCTCGAACAACCCGCGCTGGTCGCTGATCTGCTGCTACAACTCGGCCCGCAACAACCCCTACCGCGAGGCGCATCACCCCAGCTACACCCCGCTCGAAAAGGTTTCCGACAGCGCGATAAAGGAAGTCGGGATGACCCGATTCGAAGACGACGCTAGTGACGTTGCCTTCCTCGATCCTGAAAACATTCCCACGTCTGACGACGAAGTGAGGACAGCCGCAAAATGAGCAAGTACAGATTTCTGATCAGCGGAGGCGGCAGCGCCGGACGTAGTGTGGCCCAGGTGGCCGCGGCCGACGGACGCGGCGAGATCGCAGGTGTGGTCGACCCGCAGGAGTCGATGCTCAACAGAATGGAGGGCCTGTACCCACAAGCCGCCCTCGGTGTCGACTACGCCCAACTCCTGCGCGAGACGCAGCCCGACGTAGTCGTTGTGGCCGGGCCGGACCACCTGCACGCCGAACAGACGGTGATGGCGCTGGAGCAGGGCTGCCACGCCCTCGTCGAAAAGCCGCTGGCAACGACAGTGGAAGACTGCCAGCGCATCCTCGATGCCGAAGCGCAGAGCGGTACACACGTCATGACCGACCAGACGATGCGCTACATGCACCCATGGCACGAGATGGCGATGATGGCCAAGTCAGGCGAAGTCGGCGACGTCTTCTTTGTCCAGGGAGATTACATCCACGACATGTGGAGCCACTACTCGCCCGAAGGCGCGCATCACACGCCCTGGCGCATCGACAAGCAGAACCCGCAGAACATCCTGCTCGGCGGGGGCTGCCATCCACTCGACCTGATCCTGTGGACCGTCGAGTCCCCTGTCACAGAGGTCTACGCCTACAGCAACAAGATGAGCGTCCCGATGTTCCCCGACGACGACTGTTACATCGTTATCCTCCAGTTCGAAAACGGCGCGGCCGGCAAGGTCTATGTGACAAGCGGCTGCTCCGGTCACGGCATGGGCGAAGGCATGGGCGGCGGCTTCCTTGCCGTCTACGGGACAGAGGGCACGCTGTGGAAGGGCAAACACTATCGCCGCGACCACGAACCTGCCGACATCGAAGAGCCGGTCACCGATGCCGTAGTCAGCGGCCACGGCTGGGGCCGCTCGGTCATCGATTACCTGGACCTGCTCGACGGCAAGATCAGCAACCCGATCCCGGCCAGCCGCGGCGCCAATATCGTGTCGGTGTGTGCGGCCGCGCTCGAGTCGATCCGCACCAAGAAGCCGCAGTCACCCCACTGGTTCTGACAGTTCCGACAGGGGTGCCAGGAGAGAAGAAAGATGCTCACCCAAGAACAGCTACGTCATTTTGCGGAGCACGGCTGGGTCCTGGAAGAACACGTGCTCAGCCAGGAACAGGTCGAGGCTTATAAAGCCGCGCTGGAGCGGCAGTCCCATTACGTGCGCCCGATTTCCCACGAGGACGACGACGAGATCGTCCATATCGACTGCATGGTCAACGGAGACCCGATCTTCCGCGAATGGCTGATGATCCCGCAGGTGCTGGAGGCGAACCGCCAGTTGATGGGCGCCGAGGTCAAGTACGAGACCTGCCACGCCATGATCAAGCGGCCCCATCCCGACCGAGACGCCCAGCAGGCCGCGTTACGGGATCCCGACAAGATGGGCTGGCATCGCGGCCTGCGCCCCAAGTGGGGCACCTTCCCCCACGACACCGACCAGGACCTGATCAACTGCGTTTTCCTCAACAACATCACTTATCTGACCGATGTGTCGCCGGGCGACGGGGGAACGATGATCCTTGATGGGTCCCACAGACTTGAGGGCACGTATGAATCGCTCAAGGACAAGTGCCCCATTGTCGAGGCGACCGCAAGCGCGGGGAGCATCCTCCACTTCACCGAAACACTGCTCCACGCAGGCGTGCCGATCATGAGCGAAAACGTGCGCTATACGATGTTCTACGGCTTTACGCCCAACTGGTTCGTAAACTGGCCCGGCACAGAGGTCCCCGACTACGTGCTCAAGTCCGTCCGCGATGAAGAGTTGCGCGGTATCCTTGGCGGAAATTCGGGCTATTCCGGCCAATTTCCCGTGATATAGTTTCAACAGAGATGACGCCCGGCATATTGGCGCGCGAGGAGAGGATGATGGCGAAACGCAACTTCTCGATGCAGGCGTACTGGGAGGCGCAGGTCGAGGATTTCACGCCCAAGCTACGTTTTGACAGCGAGAAGATGGACTATGGGAGTTGGCGGCGAGACGCGCACGCCAAGTATATGGAGCTGTTGGGCAGTTTCCCCGACCCGGTTCCATTGGAGGCTGAGGTAGAGAGCAGTGTGGAGGACGACGGGCTGATCCGCGAGCGGGTGGTCTTTAACTCCGAACCGTATATGAGCGTGCCGTGCCAGGTGCTGCGGCCCAAGACAATGGCGGCTGACCGCAAGAATGCGGCCATACTTTGCTCGCATGGGCACGGTCCGTTCGGGAAAGATCCGGTCGCCGGAATCCGCTCCAGCGACGAAATGAGCGCCAACATCAAACTGCACAACTACGACTACGGCTGGCAAATGGCCAAAGCCGGATATCTTACGATTTCGCCCGACCTGCGCGGCTTCGGCGAGCGCCGTGACGGGCGCGACCCGTTCCCCGGCCGCGACCCCTGCAACGTCAACTATATCCGAGGAACGATGCTCGATCGCTGGCCGCTGACGCTAAACATCTGGGACATGAAGTGCTGTGTCGATTATCTGGAGAGCCGCCCAGAGGTCGATCCCAAGCGCATCGGCATGATGGGCTTGTCACAGGGCGGCACGATGACGACATTTGCCGTCGCCGCCGAACCGCGCTTCGCAGCAGCGGATATCATGGGTTATGTGAACCCGTGGAAAGGATTCGCATTCGAGCGCGTCAACTTTTGCGGCTCGCAGATCGTGCCCGGAATCTACGCCTGGTTCGACACCGATGACATCGCCGGCCTGATCGCGCCTCGTCCGCTCATGCTGGACATGGGCATGTATGACGACTGCTTCTACATCCACGACATGCTCAAAGGGTACGAAGGCGTGAAGCGGATATACGAGGCAGCGGGGGCGGGCGACCGGCTGTGGAAACTGGTCCACCCCAGCGGTCACGGCTGGGGCGGCGTAGAAGGGACGGCGACGTTCTTTGGAAAATACCTGTAGACTCGCTACTTTGGAGAAGAACGGGAGGCGAGTAGACAGACCACCTCTCTCTTGCACAAGGCTCAGGTGAAAAAATGGCCAATGAGATCAAGGTCGCCTTCTCGGGCGCGCGCCGCGCAGGCTCCTTCTTCAAGGCGTTTCAGACCCACCCCGAAACCGAGATCGTTGCGCTCTGCGACCCCTACGCGCCGACCCTGGCGGCGTCGGGCGAGGCCACCGGTGTGACGCAGCTCTACACCGTCTTTGAAACGATGCTGGACGAGGCGCGGCCGGATGCAGTTGTTGTGTCGTCGCCGATGCACTACCACGCGCCGCAAGCGATCGCGGCGTTGCAACGCGGTATCCATGTGCTCAGCGAGGTCACGGCTGCGGTGTCAGTCGACGAATGCCGCTGGCTGGTCCAGGCCTGCAACAGCAGTGACGCCATCTACATGATGGCCGAGAACTACATGTACATGAAGCCGAACGTGTTGGTGGCTGCGCTGGTCGAAGCGGGCCTCTTCGGCGACACGTACTATGCCGAGGGCGAATATCTGCACGAACTGTCAGTTCTGCACCACATGCCGGATGGGAGCCCGACATGGCGCTACTACTGGCAGGTCGGCGTAAACGGCTGCACGTACCCGACGCATAGCCTGGGCCCTTGCCTGATGTGGATCAAGGAGCGGCCGGAACGGATCAGCTGCGTCGGCACCGGCATCTGGACCGACCCCGAACACGCAATGGAAGATACCGTTCTGCTGTTGTGCAAGACGGGCAGCGAGAAACTGATGCGCATACGCGTAGACATGCTCTCCAAGCGTCCGCATTCGATGACCAACTACACACTGCAGGGCACGAAGGGGGCCTACGAGAGCAGGCGGCGACCAGGCGAAGGCGATTGGATCTGGCTGGAGGATTTTTGTAAAGATCCCGATGTGTGGGTTCCGCTGGAGACTTTCGAGGACGAGTACATGCCGGAGATCTGGCGCGACCCGCCGGAGGAGGCGGTTCGGGCCGGGCATGGCGGCGGCGACTATTTTGAGGTGATGGATTTCGTGGATGCGGTGCAGGGGCGCAAGCCGCCGCCGATCGACATCCACGCGGCGATGGACATGACCCTGCCGGGGCTGATCAGCCAGGAATCGATCCGGCGCGGCGGCGAGTGGCTGGAGGTCCCCAACACGAAGGGGTGGGGGACGAACGGCAGTGGTTAGCGGGCAGCGCTGAGACTGGTCGAAGAGCGAAGGCCCGTTAGCTGAGTCGTTCGAGGACGCCGGCTGCGCCCATGCCGCCGCCGATGCACATTGTGACGAGGCCGATCCGCTTGTCCTGGCGGGTCAGTTCGTGCAGCATCTGCACGGTCAGTTTGGCGCCAGTGCAGCCCAAGGGGTGGCCCAGGGCAATTGCGCCGCCGTTTACGTTCACCTTCTCTTCATCCAGGCCCAGTTCGCGGATCACGGCCAGCGCCTGAACGGCAAAGGCTTCGTTCAACTCGACCAGATCGATCTCGTCGATGCTGATGCCTGCGAGTTTGAGCGCCTTGGGCACGGCGGCCACGGGGCCGATTCCCATTATTTCGGGCGCGACGCCGCCGACGGCAAAGCTACGGAATCGGGCCATTGGTTCAAGTCCCAGCCGCTCAGCTTTTTCCTCGCTCATCACCAGAACGGCTGCGGCGCCGTCACTGGTCTGGCTGCTGTTGCCCGCGGTGACTGTCCCTTTGGCGTGAAAGACGGGGCGCAGCTTGGCCAGTGCCTCGAATGATGAGTCGCGACGGATTCCTTCATCCTGGTCGAAGGTCGTCTTATAGGTCTTGGCGCTGCTGCCTTCCCCCAGCGTGAGTTCAACATCCAGCGGCACAATTTCGTCGTCGAATTTGCCGGCGTCCTGCGCGGCGGCCGCGCGACGGTGGCTGCGGAGGGCGAAGGCATCCTGCTCTGCGCGCGTGACCTCGTACTGACGGGCCAGGTTTTCCGCGGTGAGACCCATGCCGATGTAGACGCCGGGATGTTCCTTGGCCAGGGTTGGATTGGCCATGAACTTATTGCTGCTCATGGGGACCTGCGACATGGTTTCCACGCCGCCGGCGATTACGGCTTCTCCCATCCCGCTCATGATCTGCTGCGCGGCGAGGGCGATCGTCTGCAGGCCGCTGGAACAGAAACGGTTGACCGTCTGCGCGGGCACATCGACCGGCAGCCCGGCGCGCAGGCTGGCGATGCGGCTCACGTTCATGCCCTGCTCGGCCTCCGGCATGGCGCACCCCATGATGACATCATCGATCTCATTGGCATTGATCGCGGGCGCGCGTTCCATGACGGCGCCGATTGCCGCGGCGGCCATCTCTTCGGGGCGTGTTGTGCGCAGCGTGCCGCGCGGGGCCTTGCCTACGGCTGTGCGGGCAGCGGAAACGATAACGGCGCTGGTCATGGTGAACTGCTCCTTTGGAATACTGGGCTGCGCGAATCAGGTAGTGGATCGGTTGAACTGCCCGTTTGCCAGGATTTCACATGGAATTGCCGATTCGAAGTACGGGCCTGAACATTGAAACTGTTCCAGAGTGCGCCGTTGCAGGTAGAGCGAGCGAATCATTGGCAATCTCAGTCAGCAGGTCGAAAAAATTTCCAGATTTCAACACTCGTGCAGGTCTAATCCCGCAGAATTAATTCCTCCGCCCAACGGACGACCAACTCTGCGATCTCCACGGCCTCCATATACTCCCCTTCGGTAACGGGTCTGACAACTCCGGGATAGCGAGTGATGACGGCGTAAACCGAGAGTCTCTCCGCTTCAATGAGCCCCTCAGGGACAGTCTCTCCTGAATTCTCGATTCGCGACACCAGACGGGCCAGGTCATGAACCTACGGAAACACAGTTTGTCGCAGGATCAGGACCGCTTTGATTGACTTCTCGGCGGCCTGCTGGGCCTCGAAGCACAGGTCTTCCGGATAGGCGCACGGAATGCGGTCTTTCGCCAAGGCAAGATTGCTTCTGGCGCGGTTCAGCCACTCCCTCGGGTCGTCGGGAGGGAAGCGATGAGGAGGCCTCATAGATGACTTTGCCCTCTAGCAGGGCGGGTTTGATGACCAGGGCGTGACTATTCTTGAATCGCTCTACATCCTCTGGCGCTACCACGATCGCGTCTACGGCGGCTCCGACGCCATGTAACCTCATGTAGATTTGGCCCATCAGGTCAAGAGGGTCGCCCCCCTCTTTGATGATGAGCAGGTCGAGATCGCTGTTGCAGGTCATATCGCCGCGGGCAGCGGAGCCGAAAAGTATGATCTTTTCCGGGTTGGCCAAATCGACAACGCGTCGGATGACTTCCGCCAGGATTTCCTGGTTATCCATTTTCAGATCGTGAATGTCGCGCCCCTTGCTGGACGCAGTGGATGGCAGTCACAGAACTTGCTGGCTGAACATTGCATGTCCCACCCGGCAGAACTTTCGGCGCAGGGCGGTATCGACCTAAATGACCCTGCGTCATATGCAGCGAAACTGTACTCATGCAAACCATTTGCGTTGAAAACTGCCTCTTGAATCCGTCATCCTTTCAAGCGATTCTGCCTCTTGCGATGGAAATGAGTTGCCTTCCCGGCGTTCACACATCATCGTTATGCAATCGGGCGCTTCGTTAGTTTCGCAAGGCCTTCCCCGTCTTCAGCATGTGCCAGATGCGTTCGTGGCTCTTGGGATAGCCGCACAGGTTGATAAAGGCTTCCCGCTCCAGGTCGAGGAAGTATTGCTCGTCCATCCATGCGGGCTGGCTGAGCTCGCCGCCGCAGAGGACGTGGGCCAACCGGTCGGCGATGCGCGCGTCGTGCTCGCTGATGTGGCCGGCCTCGCGGAACATGTAGATGCCTACGCGAAGGTTGGCCAGGTGATCGCGGCCGGCCGCGTAGATGTTGGCGGTGACCTCTGGCGGTCTGTAGCCGTCATCGGCCATGCGGAGCGCCTCCGCTTTGGCCTCGGCGAGAAGATGATCGTAGTTCATGACGACCCGGTCACGGGGGCCCAGGAATCCCATCTGGCGGGCTTCTGCGGCCGAGGATGACACCTTGGCGAGGGCGATGAGTTCGAAGACCTCCTGCAGGTGGGCGGCCGGGTTGGCGTTCTGCGCATCCATGTGGGGGTTGACCAGGCGCCGGACCAACTCTTTGCAGCCGCCGGCGGCGGGAATCAGGCCGACGCCGACCTCGACCTGGCCGATGTACAGCTCTGCGTGCGCGACGATGCGGTCGGCGCCCATCGCTACTTCGGCGCCGCCGCCGAGTGTCATCTGATAGGGCGCTGCGACGACAGGCTTGGGGGCAAGGCGCAACTGCTGGATCATCTGTTGCAGACCATTGATGGCGGCTTCCAACTGGTCGGTCTGCCCTCCCTGTGCCAGCGCGCCGACAAACAGGAGGTTGGCGCCGGCGCTGAAGTTGCCCCCCTGGTTGCCGATCACCAGCCCGGCGGCGTTTCCGTGGAGGCGGTCGATGGCAGCGTCGGCGATTGGCGCGATCTGCATGTCGAGGGCGTTCATTTTGGTGTGGAATTCCAGCAGAAGCACGGCGTCGCCCATGTCGAGGAGGCTGGCGGAATCGTTTTCGGCAATGGCGCCTGAGCCGCCTTTGAGCGCGGAGACGCTCACCGGCAGATCGATTTCGTCGGCGGCCTCGTAGCTCCTGCGCTGCGGGATGTAGACCTGACTCCGGACCTCAATTGCGCCTTCGCCGGTTTGCTTTTCGAGCTTGTAGAAGGAGGAATGGCCGCTGGCAAGCATCTCCAGAACCCAGTCGGCGACGGTCAGGCCCTCCTCTGTCATGCGTTGGGTTGTTTCGGCGACGCCAAGCGCGTCCCAGGTCTCGAAAGGGCCCATTTCCCAGCCGAAGCCCCATTTCATGGCGTTGTCGATATCTCTGGGGCTGTCCGCAATTTCGGGCAGGCGCTTTGAGGCGTAGGCCAGGGTCCGGCTGAGCGTATGCCAGAGCAGGTCGGCGGGATCGGCGGCGTGTTCGTCGGCGGCCTCGGTGACGGCGTTTTCAGCGGCTCCTTCCATGGCTGCGTCGATGGTTTCATCGATGGTTTCGTCTGCATTCTCAGCATCCTGGCCGGTTGCCCGGGCTGAGATCAGGCTACGCAGGCGTTCGGGCAGGGGCGCATTTCTGACGGAGTCGATACCCGGCCAACTTGAGCGGCCCGGTTGCATGTAGTCGATTTCGCCTTCGGAAGCTGCCTGCAGGTCCAGGCCCCAGAAGCTCTTTCTGCCTCTTGCGTCTACAACGGTCTTGTAGAAGCCCTGGCCGGTTTTGGCGCCGAGGAGGCCGTTTTGGAGTAGAGTCATGAGCACCTGTGTACCAAGCGGCCCGCGCAATGTGTCCCGGTCCTCATCGTCAGGGATCAGGTCGTACAGGTTGTCGCCGACAAGCGCGGCGACGTCGATGCCGACGATGTCCAGGAGACGGAATGTGGCGGTTTTGGGCCTCCCGAGCAGGGGGCCGGTGAGCCGGTCCACCTCTTCGACCGTATAGTCATTGGCAACGGCGAACTCCAGCAGGCTGCTCATGATATAGCTGAACATGCGGTTGCCTACAAAGTTGGGCACGTCCTTTGCGATCACGACGCCCTTGCCCAGCCTCTTTTCGGCAAACTCCTTCATGCCGGCAACGACGGCAGGATCCGTGCCGGGGCCGGGAATCAGTTCCAGCAGGCGCAGGTAGCGGGGCGGATTGAAGAAGTGGGCGCCCAGGAAGCGTCGTTGGAAGTCCTCGCTGCGGCCGGCGCTGATGATATGGACAGGAATTCCAGAGGTGTTGGTGCTGATGACGGCGTGACCGGGAGCAGCTGACTCAAGTCTGGCCATCAGTTCCTGCTTGGGTCGAGGCCGCTCGACGATGGCCTCGATGATCCAGTCGCTCTTGGCGGTTGCGGCCTCCAGGTCGTCCTCAACATTGCCCAGAGTGATCAGTTTGGCTGCATCGGGGGTGAACAGGCTGGCCGGTCTCGCCTGCGTCATGCGCTCGAATCCTGCCTGAACGATGCGGTTGCGGACGGTCCGGTCATGCAGGGAAAGTCCCTGGTTGCGCTCATCGGGGGTCAGCTCGGTGGGAGCAAGGTCGAGGAGATGGGAGGAGACGCCTGCGTTGGCCAGGTGGCCGGCGATGGCTGCGCCCATTGTACCGGCGCCGATGACGGTGGCATGGCTGATTGTTCTACTCATGGAGGCGCTCCAATCTCTCAATTGCACTGCACCAGATGGAGGTTGCAGGTCGTGCGGTTGCGGCGTCAATATAACAGGTCAGGCTGGGAGGGCATCATCAATATACTGACGATCCTGTTTGAAAGGCCATTGTATGCCGGCGCTTGCCAAAAAGATGCGCTCAGAACAGGCCGAAGAGCAGATCAAGCAGGTTGAAAAAGCGCAGGATCGAATAGATGACCACCACGATCAGTAGATAGCGCACCCAGCGGTTGGCGTCCTTCACAGTCACGGCGAAACGCACTGCGGCCCAGGCGCCGATGCTCTGGCCCACGGCCATCAACGCGCCGATGCCCCAGTTGATCTCCAGCGGCGACAGGATAAAGACGACAAAAGCGACGATATTCAGGGCCAGCACGAAGATCAGTTTGACGGCATTGGCATGAACAATTGTATAACCTACGCCGAGAACAAGCGCTGTAACGAGGAATACACCTACGCCTGCCTGAATGAAGCCGCCATAGATGCCGATGGCGAAAAAGAGAACGAGAACAAAGAGTTCAGGCCGCTCCTTGCGCACTTCTGATCGTTCTCGCAGCCACTTGGTTGGGTTGAAGAAGATGGTGACAAGGACAACGATCAGCATGCCGCCGATGGCCAGGTTCATGGCGTCTCTATCGAGAAGTGTGGCCACGTAGGCGCCGATGATCGCGCCAGGCATGCCTGCCAGGCTCAACCAGAGACCGAATCGCAGGGAGTCGGCGTCCAGGATATTTTCGGCCTGCTGCTCTTTGGTCTGTCCTCCGCGCAGCTGCATGCGCCCACTGCGGGCAAAAGTGGCGATGCCCACCACATTCTGAATGATTACGCCGATACGGTTGGTTGCGTTTGCGGCCCCGGAATCGAGCCCCAGGAAGACCAGCATCGGCAAAGTCACGGCGGAGCCGCTGCCGGCCAGCGTGTTGATGATGCCTGCGACGATGCCGGCGAGAATGGCCAGGAGATACTGAAGAGGGGTGATATCCATTGCGCGGCTCACAGACCCGGCACAATGCGGGCTAATCGTTCAACGGTTTTCTCCAGGTCGGTCATCCCGGTGGCGAAGCTGAACCGCACGTAGCCTTCGCCGGCCTGACCGAAGGCGATGCCGGGCGTGGTGGCGAGCAGCCCGTCTTCCAGCAGGATCCGGGAGATTTCGAGGCTCTTTTTGTCAGTCTGGGTGAACTGGGCGAAGAGGTAGAATGCGCCTTGGATGGGGCTGCTGCGGATGCCCGGGATCTCGTCAAGAGCGTCGAGGAGGAAGTTTCGCCGCTGGGCATAGGATGCAACCATTTCGTGAACACAGTCCTGGGGGGCGTTGAGCGCGGCGGCGCCGGCGACCATGGAAAAGCTGGCCGCGGAGGTTACGGTCTGCGTCTGGTAGACGCGGGCGAGTTTGGCGACGGGCAGGGGGGCCGCCAGCCAGGCCAGCCGCCAGCCTGTCATGGCGTAGCTCTTGCTGAACCCGTTGACAATGATCGTGCGTTCAGCCATGCCGGGCATGCTGGCAATTGAACGATGCGCGGCGCCGTCGTAGAGGATGTGCTCGTAGATTTCGTCGCTGAGAACGTAGAGGTCGCGGCGCTGCGCGACGGCTGCGATATCGTCGAGTTCCTCCTGGGTCAGCACTCTCCCGGTGGGGTTGCTGGGGGAACAGACCATGATCAGTTTGGTCTTTTGACTGACATATTCTTCCAGCTGCCCGGCGCGGACACGGAAGTTGTCGGCGGCTGGGAGGGGGACGTGTACGGGGACGCCGCCGTTCAGCCGCACCATCGGCGCATAGGACACCCAGGCGGGGTCGAGGATCATGACCTCATCGCCTTCATTGAGCGTGGAGGCCAGCGTTGTATAGATGGCCCATTTGCCTCCTGGCGTGACCACCAGCTGGTCGGGCAGAGCCCGCACGTTGTTCTCGCGCTCCAGTTTGACGCAGATTGCGTCCAGCAGCTCCGGTTTGCCGAAGGAGGGCGGGTAGTGGGTGTCACCGGCTGCGATGGCGCCGAAGGCTGCTTGCTGGATATGTTTGGGAGTATCGAAATCGGGTTCGCCGCCGGCCAGGTTGATAACGTCCAGGCCTTGCGCGGCCAGTTCGCGGCCTTTTTGCATCATTAGCGTTGTCGGGCTGCCGGGGACAGATTCGACAAGTCGAGAGAGCGGTTTCATCAGGATTCACCTGCCTGGAGTGGTATACTTGCGCTAGATGGGAAAGGAGACCTCTATGGAAATCGAACGGTATTTCAACTTTCTAAGTGACGATGACATCCGCATCGCCGGCACCCGCGTGGGCATAGAGACGGTGCTCTATGATTACATCTACTGCAGCCGGACTGCGGAACAGATCGCGGACACCTACCCCTCCATCAGTCTGGAGCAGGTTTACGCGACGATTTTGTACTATCTGCAGAATCGAGAGAAGGTCGAAGCGTACATCGTTGACTGGATTGAACATGGCGAATGGATGCGCCGCGAGCAAGCCAGGAATCCTTCTCCCGTTACATTGCGACTCCGTCGACTCGCTGCCCAACTTGACGGTTCGTGATCCCCTATCGTTATCTTCTTGACGAAAACGTAACTCCGATCCTGCGCCAGGCGCTCCTACAAATTGAGCCCGCGATTTCCTTCTGGCGTGTGGGTGATCCCGGCGTCCCAGGAGGCGGTTCGCCCGACCCGATTATTCTGGAATGGTGCGCAGACCAGGGGGTTTCTCTGGTCACGAACAACCGACGTCCGATGCCCGGCCATCTGCGCGATTTCATTGCCACGGGTCGGACGGCGCCTGCGATTTTTGTGCTGAACCCTAACCTGTCCATGGGCCAGACAGCCACAGAACTTCACCTCATCTGGGCAGTCGCCGAACCTTACGAATATGAGAACAAGATCAACTTCATGCCAGTCGTTACGTAAACTCCGCCCTGCTTTCCACTACTTCAGAACGTCGGCAATCGCCTCACAGAGGTAGGCCATGTTGTCTCCGGTCATACCTGCGACGTTGATGCGTCCGGTGCCAACGATGTAGACGGAGTGGCGCTCGCGTAGCGCCTGCACCTGTTCCGGGGTCAGGCCGCTATAGCTGAACATGCCTCGCTGGCGCGCGATGAACGAAAAGTCGCGGCCGGCGCCCTGTTCGTCGAGCGTTTCGACGAACAGGTGGCGCATGTCGTTGATGCGGTTGCGCATATCGGCCAGCTCAGTTTCCCAGCGCTGACGCAGGCCGGGATCGCCCAGGATTTCGGCCACAATCTGGCCTCCGTGGGCAGGTGGATTTGAGTAGTTTGTGCGCACGCAGATCTTTAGATGGCTGTTGGCCGCTTCCGCCGCCTCCGAATTGGCGGCCACAAGGGTCAGCGCCCCGACTCGCTCGTTGTACAGACCGAAATTTTTGGAATAAGAGGTGGCGACCAGAAACTCCTGGCAGTGGTCGGCGACGATTCTGACGCCGGTCGCGTCCTCTTCAAGGCCGTCGCCGAAGCCCTGGTAGGCGAAGTCGAGGAGCGGGAGGAGGCCGCGCCGTGCGCATGCGGCGGCGATCGTTTGCCATTGTTGCGGGGAGAGATCGGCGCCGGTGGGGTTGTGGCAACAGCCGTGGAGCAGGAGGACATCCCCGGATGGGATGTTCTCGAGCGCGGCAACCATGGGATCGAAAGCGACGCCGTTGCTGGCGGGCTCAAAGTAGGGATAGGACTGTACCTGCAGGGCGGCGGCGCCGAAGACATTGGGGTGATTCGGCCAGGTAGGGTCACTCAGCCAGACGGAGGCCTGGGGGGAGATACGACGCACAAAGTCGGCGGCGACGCGCAGCGCGCCGGTGCCGCCGGGTGTCTGCACGGTGCTGGCGCGCCGGTCTGCAAGAATGGGGTGCTGGCTGCCGAAAACGATCTGCTGGCTCAACGACGCGTATGCGGCGAGGCCGTCGATTGGGAGATAGCTCTTTGTCGCTTCGGAGCTCAGGAGCCGCTGTTCGGCCTCCTTTACGGTGGCCAGCACAGGAGTCTGGCCGCCGCTGTCTTTGTAGACGCCGACACCCAGGTTTACCTTATCTGGATTGGGGTCCTGTTGAAATGCTGCGGTCAGGCCCAGAATGGAGTCTTCCGGTGCAGGGTTGATCCGTTCGAACATTACCTTTACCTCGATTACAGGCTTCTTGCGTGCAGGGCAGCGGCTCTCCAGGATATCGGGTTCGCTGCCATCAGTATTTCTTACTCTTCAACAAACAGGTCGACAAAGCTGAAGGCCTCGACATCGACAAGGCCCCGGTCAGTCAGTTTCAACTTTGGGATCACTTCCAGGCCCATGAAACTCATGGCCATGAGCGGGTCGCGCATCGTTGAACCGAATTCATGGGCCACGTCGAGGAGGGAGTCGTAGCGGCTGCGCACATCGGCGAGCGGGCGGTCGCTCATGAGCCCGGCTACGGCGAGGGGCAGGGCTGCCAGGGTCTCCCGCCCTTCGGAGATGGCCAGACCGCCTCCCATCTCGGCGACTGCGTGGGCGGCCGTGGTCATTGACTCGTCGTCGGCTCCGATGACGACCAGATTGTGGTGGTCGTGGGCGACTGTTCCGGCAATGGCCCCGCGGCGGAGCCCGAAGCCCTGGATGAAGCCCAGCCCGATTGACCCGCTCGCCGTGTGCCGGTCGACTACGGCGATTTTCAGGATGTCTCGCCCCGGGTCGGCCACGGCGTGTCCACTCTCGACACGGGCCTCGAGTATACGTTCTTCGGTAAGGACCTGGTTTTCCAGAGAGCCAATCACGCGAATGCGGCTGCCGACAGCCGGGATGCGCAGATCGAAGCGATCCCACGCCACCTTGACGGAGGATGAGACGGCAGTGGGCACAGATGGGATGGCAAGGCTATCGCCATTCAGCAGGCGGCCATTTTCGGCCCACAGCCGGCCGCCGGCGTAGACTTGCGCCGCGTCCGGAGCATGCAGATCTTCGAAGATCATCAGGTCGGCGCGTCGTCCGGGCGCGATGGCCCCGCGGTCGTGCAGACGGAACCATTCGGCGGTGTTCAGGGTAGCCATGCGGAAGGCGGTTACCGGTTCGATCCCGTAGGCGATGGTCTCCCGCAGAATATGATCGATGCTCCCCTGGGTCAGAAGGTCGGAGGGGATGCGGTCGTCGGTACAGAAGCAGAGGCGGCGGCTATTGCGCTCGTTGACGAGCGGCAACAGGGCGTGGAGGTTGTGGGCGTTGGTCGCCTCTCGAATCAGGACATAGAAGCCGCGGGCAAGTTTTTCTGCGGCTTCGGCGACGGTTGCGCATTCGTGATCACTGCCGGCCCCCGCGGCCGCGTAGGCGTTGAGCGGTTGACCCGTGAGCGCGGGGGCGTGTCCGTCTCGGGGCCGACCGCTGAACGCCGCGATTTTGGCGAGCACTTCAGGGTCGCCTTGAACTGTACCGGGAAAGTTCATCAACTCGGCAAGCCCGTGGACGGTCCCCTCCTCGAGGAGTAGGGACAGGTCCGCGGCATCGAGATCGGCGCCGCTGGTTTCCATGTGGGTGGCGGGCACGGCGGAGGGGGCCATCAGCACGACCTGCAGGGGCAGATTTCGGCTGCATTCGGCCATGAAGCGGACGCCGTCCACGCCGGCGACGTTGGCGATTTCGTGGGGGTCTGCCGCGACGGTGGTGACGCCGCGCGGCACGACGGCGGCGGCGAACTGGGCAGGCAGGCAGAGGCTGCTCTCGATATGTACGTGCGCGTCAATCAGGCCTGGCGCGATGAATGCGCCCTGCAGGTCTGCCTCTTCCGCGGCAGCGTATCCGGCACCGACGCCTGCGATGCGGCCACCGCACAGGGCCACATCGGCGTCTTCGATATCTCCGGAGAATACGTTTACAATGCGTCCGTTGCGCAATGCCAGGTCGGCAGGCCGGTCGCCGCGAGAGACCGCAAGTAGCGCGCCACTGTGCAAGGACCACTCCTTTGCATTGCTGAACTGCTGTTTGACATTTTGCGGAACCGCTGTGTCCGAAACACAAGGGCACGCTGGCATTATAGCACAGGAAGTAGTGATAGAGGTCTCTTTTGGGCGGTGATTTTATAGAGGCGGTATCCGGGCATGCAGCGAGGGCGATGGCGGCAGAGGGCCTTCGCGCCATCCGCAGGCGGGTCAGTGGCCGGAGATAGCTTGTGTTTACATGTCAGAGAGCAGAAACTACAGTTGCGCCAGGGTGTAAAGCAGGGCAAATGCATCTGAAATGGGTCAATGGTAACGAGCTGGTTGGAAAGCTGGCTATCTGCTGAAGGTTCCCTCCCAATACGATGCGATTGCCCTGCCTGTAGGGGCGTCCCTTGTGGGCGCCCAAGCCCCTCCGCACAGAAACCAGCCTCCAATCACAGACGCCAACACGGCCCTCGCGCCCTTCCCCCACCCGTCCCCTCCACCCCTCCCTTCCCTCGCAAACCCCCTGTAGGGGCGCCCCTTGTGGGCGCCCAGACCCCTCCGCACAGAAACCAGCCTCCAATCAGAGACGCCAACACGACCCTCGCGCCCTTCCCCCGCAGTTCCCCTGCCCTTCCCCCCCGCCCTAATCCCCCAAATCCCTAAAATCCCCGTCCCAGACAAATCCCCGTCCCCAGGGCGATTGCATCTAAATTGGGTCAGAACATCGAAATGCAGCCGAATACTCTGCCAGGCCGGCGTAAGACACAGGGAAATGTACGAAAGATCGCACGTAGACGGAGAATTTAACTTATCTCGCCGACTGAGGGCCTGATCCGCGGCGTCTTCCCGTCGATATTCAGTAAGCGCAGGGTGATTTCCACTTATTCTCGCTTTCTTCTGGCCACAATTTCAACTGAATCGG
>JAJDZJ010000193.1 GCA_022824685.1 Caldilineaceae bacterium
ACCGGCCGTCAGGCGTCGAAATCATTTGGATTTCCCGTCTACGTGCCACTAATCGAACACTTCTCATGTCTGATCCCGAACTGGAGGGGAATTCTGAAGTATTTCGATGCTTTGACCCAATTTAGATGCAATTGCCCTGGGAGTTCCCCAACTCCAACTTGCCGTCGGTTTCGTGGTATCCTACCATTGACGCTTCATTTGTCAATTCTGATGGTGGATTTGAGTTTACCTGAGATGCCGATTAAGATTCGCAAAACCAGTGCGCTGCGCTGCCGGCAGATCAGGCCCCGGCGTTGCGCTCACCGCGCATAAGGCGCTACAGGACCTTGCCCATGACTGAAAACAGTTCTGCCGAGATTGACACGCGTGAATTACGGAATGCCTGCGGCCTGTTCGCAACGGGAATCACGGTTGTTACCACTGAACTGGACGGCGACGTGCACGGCATGACGGCAAACGCGTTCATGTCGGTCTCGCTGGAGCCGCCCCTGCTGGTTATATCGGTCGGTCACAAGGCGAGGCTGCATGCGCTCTTGCAGGAGACGGGCCGTTATGCGATTAGCATCCTGCGCCACGACCAGGAGGACTACAGCAGCCATTTCGCGGGCTGGCCTGTGGAGGGGCTGGAGGTCGAGTTTGAACGCCGGAACGGTTTCGCTGTCCTGCCCAACGCATTGGCTTACTTTGTGTGCCGGGTGGTGGACGCCCATCCCGCGGGCGACCATACGTTGTACATCGGTCAGGTTGAGTATCTGGAGCAGGATGCGGGTGAGCCGATTCTGTTCTATGGTGGGAAGTACCGACAGATGACGCCCCAAGAAGAGAGCTAGGCCGGATCAGCCAGCGCGGTCGGATTGCGCCCACCGTTCCTTCATTGCCTGCATTTCCTCGTTGACGGGGACAGCCCGACAGGGAACCTGGCTGTTTTCGTCGTAGAGCCAGTTGCCCTGATTATCACGCAGGACCGGTTGCCGCTGCGCCGCAGGGGGCGGGTCGACGGTTTTGGCAGGGGAGGTCGCGTACCAGTAGGCGACCGAAGACATTTCGTTGGCGAGATGGTTCCCGTGCCCGTGTTCGATGGTGACTTTGACCTCATTTTGAAAGCGGACGGGGTTCTCCAGGTGGAGGACGTAGGAGGTCTGGTAACCGTTGGTATCCACTTCGTAGATTGAAGAGCCGTTGCGCAGGAAGGCGTTGCCCTGCATCCCCCAAGCCTGGTTCAGATAGTCCTCGCTGCCGGTGCCGTGGATGTCAGGCGGCCATTTGTACCCGTCCACCCAGATCATGTCATCTCCTTCGCCCCACCAGGTTCCCTGGAAGTTGGTGACGGACAGGTTGCAGCCGATGTAGTGGCCGCGCCCTTGGGTCTGTAAAATGACGTAGTTGTCCTCCCAAGCCTGCCTCTCCTTGTTGACGATATTTGATTCCGGCGTATTCACGATGATCTCGTGTCCCCAGCCGCCGAAGGGGTTTGCGCGGCGGAACTCAGCGTGGAAGTAGCCCCTATCGGGGGAGATGTCTTCGACCTGCTCGTAATCAAAGTAGAAGTACTGGATGTGGTCTTCAGCGCTCTCATTGATCAGTTCAATGAGGGCGCGTTCGCGGAAGGGCATGGGCGCGTAGCAGTTGAGGGCGCAGCCGGCTTCGAACTGATTGTTCCAGTTGGTGGAGGCGGTGAAGAGCTGCGACTGGTAGGAGTTGACGATTCCGTGGCCCAGGCCGAAGAAGTCGCCGAGGGGAGCCAGGACGCTGGGATGGTCGGCATCGTCCCAGGTAATTTTGAGCAGGCAGTCGCGGTAATGGTTGCGCTGGGTCATCCAGATATGGGTGAGGAGGCCGGGGCCGCGGATGTCGGCGAGCACGCGAGACTCGCCTGAGGGGATGGTCCAGCGATCCTGGTTGCGGCCGGTGGTGTCCCAAGAAGAGACACGGCCGGTGCGGGCGGGGGTGATGGCTGAGATGTCTGCTAACATGATTCTGAGGCTCCGTAGTGCATTGGTTTTCGATGTGAAACGGGGACGGAGGGAGCCGGGAAGCCTGGCGGCGGAAGACGATTTGGCCCGAGTGGAACGTGGTGAAGCGGAGGCCTTTGTTGCGCTGGCGGCCCGTTCGGATCGAATGTAGCTGAAGGGCAGATGGAGGGGGCTGGGTAGGCATCGGGCGCCGCTTTGACGCTGCTCCCTTCTTCCCCTATAATGTACCACGATCTCTGAGCCACGTTGAATCCCGCTGGAAATCTGCATGTTTGGATAGGTGTCCTCCCGAGTTTCGCTGGCAGCCCCACCTGCGAGGAGGTCGTCGTACGAGAGGGTCAGGTTTCCGGCAGAATGCCTCTTCGGTTCAGATCAACGGGTAAAACTTCACGAGAACAGGAGTCAAACCAATGACAAGTAAGTTGAACACGCCCCCGCAGGCGGACAACAAAGCTGGCAATGTTGGTCGCCGTACTTTTCTGAAGATGATGGCAGCCGGCGCTGCTGCATCTGCACTGGCCGCGTGTGCGGCGCCTACGGGTGGCGAGCAGGCGGCTCCCGCTGCAGCGCCGACGGCAGTGCCGACTCCCGAGGCGATGGCAACCGGCGCAGGCATGATGCGACCCGGTGGCAATCCGCAACGCGGCGGCACGTTGCGGACAGCTTTTGGTGTAACGATGACGCACTTTGACGCCCACCAGGGCGGGGGCACGCACGTGCTTTCGCACATGTACAACAACCTGGTTCGCAACAATCTGGTGGACGGTCTGCGCACGATCATTCCCGACCTGGCCGAGAGCTGGGAGGTAGGCGAGGGCGGTTTGTCGTACACCTTTGCCCTGCGCGAGGGTGTGACATACCATGACGGGGAACCGTTCTCCGCTCAGGACGTGGTCGCGACCTTCAACCGAATTCTTGATCCGCCGGAAGGCATTGTCAGTCCATTGAAGGCCAACTTCACCTTTGTCGACTCGGTCGAGGAGGTGGACGACATAACGGTGCGGTTCAATCTGAGTTCGCCGCGCCCATTCTTCCTCAACCTTTTGACGCCCACCAATGCGCTGATCTATTCGAAGAAGTCGCTTGAGGAGAACAACTACGACCTGCGCGAGGTGATCGCCCCCGGGACGGGCGCGTTCCGTTTTGTCGACCATCTGCCGGCGGAGAAGTGGCTCATGGAGGCCAATCCGGACTATTGGGATCCGGAGCTTCCCTATGTGGACGGGCTGGAGATGCTGCATGTACCGGCGTGGTCTGACCGCGGTACGGCGGTGCTCACGGATCAGGCCGACATGTCGTGGAACGTTGCCAAAGAGACGTGGGATGAGGGCATGAATCGCCCCGATACGATAACGGCCAACAAGCTGGCCAACTTCGGCGCGTACTGGGTGTTCATCAACAATCGCGAGGCTCCGTTCGACGATCCGCGTGTGCGCAAGGCGATCCATCTGGCGGTCAGCAAGCAGAACCTGGCGGCGGCGTTCGGCACGCAGGAGTTGATTAACATCACGCGCTGGGTACCGCAAGGTGATCCCTACGCGACGACGCCGGAAGCGTTGTCGACAATGCCTGGATACCGGGCCGAGAAGGATGAGGATGTCGCGACGGCGCAGCAGCTGCTGGCCGACGCGGGTTACGGTGATGGGATTACCGGTGTCGAGTTGCTGGCGGCGGCAGGACCCCAGGGCGAATTGCTGGCCCCGGCGTTCCAGGACATGCTCAAGCGCCAACTGAACATCGAGACCGAGATTCGGATTGTCGAGCGTGCGCTGCTGGGTTCCGAGCAGCAGGCGGGCAGCTACCAGTTGATGGTGCATACGCGCGGGCACTCGGTGTCTGACATCTCGCCGCGCGGAAACCTATGGTGGGCCCAAGGCGGTTCGCAGAATTTCGGTGGTTACAGCAACCCGGACTTCGACACGTTGCTGGCCGCGATTGACGTGGAGTTGGACGTTGACACACGCCAAGGCCAGATTGACGATGCCCAGAATCTGTTGGACGAGAACCCGCCGGAGTACCTGGTTGGTTACACGTTCCATCTGCCGATGTGGAATAACCGGGTCAAGGGCCTGGCCCTGGACGAGCGTGCGTTCGCCGAGTGGGGCCGCATGGAGACTGTCTGGATCGATCAGGACGCCTAGAGGCGCAACGGTTGAACGTGATCTGTAGTCTGCACTGTTACGGGTGGCGGCGGCTGGATGCCTGGCTGTCGTTCCGTGCAGGGCACGGACAGTTGATAAACAGTGGGCGGCGCGACGATGCCCGGTTGCCGGGCTGTTGCGCCGCCCCTTACATGACATAACGCAAGACTCCTCCAAAACCTCATGTCGAAATACCTATTCAACCGCCTGCTGATCGCCATTCCGACAATATTCGGCGTTACAGTGCTAATATTTCTGGCGATGCGGGTGATTCCCGGCGATCCGCTGCAGTTGATCGTGTCGGAGTCGGACGGGATTTATGTTCTGAGTGAAGAGGAGCTGCAGGCACTGCGGGCTAGCCTGGGACTGGATCGACCGTATCATTTGCAGTACATGGATTGGATAGCGCAGGTGATCAGTGGCGATATGGGCTCGTCATTCTGGAACAAGGAGCCGATCAGCGGCATGATCCTGCGGCGGGGCCCAATCTCAGCGCAGATTGCGCTTATGGCAGTGTTGCTTTCGTGGCTGATCGGAGTGCCGATTGGGATGCTCAGCGCGATGTGGCGCAACACGATGATGGACCATCTTTCGCGTGTTGGTATCACCGTATTCATCGCTGTACCAAGTTATTGGCTGGGCTTGCTGATCATATTGTTTACGGTGCTGGTCTTTTCCTGGCGCCCCCCGATCACGATCATCCAGTTGTGGGAGGACCCGTTAGGGAACCTTTCAATGACAGTGCTTCCGGCCATGGCCCTGGGCCTGGGTCTGTCGGCGGGGACGGCTCGCATGGCCCGTTCGGCCGCGCTTGAAGTGCTGTTCGAGGACTATATCCGGACGGCGCGGTCCAAAGGGCTGCGCGAGACGCTGGTTGTGTGGCGTCACGTCTTCAAGAATGCGATGCTTCCTGTCGTAACCACAACAGGTTTGGCATTGGGCGGCTTACTGGGAGGGGCAGTTTCGGTTGAGACTGCGTTCGCGGTGCCCGGCCTTGGAAAGCTGCTGGTGCAGGGCATGACCGAACGGGACTGGATGATGATCCAGAATCTCGTTCTTCTATATGGCTTGATTTACGTCATTATCAATCTGCTCGTCGACTTGAGCTATGCGTTTCTCGACCCCCGCATTCGCTACGAATAAAGGACCAGGAACGGTGGACTACGGCAGAGGCAGCCCAGCGGCTGTCTTCTGACCACTGACCACTTGCCACTCTTTGATGGAGACGACATGGCCACGACAAGCCCTCCGCTTGCCGAACCTGAAGGTATAACTTTAGATATTGAGGGGCAGCGGCCTCCATTTATTCGGAGATTCAGCGACTCTGTGGTTCGCTTCGCGCAGTCCTCGCCGATCGGGATGGTCGCTGTAGGCGTCTGGGTTCTGATGTTCATCATGGCGGTCTTTGCGCCTATTCTCTCTCCCTTCGATCCGCTGGAGGCCGATTACGGCGCGATTCGCGCCGCGCCGACTACGGAGCACATTCTGGGTACTGATCAGTTGGGGCGGGACCTGCTCAGCCGAATCATTTACGGTGCGCGGATAACGCTAATCGTGAGTATTACGGCTGTCTTCATTGGCGACTTGATTGGTTTTGTATGGGGCATTGCCAGCGGCTACCTGGGCAAGCGCTTCGATCTGATCAGCCAGCGCGTTGTGGATGTACTGATGTCCTTTCCTGGCCTGATTCTGGCGCTTCTTCTGCTCGTTGTCCTGGGCGCCGGCCTGGTGACAGTAATTGTCGCGATTTCGGTGACCCGCATTCCATCGGCCACGCGCGTGACGCGTTCGGTGGTGCTTTCGATCAAGGAGATGTCATACGTCGAGGCGGCCAAGATGATCGGGGCGTCGAATATCCGGATCATGGTGCGCCATGTTGCCCCACAGGTTGTTGCGCCGATCCTGGTGGTGGCGACGCTGCATCTGGGCGGGGCCATCTTCGCGGAGTCGGCGCTGAGTTTTTTGGGGATGGGTATTCCGCCGCCGGCGCCAAGCTGGGGCAATATGCTGGGCGGTGTGCTGGCTGCGGCGTTTCGTCCGCCCTGGTGGCTGGTGATCTTTCCGGGCGTGGCGATTACGATTGCCATCATGGCTGCCAACCTCTTTGGCGATGCGTTCAGAGATTTCCTCGACCCGAAGCTGAGGCAGCGGATCGATTGAGGCTGCCTTGTCGCAGCCGGTTTTTTCTTCTCAAGAGCCCCCGCGATCTACCAGGATTTCACCTCCGACAGGCCAAAACGAATAAGGAGAAAGCCGTGCCCTTCCAGGTTCTCGACTTCCACAAGGACATTCGCAATGTGCTGACAACGCCGGAGATCCGCGCCCGTTTCCTGCAGGTGGACGTGGGCCACACGGCGCAGAGCCATACGCACGATCTGGGCCATGAGATCTTCCTAATTTTGCAGGGGCAGGCGGAGTTCACGATTGAGGGACATGCCGAAGTGCTGGGCCCCGGCCAGATGTGTATTGCGCTGACCGATGAGATGCACCAAGTGCGTAATGTGGGGGACGAGCCGGTCATCATGTACCTGTCGGTTACACCTCATATCCAGCCCACTCATACAATGTGGAATGAGGACGGCACGAAGAAGCCGCCGCGGTTTGCGCTGAATACCGGTTATGACGTAGAGCCGGACCGCTCAACCCCAACTGACGAGATTCTGGACCAGCAGTTGGCCGCGGCTGAGGCATGGATGGTTGCAGTTGAAACGCATACGCAGACACAACGGGAGCAGATTACGGCCTACAAGGCGGCGCGTCGTGCGGGCGATGAAGAGGCGGCGCACGCCGCCCGCGACGCGATGTGGGAATCTCTCTACCCGGCTTTTCGCCGTGCATTCGCCTTGGCGGATGTCTGGAACAGCTTTACCTCGCGGACTGTTGACACGGAATATACCGGTCCATAGTTTCCTCCTACAACCAACCCACCGACTGCCACAGTCCAAAGACCGGAGAAATGAAAGTGAGACGAGTCAAGATCGGCGTCATCGGATGCGGGGCGATCGCCCAAGTCCATCACATGCCCAATTTGAAGGAGTTGCAGGACGAGTTTGAGGTGACGGCTGTCTGCGACGTTTCGGTCGGAGCGGCCCAATACGTGGCCAACCGTTTCCACGTGCCCCGGCACTTTACCGACTACCGCGATCTGCTGGCATCCGACGTGGAGGCCGTGATCCTGTGCCAGACGGACCCGAAGAAATCTGTGGCGGTAGACGCCTTTGACGCGGGCAAGCACGCCTTTGTGGAGAAACCGGTCTGTTTCTCATTGCAGGAATGCGATGAGATGATCGAGGCGTGCAACCGTGCCGGGACGGTGGGGCAAGCGGGCTACATGAAGGTCTATGACCCGGCGTTTGAACGGGCCAAGCAGGAAGCGGAGGCGATGGACGTGCGGTTTGTGCAGATCAACCATCTGCACCCGAACAATGCGTTGCATTTGGCGCAGCTCGACGTGCGCAGCTTCGGTGATTTGCCGGCGGGGGCGATGGAGAGCGCGATTGAGGGGAGGCAGGCGGCGCGGCAACAGGCGATCGGCGACGCGGCTCCCCACGTTGAGCGGGCCTTTCATCTGTTATCGGGGAGCATGATTCACGATCTTTACGGCTTGCGGGAGATCATGGGCCTGCCGGTAGAGATAGCCCACACTGAAATCTGGCAGGAAGGGCGGGCAGTCAGTTTTACTCTGGTCTATGAGAACGGTGCCCGGTGTGTGGGCACCTGGATCGATTTGCCGGACCTGTGGGATTTCAAGGAGACGCTGGAGATTTACGGCGACGACAAGCGGGTCATCGTCAACTACCCGACCGGTTTTTCGAGGGGCATTCTGTCCACGGTGTCGGTCCAGGGCATCGACAGCGAGGGAACGACATACCGGACCGAGCCATATATTGACTGGGACAGCGCGTTTGTGTGTGAGCTGCGCCACTTCCACAGTTGTATCGTCAACGGTAAGGCGTCGCGCACGTCGCTGGCGCATGCGCGCAAGGATGTTGGGTTGATCATCGACATCATCAAGGCATATAGGGGATCGTGAAGCGGACGCGTTTTTGAATGGCTTGATCGCGGAATCGCCAAAAGGCGTCTGTGTTTGACGTGCAAGAAATCTGGGAAGGGGGCCGGGGACCTTTCAGTTTTGCGACTTGAATTCTTGGAAGGAAAAGAGGTACGAACATGACTCTTACAAAGGTGAGGCTAGAACGGTTCACTGCCTTCAAGAATCTGGAACTGGAATTCTCGCCGGGCATCAACGTGCTCGTCGGTGAAAATGGGACCGGCAAGACACACCTGATGAAGGTGTGTTATGCGGCGTGCGATGTCCCTAAACGAGGGCCTCGTTTGCCGATAAGCTAATCGATGTTTTTCTACCGTCCAGTCGGGCTCTCGGGCGTTTGGTATCCCCACAACGAGGCGGCGCAAAATGCCATGTCGAGATTCACAGAGAAGACGGTAAGTTAAGCGCCAAATTCACTAGCCGCACCAAGGTCGCAGGTTCGGCAGAGACTTTCGGGGTAGAGCGCTGGACGAAGCATCCAATCACGAGTGTATTCATTCCAGTTAAGGAGATGCTTGCCAGCGCGCCCGGCTTTCGATCCCTATACGGACAGCGTGAGATCCATTTTGAGGCTACCTATGACGACATCCTTGAGCGCGCCTACCTGCCGTTGCCGCGCGGCCGGGTTGAGACAGACAGGCAGCATTTGTTCCCCAATCTGGAAGACGCGATTGAGGGGCGAGTAACGATCAAGGGCGAAGAGTTTTTCTTAAGAAGCGACCAGGGAAGACACCTTGAGTTTTCCCTTCTCGCCGAAGGAATTAGCAAGCTCGGTCTGTTGTGGATACTGATTAGGAATGGGTCTCTGCCGGCGGGCTCCGTCTTGTTCTGGGATGAACCGGAAACAAACTTGAATCCCAAGCTGTTTGGTGTGGTCATTGATGTGCTATTGGGCTTGCAGCGCGCTGGTGTACAGATCTTCCTGGCCACGCACGACTATGTCATTCTCAAGGAACTTGATTTGCGACGGAAAGAGGAAGACGAGGTCGTTTTCCATTCGTTGTTCAGGCAGAAAGTGACCAGTGACATCGCCTGCAGCTCGACGGAATCTTTTCTCGAAATCGCTCCAAATGCCATCGCGGATACATTTGACGGCTTGTATGACCGTGAGGTGAAACGGAGTCTTGGAGATCTAGTTCAGTGAGAGATTTCACGTTTATTGAAGGCGATCTGCAGATCGAAATCAGGGGCGTCGTCCATGCATGGAAGTTCGACGAACCCTCCAGCCATGGGCTGAGCCACTGTATGAGAGCAGTAGACTTTATTGTTGAACGGCCCGATTGTTACCAGTTCATCGAGTTTAAGGATCCTCAGGCCCCCGGAGCAGAGTGGCAAAGACAGCAGGCATTTATTCAGAGATTTCAAAGCGGTGAAATCGACGAGGACCTCAAATACAAGTGCCGGGACACTTTTCTTTACGAGTGGGCCTCAGGAAGGGCTGCCAGACCGACACATTGCCTGATTCTGGTTGCGTTTACCACTTTGACAACGTCAGAGTTGGGAAGGAGGACAGATGCCTTGAGGACGAAACTGCCTCTTCAAAGATCGAAGCCGAGTCCTTGGCGTCGTCCATTTGTTCAGAGCTGTAACGTGTTTAATCTGGATACGTGGAATCAATTCAATTCGGACCTTCCCGTCAGTCGCTTGAGCACAGTTTGATTTGAACCTCAAAGAATAAGAAGCTCCCCTCTGATATCCGATACTCCACAGTGGCTCTCCCCAGACCGATTCAAGGTTCAAAACCTTTAGTGGTATCATGGAATCCGATGCATATTGAATGTTGGAGCCCCGGATCGTGGCAATTGGTTGCCATACCGATGGGCCCTAAGTAAAGAGAACGAACAGACCGGCGCCGATGAAAAAACTGATCGTCGCGTGCATCCAACAGAAGATGCGGCTGCCCCAGACGCTGGAGGAGTACCGGGAAGACCTGCGCAGATTCCTGCGGGCGGCGGAGAACAAACGGGCACGGTTGGTTGTTTTTCCCGAACTGGCCGGGGTGATGGTGATCCCGCCGCTGCTGGGCGGATTCCAGGCAAACCTGCTGAAGCGGGCGGATCTGTCGCGCAGGCGTCAATCGAGCCTTTGGCAGAAGGCGAGCGGCGGCGTATCGGGCGCGCTGGCCGGCTGGCTTGGGGCGGATTTCCGGCAGATGGCAGGTGCGCTTCTGACGACCGATCCGGAGGCGGTATGGGAGGCCTACGACAGGGTTTTCGGCGGGCTGGCCCAGGAGTTTGATGTGACGCTGGCGGCGCCCAGCGCCTATTTGCCGGACCCTTTGGATGGCGTGCTGCGAAATTTGGCGGTCATATACGGACCCGGAGGCGAGAGGCTGGGCTATCAGGCGAAGCGGGTACTCCACCCTGAGGACGAGGATTTGGCGCAGCCGGGTCACGAGTGGAACGTCATCCAGACGCCGGTCGGTCGGATTGGGCTGATGCTGGGAGGCGACCTGCTCTACCCGGAGGTGGGGCGTCTGCTGGCCTACCAGGGAGCGGAGCTCTTGATCGCCCAGGGGGCGGCGACCGAGCGCGTGATGTATGAGAAGCTGAGGGCGGGGATGCTGGCGCGGATGCAGGACAACCAGCTGTTCGCGGCGATCAGCTTTCTGGTGGGCCACAACGAATTCAGCCGCCGGCAGCGGGATCCATTCGTAGGGAGGTCGTCGGTGCTCGCGCCACAGGAGCTTACGCCGCGCGCAAGCGGCATCCTGGTGGAGTCGTCGAACTTTCGGAGCGAAAGCGTGCTCTCAGCTGTATGGGAGTTCGAGGCGCTGGCGGAGTTGTGGGAAACATCGGACACGCCGGTGCGGAGCCAGCTGCCGCTGGATGCAGTCGGTCCTGCTTTGGCGCAGCTTTACAGGAAGATGAACCAGTTGCCTGAGGGGTCGGATGCGCTCCTGGCAGCCCCGGAACGGCAGGAACCGGAGATCAAGGATGCCCCGGCGGCATTATTGGAGGAGAGGGTGACGATGCCAAAACGAACGAATTCCATTCTCAGTCTGGATGATTTGCCGGTGCTGGCATCGGTGACCTCCTACTGGAGAGATGCGTCTGACACGGAGGTGAAAGCCTCGTTGCCGGCACACGTTCCGGTCAGTTTGACGCCCGAGTCGGACAGTTGGGCATACGATGATTCGCTTGAGTCCTATGAATCACCGACGCTTTCGACTGCGGATGTGGGTGCTGCAACTGGGATGGACGCGGAAGGCGCGGATTCTGAGAGCGCGACTGGCGGACAGGCAAGAGAGGTCAAGGAAGGGGAAGAAGAGACGCAGGAGATGGATGCTCTTCTCGAACCACGGGCCGGAGACGAGCGCGATCGGGCTGGTTGAGATTTCGTGTCGCTGCCATTGGATTGTCGAACCGAGGTGGGACCGTGCTGGGCGCAGAAGGATTTGGGAGGCTCGAGGCTAGGGGAGGACCGGCTCTTCCCTGGCTGACTGAATCAGGCGCAGCATCTCGTCAACGTCGGTGATCTTCACCCGCGGTTGCCCGCGTCGTTCTCCTCGTTCGTTCTCGATCTGCTCCAGAATCTGCCAGTCTGCGAAGGAAACGAAGTTCACGCCCTTATTATTCAAGAGGGACATGATGTCACCTGGCCGGCCGTGCCCGTCAGTGTGCGGAACGGAACGGTTGGTGGCAAAGCCGTCGACGGGAAGCGGAGCCGCGGCGTTTTTCACATCTTCCATCATCAATTTCACAGTTTCGACAGCGTCTGGCTTGTTCGTGCCGATGACGCCGGTGGGACCGCGTTTGGCCCAGCCTACGGTGTATTCACCGGGGACGACCGCGTCGCCGTGGTCGATGGTCACACGCCCCTTCTCATTGGGAATGATGCCCCAGCGATCATAGAAGGGAACACCTGGAATCGGGACGCCGCGGTAACCGATTGAGCGGAACACCAGCCCAACGTCGTACTCAGTGTAGGAGCCGATACCGCGGCAGGCGATATAGCCTGTCCCGGTTTCCTGCAGGGCGTTTTTCTCGGTGGTGATGGCGCTGACCGCGCCGGCCTCACCGGTGATTTCGGTTGGTGAACGCAGGAAGTGGAAGATGATCTGCTTGGGTTTGCCGGTGGGGCCGCGCTCCGCCAACATCTGCAGCGTTTCGATGTTGCGGCGGGCAGTGCGATCGCCTTCCATCTCGGCCTGGCTGGCTGCGTCGAGAACAAGGTCGGCCGGATTGACGATCACATCGGCGATTTCCAACTCGCCCAACTCTCTAATCTCCGGATTGGTGAACTTGGCCTGCACCGGCCCCCGGCGAGCGAAGATGTGGATGCGCTTTACTTTGCTTTCCTTTAACTCTTCCAGGGCGTAATCGGTGATGTCTGTTGTTTTCAGTTCTGCCACTGACTTGGCCAGGATGCGGGTTACATCCATGGCGACATTGCCGACGCCGATCACAGCGACACTTTCGACGCTCAGGTCGAACTGAAAGTGGCAGAAGTCGGGATGGCCGTTATACCAGGCAACAAACTCGGTGGCGGAAAAGCTGCCCTTCAGGTCTTCGCCTGGGATGCCGAGCCTTTTGTCGGATTGGGCTCCGACGGCGTAGACGATCTGGTCGTAGCAGGAAATGAGTTCGGCGTGGGTGATGTCGGTACCAAGATCGACGTTGCCGAAATAGCGGACCCGGCTGTCTTTCATGGTGCGTTCGTAGATGCGGGTAACAGACTTGATTTTCTGGTGATCGGGGGCGACGCCGTAGCGGACAAGCCCGTAGGGTGTGGGGAGCCTGTCGAAGAGATCGATAGAAACGTGAGCATCCTTCTGTTGCAGCAGGGCTCCGGCGGCGTAGAAACCGGATGGGCCAGCGCCGATGATCGCGATGCGAACTGGTCTGCTGCTGCTGCCGAGCTTTCCTGAAAGAGTCAACGCGAAAATCCTTTGTCTGATGTTAATGCGTACAGACTACATTACAGGGACGAAAATCACAATTTTCGCTGTAGCAAGGACTGAAATTGTCGTGCCAGCGTAAGAACGCCGATTCCAATTTGGAAGTATTCGGAGGGTCCGATGGCTTCGAGGGCTGTCTCCCCGTCCTCCCCGTCGCGGGCGCTGGACAGCCAGGCAAACACGCCTCCCAGGATCGCGCCTGCGATCACACCGGCAAGGATGACGGCGGTCCTGTTGCTTTCCTTCATTGTTTGTCTCCACTCTTTCTGGCTTATCGAAGGTAACAGGTAGGCGCCTTGATGAATCGAGTACTGGCATTCAGATGCGCCGGTGGCGATTCTGGCGATTGCGAAAATTAACCGCGGCGCTGGCGGCAGCGCCGCGGTCGATTTGTGCGACCATTGTAGCGGCAGAAGCCGCTCTTGTCACATGTTCAGGACGACCGAGTAGCCGGGGCGTCTTACTTGAGAGTTATCTCCTTGACCAGGATGCGGTGGTCGAGTTGAGGCGCCCATGAGATGCGGCTGCTGAGCCCGTAGGAGAGATCCAGGTGGCCGATGTAGCCGATGGGAACGTCCTCATGCAAGATGCGGTTGAGCTCTTGGAGTGTCATTTCGCGTTCCTCCCCGGTGAGCGGCAATGCCTTAGTCCAGACGGCATCGGCTTCCTCGTTGCAGTAGACGGAGAGGATTCCCTCGCAGGAGTAGTAGAATCGGTAGGAGGAGGCGAAGTCCATGATCTCGTTGCCATGCAGATGGATGGCGACGAAGTTCCGTTCTACGGGAACGTCCTTGATGTTGAGCAGCATCACCTGACCGAAGCCTTCGGGATCGTAGAAGGTGGTGGTTACGCTGAAACCGACGTCGGTAAGCATGGAGGCAACGGCCTGGATGACCTCGTCAATTCTGGGGAATACGGCATGGCGGGCGCCGAGCGTGATTTCCATATCGACGGGAACGCCGTCTGCGGCGGCGGCGGCAAGGAGTTCGCGCGCCTGGTCCGGGTCATAGGGGTAGGGAGCCAGGCTGGGGTCGTGGCCGGTTGCGGATGAGTTGACAATCTGGCCGGCAACTGTGGCAGCGCCGCCGAGGATTGTTTCGACGATGGCCTCCTTGTCGATCGCCAGCTGGAATGCCAGGCGAACGCGGCGGTCGGACAACAGAGGGCTATTGGTATCCATGCGGATGAAGATCGTCTCGACGCTGGGGGCTGAAAGACAGCTGACATCCGCGCTATCGTCGAGCAGCTGGCACTGTTCGGGCGTGATGAACTGGGCCAGGTCAACTTCACCGGCCTGCACGGCGGAGACCCGCACCTGGTCCTCCTGCAGGAATCGGACGGTCACATTTTCGAAGGTTTGCGCGCCGCGTGCGTGGTCAGGGTTGGACAGGCCCCACCAGTCGGGGTTGGCTTTGTAGGTGATCGATTCCCCTTTGCGCCATTCTACAAATTTGTAGGGTCCGGTGCCGACGATTTCGGTATGGTAAGAGTCGGGATCTTCCGCCAGCTGTTTGGCCGAGGAGATGCCAACCCATTCGACCTTGCCAAGCAGGATCGGGTCGGGTTCCGGGGTTGAGATATCGAGCGTGTATTCGTCAACGGCTTCGGCGCTCATGATCCCGAGAAAATCGAGCAGGTCGAATGCGTTGTCTTCATCGAAGGTGTGGTTGATGCTGACGGCGGCGGCTTCAGCGTTGAAGGGGGAACCGTCGTGAAAGGTCACGCCCTCGCGAAGCTGGAAGCGAATCGTGGTGTCGTTCAGCCGCTCCCAGGAGGTGGCGAGGATTGGAATAAACTCGCCGGTTGTGAAGTCGCGGTTGATCAACTGCTCGATGGCGTTGCGGAAGCCGGGTCCGCCAGTGCCGGCGAAGGAACGCCAGGCGTCCAGGCTGACCGGCTCGATGCCGACGGCGATGACCACTTCTTCGCCGGCCATTGCGGCGTCGTCGCCGGTGGCGGCCGGCTGCACCGGCTGACAGCCGGCCAGTACAAGCACGGACACAAGAACCAGCACCATCCAATTCCAATTTGTTTTCCGAACCATGACGTTTCTCCTGGATGAGTTGCGTGTCAGCCGCAGGTGAAAGTTCAGACAGTGCCGTCTGGCCAAACACGCTTGGCAGAATTTAGGGTGGATAGCGGTAGAAGAAGACAGGCGCAAGGGCCCTGCGGCAACCGGCTTGAATTCTGTGGATGCGGCGTTTCCGGCGACGGTGTAGAGCGAGCGGCGGCGCCCTTTTTGCTTCCAAAAGGTGAGATTTTTTCGCCTGTTGTCGACCTTCTGGAAGTATTGTATAGTAGGGCAGCCAAAGAGGTCAACTCCCTTTCAAACCCAGGGCGATTGCATCTAAATTGGGTCAGAACATCGAAATGCAGCCGAATACTCTTCCAGGTCGGGGTAAGACACAGGGAAATGTACGAAAGATGGCACGTAGACGGAGAATTTAACTTATCTCGCCGACTGAGGG
>JAJDZJ010000031.1 GCA_022824685.1 Caldilineaceae bacterium
AGGAAGACCTCGACAAACTCAGAAACGACGCGCTGCAATACCGCTTCTCCAGGAAAGACCTGCCATACCTGATCGAAATGACGAAAGCGATGCGTGACGAGATGGAAGCAGCCCGGACTGCGCTCACCAGCGGCGCCGAAGACGCCCCCGAGCCCCTGCGCGACCCCCTGACCGGACAGCCCATGGACAGGCTGCCCGCCCGCGCCAGGGCCGGCGCCGCTCCCGAATCCGGCGAAGTCGAAACCGACCCCAATGTCCTGGAGGACCAGGTGCGCCAGGCCGGGGAACTGATTCGCCTCCTCGAGAACCTCTATCTGGATGACGAATACGAAAGAACGCAGGACGAACTTCACAACCCGGACGCCCCCAATGGCGCCGTAATCAACCACCAGCCCGTTCCAACCTCCTGACCTGGGAAGGTTGAAAAACAAATAGAATATACTGTGCTTCTGCCGCCCCTCAGCGCGGCAGCGTAACCCCCTACCCACAATCCTGCCGCCCCCCCCGCCGCAACGCCCCTCAGACCGCCCCCCCCGCCACACCATGTAAGACGCGCGCAAACGCCCGTTCATCGCCCATTCATCACTCGCCCTGGCCCCGATTCGCGTCCCTTCGCGGATCCCCGCCCTTTTCCACCTCCAATCTCTCACAAACGCTCGCAAACATTCGTGAACGCTCGTAAACGCTCACAAACACTCGTAAACACTCGTAAACACTCGTGAACGCTCGTAAACGCTCGTAAACGCTCGTAAACGCTCGTAAACGCTCGTAAACGCTCACGAACACTTGTAAACGCTTATGCAATACGCACGAACACGCACGAACACGCACCTCTCCCTCACACCATCCCCTTCGCGCACCACAAAGGCGCTGCCGTCCTCCGTGCCTCTCCGTGCCCCTCCGTGGATAGAAAGCCGTTGCCGTTCGCCCTTGCCCTTCCCTGCCCTTCCCCCGCAGTTCCCCCGCCCTTCCCCCGCAGTTCCCCTTCTGAAAGCTCTCTCCCATTGAGATGCGATTGCCCTGGCGTGTAAAGAGCGGCTCTGGCTGGGGGGTGTGGCTCGATGATACAATTCACAGGAAGTTGCCGGCAGGCGGCGTCCGAACCATATCAGTTCGCGGCAGCCCCTGGCGGTTAGCGGATGTCATTTCAGGGCGCTACGCGGCGCCGAAGGAGGATGGTTCAACAGGTATGTCGATTCTTGTATTTGGCTCGCTTAACATCGACCACGTATACCAGGTCGAGCACCTTGTACGGCCAGGGGAGACGTTGCCCAGCAAGGTGTACCGGCGCTTTCAAGGCGGCAAGGGGGCGAATCAGTCGGTCGCCCTGGCGCGTGCGGGGGCGGATGTCTTTCACGCGGGGCGCATCGGGCCTGAAGGGCTGTGGTTGCGGGACGCAGTTGCGGCAGAAGGGGTCGATGTGACCCACGTTGGTCTGGATAGCCAGCCAACCGGACACGCCATCATACAGGTGGACGCGGCCGGGGAGAACTCGATCCTCTTGTACGGCGGGGCCAATCTTACGGTGACGCCGGATGACGCGCACTACGTGCTCTCGCATTTCGGCGAGGGCGACTGGCTGCTGCTGCAGAACGAGATCAGCTCCTTGCCTGCGATTCTGCTGGAGGCGTCTGCACGGGGGATGAAGGTGGCCTTCAACCCGGCTCCCATGACGGACGCGGTACATGGGTATCCGCTGGAGGACGTTGCGCTTTTTGTCGTCAACCGGACGGAGGGGGCTGCCTTGGCCCAAGTGGAAACGACGGTAGCGCCGGAGGCCGTATTGGAGGCCCTGCAGAACCGCTTTCCGCGAGCGACGACAGTGCTCACTCTGGGAGGCGAAGGGGCTCTCTATGGCGGGGAAGGAGAGCGCATCCGATGGCGGGCTGAGCCGGTTGAGGCGGTGGATACGACGGCCGCGGGCGACACTTTTATTGGCTACTTTCTGGCCGAACTCGTGGCAGGGCAGCCAATTGCCCAGTGTCTGGCCGCGGCATCAAGGGCGGCGGCGCTATGCGTAACAAGGCCGGGAGCGGCCGTCTCAATTCCGAAGCGAAGCGAGCTTGAGGAAGCGCCGGCTGGCAGCGGGAAGTGAATATACGGCTGATCCTGCAGTGGAAGGGGCTACGGCCCGCCACAGAACTCGACGGCTGTCAGGGCGTAGACTTTGGCGACCCGGACGAGCTCTGCCACCGGGACGGCCTCATTTAGGGTGTGCGCGCCGGTTGCGTCCGGCCCGTGCGTGATTGCAGGGATGCCGGCCAGCGAGGCGTAGGTATTGCCGTCGTCGACGAAGGGTTTGGCCCCCAGCGGCAGGGGCGAGCCGGTCAGGGCGGTGTGGGCGTTCTGGAAGGCCTTCACAAGGCTGTTGCCGGGGTCGAGCTGGTAGGCCCCTCCTTGCACGTCGAACGCTACGTCTATCTCGACGCCTGTCTCGGCTGCGACATCGGCGATGAATTGCAGGAACTCTTCTCTGACGGCTGCGGCGTCTGTAGGCGGAACCCATCGGCGGGTGCCATGCACGCGGCATTCCGTGGGCGATTGGTTGTAGATTTCACCCGCTTGCAGGCTGCCCACGAAAGTGGAGTCATGGCCCGCAAGGGGATGACTTATGCGCTCCAGTTTTTCATTCCACGAATGCAGACGGCTCACCAGTTGCGCGCCGGCGGCGACCACATCCGGAGTTCCGGGCGGGCGCAGCACCTCATGCACGGGCACGCCTTCGCGGCGAATCACAGCTTGAAAGATTGCCAGACCTTTGCCGGCCATGGGCAGCGGGTCTGCCAGATACTCCGGCAGAAGGACGGCATCCCCGATTAGGCCATCCCGAATCATGGCGCGTACCTGGCGGCCATCGCCCCAGGGGCCTTCGTGATGGTCGTGGGCGGTCAGCGCCACTTTGCCCGCGGGCAGCGCGTCCAAGGAACGCAACACACGCAACGCTTCCAAAGCGGCGGCGATGCCGCCCTTCATGTCTGCCGAACTGGAGCCGTAGAGGGTGTCGTTTTCAAGGCGCGGGGGTACGTAAGGGAGGTGGACGGTATCGAGGTGGCCGTCGAACTGGAGGGTGGGGCCTGGCGCGCCGGAATCAAGAGAGGCGAAAACGATGGGGGCTTGCGGCCAGTCGGCCTGGTGACGTTGGACGGGGAAGCCGTCCGCGGCCAGGATTTCGGCCAGCCGGTCGGCGGCCGCGCCCGCGCTTCGGGTGGGGCTGGGCACTTCGATTAGCGCGATTGCGGTGTCGATCAGGCGCTGGCGGTCGACTGCGTGTTCAACCTGGTCGACCAGGTCATTTTTCATAGCGTAGGGTGGCGTGAGGGGGCGTAATGGCGTCGATCAGTCGTCAACGACCCGCCAGTCACCGGGGATCGTCTTGTCGTCATCTTCCCAAATGTCCCAGACTTCCCGGTCCGGCTCATCGGGCGAAATATGTCCGAGATTTACGAGGGCCCGCCGGACGGCGGTCTGGGGGGCCAACTGAACGAAGAGGCGTCCAGCCAGAACAAAGGCGGCGATGTCGTCGAAGGGCATACCCGGCCACAGATCGATTGGCGATAGCCAATAGAGAATCGCTAACACAGGAAAACCGACTCTCAGGAGCAGTGACACCTGTGGATCGCCCATCAATTGCCATACTACGGCAAAATCGCGTAAAATATCGGAAAAGCGCCAGCCGCCGCTTTGGGGCGCAAAGGACGAATCTCGGGTCATAACAAGAGATCTCCAGTCGCTGTCAGATAGCCGCATCAAATGCGTATGCCGGTGCATTGTCGCACACATTTGCCTCGATTGGCAAGGCCCGGCTGAGCATCGAGTAGGGCGAATGTCGAGCGCGAAGGAGCCGCCAGGCGTTGGGCGGAGGCGGAGCCAGCCGAGAGGCGAGTGGCGGGATTGGACTGTCAGGGAGAAGATGCCGCGTCGCATTCTGTTTCTGCCGGGAAACCGGGAGGCGGCGCCAGAGGGAAGGGCAGATGCCGCAGACCAGCCAGATGTTAGCCGAATACCCGGAAATTCAGCTGCATGTGATTGCGGAACTGCGCGGCGCGTTTCTGGATGGGGAAAAGAATATCAGGGCGATGGTCGATAGCCTGGGAGCGCAGATCACGGATCCGACTTCGGTGTTGATGGCCTTCCAAGAGATTACGGATTCGTATCCTGACGCGAGGCCGGCGCTGGACCTCCTCCTTGCCGAGGGGGGCGAGGTGCGCGAAGCGCAGTTCAGCCGCGAGTATGGCAGCGTCCGCCAGATGGGTCCGGCCAGGTTGGAGCGGGAGCAGCCCTGGAACACGCCTGAAAGCGTAGCTGAGCTGCTCTATTACTACGGACTGATCGGCCGCACATTTGCGGGCGCCGGCCAGAACGCCCACACAATCATCTACATACCGAGTGATATTCTGCCCTGGCTGCCGCAGCCGAAGACAGCTGAAGGTGATCAGGGGTTGGCGATTACGCCTGTGCCGCCTCCTCCGTCGGCGCGGATGCTCCATTTGGAGGACGCCTTTCTGGAAGATACCGGGACGTTGCTGGGATTCCTGCATACGGCAGGGCTGGGCCTGCAGGCGGATGGCACGCCAGACCCGGATGACATCGATCACCTGATGTTGCGCCTTCAGTCGGCAAATGGCTTCGTTTCGCCATTTCTTGGGCCGGCCGGTTCGGCGGACATTGAAGAGGTCCGCGTTGCGCTGCTGCTGCACCTGGCCAAGCGATTGGGCTGGCTTCGGCGTGGGGATGATGAACGCGTGCGGCTTACCGGGAACCGAGTTTACGCTTTTTTGGAGCAGCTGCGGCCGGAGCAGCGCTTCACATTGTGGGAGGCATGGCGGACAACGCCGGAGTGGAACGACCTGGAACGGATTCCAGGCCTGGACTGTTCCGGAGGCGACTGGCAGAACAATCCTTTACAGACGCGGGAGGTGGCGCTGCAGATGCTGGGCCACCTTCAGCCCGGCGCCTGGTACAGTCAGGTTGAATTCATAGAAGCTGTCAAGGATGCGTATCCCGACTTTCAGCGCCCGACAGGGGACTACGACAGTTGGTACATCAAGTATGAAGGAAGTGAAGGATTCCTGCTGGGGTTCGATCACTGGGAACAGGTGGAAGGGCTGCTGCTGCGATTTCTGCTGAACGGTCCTCTGTACTGGCTTGCGGCCATTGATCTGGCGGAACCTTCGGCCGGGGATGATCTGCTGTTTTCGCTGAGCGGCTGGGGCGCGCGATGGTTGGGCCACGACAGCGAGATGCCCAGTGAAGGACGGCGGAACCTGATTAACGTGGAGGAGGACTTCACGGTTACGCTGCCACCCGGCACGCCCCTGATGGACAGATTTCGGGTTGAGCGGTTCAGCAGCTGGCAGGCCAGCTTCCCCCGCTACCGCTACCAGATCAACCAGCGCAGTTTGAACAGGGCGGTTGATGAGGGTGTACAGCCAGACCGCATACTGGCGTTCCTCGATTCCCGTACGAAACAAGTGCCGAAGCGGATTGAGGAGAGTCTGCGAAAGTATGGTGAGCAGGTCAAACGCGACGCATAGCGCGATATTTCGGCTGGTTTGAACCCTTTTGGTTCGCGCGGGGAAGAGTGATAGGATACCCATTGCGCGTATGACTGAAATTCGTCCGCGAGAATGCGTAGCGCTTTCTTGACGGAGACTTGATCGACGGCTCCCAGTGGGCGACACTCGCCCCGATAGAACAGGACATACCGAAACGAAACAGGACGTTGACTCAATGGGACTCGCTGCTGGGGCAGCAGAGGCGCCCCCAATTATTTACCCAGGAGATGGGAAAAGGAGATGTAAATGATGGGAAGACAGATTTCAACATTGCGCGTTATCGCCATCCTGCTGGCCATGGCATTCCTTCTGGCAGCCTGCCCTGCGGCCGCGCCGGCGGGAAGCGAGGGCATGGCCGCGGACGGGGAGATGGCGGCGGATGAGGAGATGGCGGAAGAAGGCGCCATGGAGGATGAGGAGAAGGTCCTGACCATCCTCTACTGGCAGGCGGCCTCTTTGCCTGGGCCGTATTTGTCAGGCGGCACAAAGGACCAGGACGCCGGCGCGATTACGCTGGAACCCTTGGCCAACTACGACCCGAATGGCACAATCCTGCCCAGACTGGCAGTGGAAATTCCAACGATCGAGAACGGCGGCGTTTCGGAAGATCTGATGTCGATTACGTGGACGTTGAAGGAAGGTCTTCTATGGTCGGACGGTAGCGACGTTACCGCCGACGACGTGGTCTTTACCTGGCAGTATTGTTCCGATGAATCCACTGGCTGCACCGCCAGCGAGGCTTTTCTGGGCATCGAGTCTGTCGAAGCGATTGACGACCGCACAATCAAGATCACTTTCGATTCGCCGACGCCCTATCCGTACAACGCTTTTGTCGGTGCGAATACGCCGATTATCAGCAGCGTTCAATTTGCCGATTGCGTCGGCGCGGCTGCGCAGACCTGCAATGAGGAAAACACAGCTCCGTTGGGCACTGGCCCCTATCGCATCATCGACTTCAAAGTCAACGATGTGGCCGTATACGAACGGAACCCTCACTACCACGGCGAGCCGGCCTACTTTGACACGGTAGTCTTCAAGGGCGGCGGCGATGCAGCGTCGGCGGCCCGCGCTGTGCTGGAGACCGGAGAAGCCGACTACGCTTGGAACTTGCAGGTCGAGCCGGACATTCTTCGCGACATGGAAGCTGCCGGGCTGGGCAAGGTGGTTTCCGCCTTCGCCGGCTATGTTGAGCGAGTCCTGGTCAATCAGACCAACCCGCATTCCGATTTGGGTGACGACCGTTCTGAGTACATGGATGGCGACAATCCCCATCCCTTCCTGACATTCCCGCCGATTCCGCAGGCGATGTCGATGGCGATCGATCGTACGCTCATTTCTGAACAGCTATACGGGTTTGCCGGCCAGCCGACCTGCAACGTGATCCCGGCCCCGCTCCACTACGTTTCAGAATCGAATGACACCTGCCTAACCCAGGACATCGATGGCGCCAATGCGTTGTTGGACGAGAACGGCGTCCTGGACTCCGATGGCGACGGCATCCGCGAATACAACGGTATCCCGCTCAAGGTCTCGTACCAGACATCAACGAATTCTGTACGTCAGAAGACGCAGGCCCTTCTGCGCCAGTGGTGGCTCCAGATCGGGATCGAGACCGAACTGATCAACCACGACGCAAGCGTCTTCTTCGGCGGCGATCCCAACAGCCCTGACACATACCAGAAGTTCTATACGGACCTGCAGATGTACACCACCGGTCCCACGATCGACCCGCAGCAGCATCTCTCAAACTGGATCTGCGAACAGATCCCGATGCGGGACAACTCCTGGGGCGGCGGCAACATCTTCCGCGGCTGCAACGCTGAATTTGACGCGCTGTTTGAACAGTTGACGCAGACACCGGTCGGACCGGAACGCGAGGCGCTGGTAAAACAGCTTAACGATATCAACGTGCAGAATAACTATCAGATCCCGCTGGTATACCGCGGCGAAGTCTCGGCCCACCTGGACACGCTCCAGGGCGTCTGGATCAACGGTTGGGACAGCCAGATGTGGAATGTCGGCGAGTGGCGCCGCTAGTCTGAATCTAGGAGGGAGGAGAGAAACTCTCTCCTCCTTTTTCTCTTTCACTCCCCATTACACGCCGTGGGCCAATATCTCGTTCGGCGCATTCTGACAATTATTCCTACCCTCATCGCCATCAGCTTCGTCATTTTTGCGGTGCTTGACCTCGCGCCCGGAGATCCGACCAGTGCTTTGCCCGAAACAATTCGCCCTGAGATTCGCCAGCAAATTCGCAAGGCGATGGGGCTGGACGAACCATTTCCGGTCAAGTATGGACTTTGGATGCGCCAATTCTTTGTGAATGAGCCGCTGTCTCTGATTGAGAACGCTTTTGACATTCAGATTGGGGATTCCGAGGAGCGGCTAAGGGTTACCTCCTGGGGAAGTCGCGGCGTTCCCGTGATGGACATGATATTGGAGCGATTGCCGCAGACCATGTGGGTTGTAGGGCTTGCGTACCTGGTGGCGATAGTGATTGCCGTGCCTGTCGGCGTCATTTCTGCGATCAGGCAGTACTCAGTCTTCGACCAGGTGGGCACTTTCTTCTCATTGATCGGCTATTCAATCCCAACGTTCTTCACCGGCCTCTTGATGATTCTGCTCTTCAGCGTGAAGCTCAAATGGTTTCCTATGATCTATGACACAAATCTGCAGATTGTAGATTGGGATAGTTTCGTCCAGCAGTTGAAGCAGAGTGCGATGCCGGTGGCGGTTCTCGGGTTCTTTCAGGCGGCGACGCTGGCACGCTTTACGCGTTCGTCGATGCTGGACAACATTCCGATGGACTACGTGCGCACGGCGACGGCGAAAGGATTTCGGGAGAGGTATGTCGTGATTCGACACATTCTGCGCAACAGCCTGATCCCCGTTGTAACCCTGATCGCGTTGGGCATTCCGGCCATCTTCAGCGGCGCCATCATCACGGAACAGATTTTCCGCGTCAACGGTTTGGGAGCCCTCCTCATCGGCGCGATTCAACTGAACGACATTCCCCTGGTGCAGACTGTCACCTTCATCTTTGCCTTTCTAATCGTTGTTTTCAATCTCATTGCCGATGTAGTTTACGGCGTTCTCGACCCGCGTATCAGATACAGTTAGACTGCGGTGGCCAGTTTTCGCTGGGACACCAGGTCAGTCGTAATGAAAAGCTGGCCGCTGGAGTGAATATGGCCGTCGGCACGGAAACGGCATCCGCTGAAAATCTTGCATCAGAACTCCCACAACGTCAGCATCGCACGTTGTGGGGAGATGTATGGCTGCGTTTTCGTCGCCACACACTGGCAAATGTTGGCGTAGTTGTGCTGGTACTGCTGGTTGTGGGTGTCCTCGCCGGCCCTCTTGTCTATACGGTGGATCCCGAGTACAGCTTCATCGTCGACGACATCGATTCGATCAACCAGTCCCCATCGGTGCAGTACCCGCTGGGCACGGACGACCTGGGACGGGACACGCTGGCGCGAAATCTATTTGGGGGGCGCATCTCGTTGGCGGTGGGCGTTGTGGCGATGTTCGTCTCGATCACCTTCGGCACGCTTGTGGGGGTGCTTTCAGGATTTTTTCGCAGGCTGGACAACCCCCTGATGCGATTCACCGACCTGATGCTGGCCTTGCCGAGCCTGCCACTGCTGCTGGTCATCATCATGTTGTTCCGTGATACGCTCAAGGCTTTACTAGGCCCGGAACTGGGCATTTTCCTTCTCGTGGTGCTAGTTATCGGCATTCTGGGATGGATGCCGACGGCGCGGGTCGTGCGCGGATCGGTGTTGTCTGTCAAGGAGAAGGAGTTCGTCGAGGCAGCGGTTAGTGTGGGGACGCGCGAGCCTGTGATACTGTGGCAGCACATCCTGCCCAACGTTCTGAGCCCGATTATTGTTTCGGCAACGCTGGGCGTGGCAGCGGCGATTCTGACCGAATCGGCGCTTTCTTTCCTCGGCCTGGGCTTCCCTTCCAATGTTCCTACCTGGGGACGGCTGCTGTTCGAGAACAAGGATTTCATCACCCAGAATCCGTGGCTCGTCATCTGGCCGGGTATGTTCATTTCCCTCACGATTCTCAGCATCAACTTTATCGGCGACGGTTTGCGCGATGCGCTGGACCCGCGCCAGCGCAGGTAAGTCGGAACCCGGAACGGAGCACAGGTTACTTGGCGACGCCGTGAGGCGCTCGCGCGCGCTCAGCGCAGGCGGCTCTTCACCTGGCCAAGGACATGGCCCAGCGCGACCGGGCCGAAAGAGCGGCTATCGGCTCCGGCCGCTTCGTTGTCGCTGGCGAGGATGACCTGGACGTTTCGGGCACTGCTGCCGGTGGTGTTTTCGAAGACGGCCGTGACTCGCTTGACGATTCGGAGACCGGCCTGGCGGGGGTGTTGCGCGACGACGATTTCGTTTTCACGCGGGATTCGTTTGCGGTAGGCGCGGGGATCCACCATGACGACTGCCCCGGGCGCAAGGGTCGGATGCATCGAATCACCAGTGACTTGAAAGAGCCGCCGCCTGCAGAACAGCCACAGGGCGATTTCCCGCCAGTTGCTGCGGGGCAGGTTTAATTGCACGCGTCTCTCCGCGAGAAGGCCGGATCCTGCTGCGGATCCGGCCTTCGTGTCTGTTCACTTGGGTTTAGGCGGTCAGCTCGCGCCAACCGCCACTGGCGCGCCCAGGATCAGGTCGCTACGTAGTAGGCAACGTCCCGGCCCTTGGTGGCCCAGTAGATGTTGTGAATATCTTCGATTGCGGCCATCAGGTCGTTGGCTGCATCGACATCAACGCCCTGCTTGACAGCGGAGCAAAGCTTGGCGGCATTCCAGAACTTGCCGTGCAGGTCGGGGTACTGTTCCAAGTGCTCCGGCTTGAAGTAGTCGGTCCAGAGGACGAGCAGTTCTTCCTTGGCCAGGTGCGCCTGCTGCTCCTTGATGGAGACGAAGCGACCATAGGTGTTGTGGTCAGCAGAATCAGCGGGGCCAAGGTCGATGATCTTTTTGGTCATTGAAAGAGCTGCCTCGGCTGCGATGCGGGCGGAGGCCGGGTCATAGACACCGCAGGGACCGTCACAGTGGGCGCTGACGGTGTCGACTGCGGTCTTGGCAATGAGCTTGGTGATGGCTTCCCTGAACATGTGGAATCCTTTCTGTGGTCGTGAAGTTCGGACGTTGTAAAGCGCTCTGAGAATCGACTGCGAATTTGTCGTACTGTTTGGCTGCTACGGTTGTGCGTCGTGCGCGATGCGCGGCGCTGAGCCCGTGTTACGTCGAGTCAAGAACAGCCCGAAGCAGCGGTCAGGCGGTTCACTATCTTTGCAAGCAGGGAAAGTATACCGAAAACGGATAAACGAGTCAATAGTTCAGTGAAAGTTAGGCAGGGCAATCGCATCTAAATCTGTAGGCCGATTCAGTTGAAATTGTGGCCAGAAGAAAGCGAGAATAAGTGGAAATCACCCTGCGCTTACTGAATATCGACGGGAAGACGCCGCGGATCAGGCCCTCAGTCGGCGAGA
>JAJDZJ010000065.1 GCA_022824685.1 Caldilineaceae bacterium
TCAGGCCCTCAGTCGGCGAGATAAGTTAAATTCTCCGTCTACGTGCCATCTTTCGTACATTTCCCTGTGTCTTACCCCGACCTGGAAGAGTATTCGGCTGCATTTCGATGTTCTGACCCAATTTAGATGCAATCGCCCTGACACCAAATTGGGAAAGAATTGAAAAACGCGGGCCGCTATGATACGATCCTGCCGACCACTCCCGCAATCTTTGAACCGCTTGGCAGCACGTATTGCGTTCACCCCTGCTACGGAAGTGTACAGATGGACGGGCGAGAGAGAAGACAAAGGGGCTTGTCACTGGACAGTTGGGATGATCGACAGCTCCTCAACGCCGTGGAAACGGTACTGCGCCGGTTATTTCGCAGTTATTGGGAACTTGACGCGCCGACACGCGGCCAGGTGGACCACCTACGCATGGCCGCGGCTGCGGCCGCGGGTGACAGCAGAATCAGCGCGCCCGAACGACGCGCCGTTCTGACCCGGTTGCTCGACGATCTCGCCGCATTTGACGGGGTGCGCCCGCTGATAGAGGAGACTGTGCTGGACACGCAAGGGAGGGTTGGCCCAGCCTATGCCGCGCCGAAAGGCATCAGCTACCTGCAGGCGCTCAACCTGTTGCGGCTGATGCGGGATGACCCGGCCCACTATGCGCCCCGCTCGTACCAGGCGCCGTCCTCGGCAACTTCGCAGGGGCCGCGCCAGCCTGGCCGCGTTGCCGGGGGAGAGACGGAGCCGGAAGGTCGCGCCGGGCACACTGTGTCACCCATTCCGGACGCCGCAGAGATCGCGGAAAGCGGTCCGGTCATCCAATTTCACACATATGTCGACTTCCCGCCGACCATCTCCAACCGCAATGATGTCAAATACCCACTGGTCGTACAGTTGGTGCGCGACCGCCCGCGGGACAGCCGCGGCGATGCAGAGGTCGACATCAGTTTCCAGGACGAAATCGAGCACGTAGACGTGGTTGTGCGTGCGCCCGGCTTTGAGGAGGTCAGCGGCTACGGGGCCGGCGCGCGCGACGGCGCTGCCCTTCGCCGCACGATCACGGTGCCCCGGGAGGGCGACTCTCAGCCTGCTGTTTTTCTCATGCAGCTTGTTGATGACAGCAGCGGTCCCAAGTGGGTTGCGGTGGATTTCTACCACCGGGGCAGAAACGCCGGTTCGCTTACTTTGGAGGTTGCCGTGCGCGGCTTCTCGTTGTTGCGCGGCGGCGCGAGGCGGGCCGGGGCACCCGGCGTTGAAGAAGGTGAAGGGCCACTGACGCTCGGCGGGGCCGCGGTGGCGCGGGCAGTGGATGGCGTAACGATCCGGCCGGGCGCGGCGCCGCCGGCGGCCGATGTTGAGCTGCGCATCACGCGCGATGCCGACGGGCGCACGCTCCATTTTCATCTCCAATCGGAGAAGCTGCCGGATCTGGATGGCCGCGGCGCCGGTTCGGTCGTCTTCAACGAACTTTCGAGGCCCGACCTCTTTTTTGAAAGGCTGGCCGAGCGGCTGAGCGGATTTGCAGCCCGGGCCGGCGCGGATCTGCCTGGAGAGGAGGCGGTTCGCATTGAGGATGACGTGGCTGACCTTGGGATTGAGCTGTATGAACAGCTTTTCCCCGCGCCCCTGCGTCAGCTGTACTGGGAGATCAAGGCGCGGCGCGACGCCGGCGAGGTCAGCAATCTGCTGATCGTTAGCGATGAGCCCTGGATTCCCTGGGAGCTTGTCAAGCCTTACGATGTGATAGACGGCCAGGATGTAGAAGACGACCACCTGGCCGGGGCATGGCGTATGAGCCGCTGGGTGGCTGGCACGGCCGTGCCGGCCGATCTTCACATCCGGGCCGCCCGCCTGGTCGCGCCGATGCTGTCGCTGGATTTTGTGTCCAGGGAGACTCAGTATTTCAACAGCCTCGCTGCCCGCAAGATTGAAACTGCGGCGCCGATTACGACCCGCGCCCAGTTCCTGGAGCTGGCGGAGCAAGGGGGCGCCCAGCTCTTCCACTTTGCGACCCACGGCGACTATAACCAGGAGTTCGTTGACGAGTCGCCAATCGTCCTGGAAGGCGAACCGCTCTTTCCCAGCGATCTGACCCGCCGCCGCGCCAAAGGGCTGCGGCGGGAACGTCCGCTCATCTTTCTCAATACCTGTCACGGCGCCCGCGTTGGCTACAACCTGACCGGCCTGGGCGGCTGGGCGCAGCGCCTGGTTGACCATTTGGGCGTCACCGCGTTTGTCGGCGCACTGTGGGAGGTAAGTGACGAGTTGGCGTCGAGCTTCGCTCAACACTTTTACGACGAACTTTGGGAGGGGAAGACGCTTGGCGAAGCCTTCTATGCGGCGCGGCAGCAGATCCGCGCTTCGCAGAGCGCAAATCCCACCTGGCTCGCGTATACACTTTACGGTGACCCCAATAGCCGCGTCTTCTGGCACGAAGAGGAGCACGCGCGCGCCTCAAGCCGCTGAATGCCGCTAAAACGAACCTGGCCATGACCACCCCGATGCGCCGTCAGTACCTGCAACTGAAGAGCCAGCACCCGGACTGCATCCTCTTCTTTCGCCTGGGCGACTTTTACGAAGCCTTCGATCGCGATGCCGAGGTTGTGGCGGAGGTTTGCGATGTGGCGTTGACCAGCAGGCCGGTCGGCAACAATGTGCGCGTTCCGCTGGCGGGCGTTCCCTATCACAGCGTCGAGAGCTACCTCGCCCTGCTGGTGGAGGCAGGCCACAAGGTGGCGGTGGCCGAACAGGTCAGCGAACCGGGCGCGGGGCTGGTGGAGCGTGAGATCCAGCAAGTCATCACCAAGGGCACCGTTTCCGAACCGTCGATGCTGGACGACGACCGCAACAACTACCTGGTGGCGGTTCTGTTCGACGGCCTGGGCAGGGAGGCCGGTATCGCCTACTGCGACATTACCACCGGGGAGTTTGCCGCGACACAGTTTGAGGGCGACGATGCGGCTGAAACGGAACAGCGACTGGGAGAGGAACTGGCCCGTCTGCAGCCCAGCGAGCTGATCACGTGCGGATGGAATCCCGAAGAAAGCGGGCTGGCCGCGATGGTCAACGGCCTGCAGGCTCTCGTCTCCCATGTGGAGGCGTGGCAGGTGGAACTGGAAACGGCCCGCGACGCGTTGCAGCGGCATCTTCGAGTTCACAGCCTGGACGGGTTCGGCTTGCAGGAAAAGCCGCAGGCCGTACGCGCGGCCGCCGCCATTCTTGCTTATCTGCAGGAGATGCAGCCCAGCGCTCTTTCGCAGCTGGACCGGCTGCACAGTTATGCGGTGGGCGAGTTCATGGTGTTGGACGAATCCACGCGGCGCAACCTGGAGCTGACCGAAACGATCCGGGGCGCCGACGTGCGGGGCAGCCTGCTTGGCATCGTAGACGAGACGTTGACGCCGATGGGGGGCCGCCTCCTGCGGCGCTGGCTGGGGCGCCCACTGCTCGACATCACCCAAATCAACGAACGGCTCGATAGCGTTCAGGCCCTGGCGGATAGGGGAGAACTGCGTGCGCAGATTCGGCAGACGCTGCGAGGTCTGGGTGATCTGGAGCGTTGGATCAACCGCGTCTCCCAGGGCAGAGCGTTGCCGCGCGACCTGCTAGGCGTGCGTGACGTCCTGAACCGGGCGCCGGGTTTGCGCGAGTCGATCATGACGGCGGAGCAGGGCATACCGATGGCGGCGGATGGCCAGGCCGAGCCAGGCGTCGGGGGTGGCGGCGTCTACAGACAATTGTTGTACATGCTGCCGGACTGTGGGCCTTCGCTTGAGTTGCTGGGACGAGCGCTTGACGATGAGCCTTCAGCAACGTTGTCGACCCCGGGCATCATCAGGGCCGGCTTCAGTCAAGAACTGGATGCCATCGTCGAAAACAGCCGCCACGCCAAGGAGTGGGTTGCGGCGCTTGAACAGGTGGAACGCAAGCGTCTCGACATCCAGAGCCTGAAGGTCGGTTATAACAAGGTTTTCGGTTACTACATTGAAGTACGGCACACACATGCGGAGAAAGTGCCGGAGGACTACATACGCAAGCAGACCCTGACCAGCGCGGAGCGGTACATTACGCCGGAGCTGAAGGAGTATGAATTGCAGATCCTCAACGCAGACGAACGGCGCCTGGCACTGGAGCAGCAACTTTTCCGTCGCGTCTGCTGCGAGTTGACAGAGCAGGCAGACGAGATCAGGCGCCTGGCGGCGGGGCTGGCCCTGTTGGACGTCTACACAGCACTGGCAGAGGTCGCGCTCAAGCGCCGTTACTGCAGGCCCTCGATCGACGACAGCTGCGAGATCACCATCACCGGCGGACGCCATCCTGTGGTCGAGCAGACAAGCGATGAGCCCTTTGTGCCGAATGACGCCCATCTCTCCTCCGGCGAGCTCATTCACATATTGACCGGACCCAACATGTCCGGCAAGTCGACCTACTTGCGGCAGACGGCCCTCATCATCCTGCTGGCGCAGATCGGCTCCTTTGTGCCGGCTGATTCCGCCCGCGTCGGTGTCGTTGACCGCATATTTACCCGGATCGGCGCCAGCGACGAACTTCATCGCGGACAGTCCACCTTCATGGTGGAGATGATCGAGACCGCCAACATATTGAACCACGCCACGGGGCGCAGCCTGCTTGTTCTGGATGAGATTGGCCGCGGGACGAGTACATACGATGGACTGGCCATCGCCTGGGCCGTGGTGGAGCATCTCCACAACTATCCGTCTTTGCGCGCCAAGACGCTCTTCGCTACGCACTACCATGAACTGACGGATCTGGCGGAGCGGCTGCCCCAGGTGGTCAACTACAGTGTGGCCGTGGACGACAGCGGGGACGAGGTCGTCTTTTTGCGGCGGATACTTCCAGGCCCGGCCGATCGGTCCTATGGTGTGCACGTAGCGCAGATGGCGGGGTTGCCGCGCGGGGTTGTGCGCCGGGCAGGTGAGATACTTCTTGAGCTGGAGGCATCCGGCGCGGCCGGCCCGTCAACGCTGTTGGATCAGACGCCGGGCCGGGATAAGAGAGCCGCCATGCAGGTAGGACTCTTCGCCACCGAGCATCCGGCCGTGGAGTCGCTGCGGGCGCTTGACGTGGACGCGCTTTCGCCTCTGGATGCGCTAAATCGGCTTTACGAACTGCGTCAAATGGCGGAGAAGAGTTGAAGAAGACTATCCTCCAGGCGCAGGCTTTCCAAAGTCCATTCCGCGCCTGGTCCCCGGCCGTCGCCCTTGCGCTGCCATTTCCGGGTGCGTCGACGATGGGATTTGTAGGATTCGCCGCTGGGTTGGCGTAGAGGGAGCAGGCGGCAAATGCCATGGAAAATCATCATGGGCGCCTCTCGCCCAGACACTTGACCTGAAGGCCAGCCCTCAGTTTGCGGTCGTCGCTCTGACCGGTTCGCGCTTCCCCCTGCAGTTGTTGTGTGTCATGCTTTCCACGGCAGGGTTTTCGCGGCCCTTGACGGCCCCGTTACTGGCTGGCACCGGAAATTCGCCTTCAAACTACCTTCTGGGCACAGTAAAAGTGAGACTCTTCCACGTAAGGCGGCCAGCCCGGGGCCCTTTCGCCGCGCGGGCGACTTCCCGGCACAGGGCTCCTGTCCTCTTTCAAGCCCACCATGCAGACGAAGGCCGGCATTGGGCCGCGTCTTACGCCTCCGGTTGCGCAGTCTGATTGGGATGGATGGTCGTTCCAGGCCACATGGTAGTGACTTCGCTGACGTCGACGGTGATGCCGTCGGGATCTTCGACCTTGAAGGCGGGCTGTTCCAGGTTGTCGGGGTCGAGGGGGGTTTTGCCTCCCAGCCCGTCGGAGTAGATGGTGAAGCCCATGTCTCGCAGGCGGCGGGCGGCGGCGCCGACATCCGGCACGCCAACGCCGATATGTATGTAGTCGAGCATGCCGGACACATGTTCAGGGCGGTCGTCGCCCTGGTGCTGGAAGACGGCGAAGTTGTGGTAGCCGTCGGTCAGGTCGTAGCGGATGTCGCGCTTGCCGGCGACGTGCAGGCCGAGGCCGTCGCGCCAAAAGCGGATCGACTTGGACAGATCGGATGCGCGAATGCCTACGTGAATCAATACACTCATTGGTTGGTCTCCTTGGCTTTTGCGTGGAGTGCGCCGGGCATCGTCAGCGATCCCAGCGGGAACGGCGGGCTTCGAGATTGGAGTGGACGTCGATGAGGACGGTCTGACCGTCGGCGTTAAGCTTTTGGGCGCGCTGGAGGGCGGGAACCATTTCGGCGGTTCTCGTGACGGTAAGGCCGACCGCGCCGAGCCCATCCGCGATTTTGGCGTAGTCGCCGACCATATGGCTGACACGGAACTGTTTGCGGGCGGTCGGAAAGCTTCCCGGCGCGTAGGTCGCCATGCCGCCGTTGTTGAGCAGCACGGTGGTGATTGGGGCAGGAGCGCGTACGGCGGTTTCAAGGTCGAGGCCGGACATGCCGAAGGCGCCATCGCCCATGAGGTTGAGGCAGAATTTGTCGGGATGGGCCAGTTTGGCCCCGATCATGAGGGGCAGGCCGAAGCCGAGATGCGTCGTCTTGCCCCAGCCGATGTAGCTGTTGGGAACGGTGGCGGTGTAGAAAGGGACGATTGAGTCGCGCGGCGCGCCGGCGTCGTGGGTGACGATGCTGTTTTCCCGGTCGAGCGCTGTGTCGATGGCGTGGATAATCCTATAGGTATTGAGAGGTTCTTCGTCGGAGGTCAGAAGGGGCATCCACTCCTCTAGCCACTGTTTCCTGCAGGCGGCGATTGCGGCGGCGGTGTGACGGCCGCGAGCGGCGCGGTCACTGTTATTTTGGCGCTTGACCGATTCGACCATGGCTTCCAGGGTCAGTCTGGCATCGCCAATCAGGCCAACGTCGACCGATTCATCCTTGTTGATATCGTCCGGGTTGACGGTGTTGTGGATGATGACCTTGCCGGGCAATATGGGCTGGCAGTAGGGACCGCGAGTGAGGCTGGATCCGACGGCGAATATGAGGTCGCTTTCTTGCAGCCAGCGGTGCGCGGGCAGGGTGGTTGCGCGGCTGCCGGCGCCGAGGGAGAGAGGGTGGCGCTCGTCAAAGGCCGATTTGCCCGGCATCGTGCAGAACACGGGCGTGCCGGTGCGTTCGGCCAGTTCGCGCAGAGCCGCGCTGGCGCCAGCAAGCAGAACGCCGCCGCCCGCCCAGATCACAGGCTTTTCAGCCTGTAGCAGCTTCTTGACCGCTTCGTCAATATCGACCGTGGCGGGAACCTGCCTCATCACCTGGGGCGGCCGGTAGTCCATTGCCGCTTCGGGGACCTCCTGACTGCAGACATCCTCCAGCATTTCGACGACGACCGGGCCCGGCGGTCCGTTGCGCAACGCATGGAACGCACGCCTCATCACAGCGGCGACCTGATCGGGACGGTAGATCGCTTCCACATGCTTGACCAGGCCCTGGTAGTTTCTTGCGGCCGAGAAGTTGGGCCGCACTGCAAGTTGGTCCAGCCGGACGCCGCCGGGCAGGACCAGAATGGGGATGTTGTCGGCGTATGCCTGGGCGAGCCCTCCCATTGCGTTTTCGGCCCCGGCCTGGGACTGAACGGCAACGACACCGAAACGCCTGCGGCCGCTAGTTCGGCTGTAGCCGTCGGCAGCCATGACCGCGCCGCGTTCATGGCGAAAGTTGATGGGCCTGATTCCGACCTGGGCAGCTGCCTCGATCAGGGGGTTGGACGGATAACAGGCCAGCCACTCGACTCCTTCGGCTTTTAGGATCGCTGCAATGGCTTCGATGCCGTTCACTGGCGTTTCTCCGGTCGCTGCGCTGCAGGAAGGCATACGCAGGTGATTGTCTCCAGGTCGTGCGGTTCCGATCAATGCGGGAGAGGAGCGGGGAGCGCGGACAGGTCCACACTCTGCGGCTGGCCGGAGTGGATGGACGCGGCGACTGTTTCGACCAACAGGGTGGACAGAATTCCGGCCTGGGGAGGCACATAGGGCTCCGTGCCGTTGTGGATGGCGTCGACCAGGAGCGAAAGGCGATCAATTGGCGGCGGGGTCAGCGTCTCGCTTTGCTGCCCTTCCCGGGGGTCGTCATTCGTAAATGTGACCTTTCGGAAGTGTTCATGGAGCACTGCCGAACGATGGCCGTCAAAGAACTCGAAGAACCATTTGGAGACGACGGAACTGCTGCCGGCATCGCTCATGAGGAAGGTGGCGACGGAGTTGTTGGCGAAGCGGATTGTGGCCGCGGCGGTGTCGATCATATCGGGGCTGCCAAGCTCGCCAGGGTGGGTGACCTGGCCGCCGACGGCGTTAATTTCCACGGGCGCGCTGTTGTGGATCCAGCAGAGATAGTCGGCCATGTGGACGCCGACATCCCAGAGAGGGCCGCCGCCTTCAACTGGATGCCAGCGCCAGCGGTTGAGGTCGGCACGGCTCATCATGCACTGGCTGTGGCTGACCATGGGTGCGGTGATGCGGCGGCGGATGGCGCGTGCGGCGCCTGAGAAGCGGATCGAGAAGTTGAGCATCAGTTTGACGCCGGCGGCCTGCATGGCTTCGTGGATGCGCAGACAGTCGGCCGTTGTCATGGCCATCGGCTTTTCGAGGAAAAGGTGTTTGCCGGCCTGGCAGGCGGCGACGGCGAGGTCGGCATGGGAGCTGTGCGAGGTGGCGATCGAAACGATGTTCACGGATGGGTCGGCAAAGATTCGCTCAGCATCGGTTGTGGCATACTCCGCCCGGTGCTTTGATCGCAGCTGTTCGGCCATGCCCGCGTCAATGTCGCAAAAGCCGCGCACTTCGACGCCCTCGGTGTCCGCGGCCCAGCCAGCGTGTGCCCGACCGGCGCCGCCGCAGCCGATGAGCGCCCATCCCAGAGCTTTTGCCGCATTAGCTCTTGTCGTCATCTTAAATGTTCCTCATTGGTCTCTGCGATTGCGCACAGTGCGCGGTTCGGCTTGGAGGGCCGTCTGTGGGAAGGAAATCGGTTCAGATTGTCCTTGTCCTGGATGGACAGTTGCGCCCCCATTCGGTCCAGCAAGCTAACCTCTGCCGTATTGTACACGAAAGACCGATTTGGTTGAACTGCAGTGGCGGGTGGCGGCAGGGCAATCGCATCTTATTGGGAGAGAACTTTCAGCAGATAGTCAGTTTTCCAACCAGCTCGTTTCCGTTTGGCGGCAATACCGACTTTGGCGCTTTTCTCTTTGCGTAGGAGGTTCAGGGCCAGTTTGCGTAAGATG
>JAJDZJ010000062.1 GCA_022824685.1 Caldilineaceae bacterium
TCAGGCCCTCAGTCGGCGAGATAAGTTAAATTCTCCGTCTACGTGCCATCTTTCGTACATTTCCCTGTGTCTTACCCCGACCTGGAAGAGTATTCGGCTGCATTTCGATGTTCTGACCCAATTTAGATGCGATTGCCCTGGAACTCGACCTTTGACACATTCAGCCAAACGTGCCAAAATGACAAAATGACTACTACAAACACACCCACAACATTGCCCGAACGAGTCGCCAGTTTAGAAGGTGAAAGAAAACATATGGCGACCGGAAAAGACCTTGAAAAAGCAGTCTCCTTACTCACTTGGCGCATGATCATTGTCGCTGTCCTCGTTCAAGCTATTGGCGTCGGAATTATACTGCAACTTAACTGAGGGGTGCGCATAATTGATCCAAGCTGCTACCTAGCTTGCTCATATGAGTCTATTGGCCTGAATTGCTGTTGAAATTGGCACTCTTGGCGCATAAAATGAGCCGAATCTGGCAATTTTATTGAGAGAAATCATGCAGATTTGTCGTCATTTTCGCACTTCCGCCATTGAGAACAACTTATGCACACCCCTCATATAATCGCCATTCATAAGCATCTCGGCGACTGAAGATCAGTTTTTCAGCCGAAAACAACCGATAAAAGGCAGGGGCGCCCCTTGTGGGTGCCCTTTGTGGCGCATTTTGGCGACCAGATTTAGATGCGATTGCCCTGAGCTGCGGGTGAGTTGGGCCGCCGTGCAGGCCGATGAGGGCGACAACCGCGCTTGGGGATACCGCCAAGACCGGCACGGTGTTCCTGGGGCAGGATTCCCAACAGGAGCCGGACGAATTCCTCCCGGTGAAACTGTCCGACCCCAGGGGCGCCACCATCGCCGACGGCGAGGACGCCATGACCATCATTGATGACGACGCCTAAAGTTGCCCGTTCCCTGACCGCGCATCGGCAAGGCTGAGGTTCTCTCGGCAATAATATAGAGTATAGAGCCGGTTTTGCGCGGCAACAAGACACCCGAATTACCACTTATGGAGATCGAAAATGTCGAAGCGAATTATCCTGACCGCACTCCTGATGTCGATAGGAATGGTCCTGGCCTGCTCTGCGGATGGAGTCTCTACGTCCCTGCCGCCAACGGCAACTGCCATACCCGCGGATACGCCCCAAGCCGCCTCCCAGCCAACAGCGACCGTCACGCCGGTCACCGCGGCGCAGCAGGCGCAAACCGGAGACGACGGCGAGCAAGCTCCGGTGAAGGCACAACCCGCATCGTGCCAGTTGGTGCAGGGCGAATCAGGCCAACCGGGCGAAACCCCATTGCGCGTGGAGGTAGTCACTGATGGTCTGGAGATCCCCTGGGGACTGGCGATTCTGCCCTCTGGTGATCTGCTCGTTACGGAACGCCCTGGCCGTGTGCGTCTGATTCAGGAAGGAGAACTGGTCCCGGAACCGGTGCTCGAGTTCGGCGTGTCGATGCCGCCCCCGCTGTACGGCATACCCTTGTTGGGCTCCGAAGGGGGGCTGCTGGGCCTGCTCCTGCACCCGGAATTCGCCGCCAACCGCCAGTTCTACCTCTTTTACAACATAGATAACGAAGACGACATACAGATCGGCCGCATTGAGCGGTACGTGCTCGCCGGCGACGGCCGCTCCGCGACCCTGGACCGCGTCATCCTGAACGACCTGCCCGCAGGTCTGCATCATCAGGGCGGTCGCATGCGGATCGGACCGGATGGCATGTTGTATGTCGGTGTCGGCGCCTATGAGCCCCACGACGCGCAAAAGCCTGACACCCTGGCCGGAAAACTGCTCCGCATGGACCTCGAAGGTGGCATACCCGCAGATAACCCCGACCCCGGCAGTTATATCTTCGCAAGCGGTATACGCAACACCCAGGGATACGACTGGTTCGATGACCAACACATTGTCATGGTCGAGCACGGCCCTTCCGGCCTTGAGTTGGGAAGACAGGATTTGAGAGGGTATGACGAAATCAATGTCGTGACTGCTGGGGATAATCTGGGGTGGCCCAACATCTGGGGCTGCGCCGCACAGGAAGGACTGGTCAGCCCCGTGCTGACGTGGGAGGGCCCGGTGCCTCCCACCGGCGCCATCTTTTATCGCGGTGACTTGATTCCGGAATGGACCGACAGCTTTCTGTTCACGACAGTGGGACTCGCAGACGCGCCAGGTGGGCGGCACCTGCATCGTGTCGTGTTGGACAAGGACGACCCGTACACCGTGTTGGCGCACGAGATCTACCTGCACCATGTCTATGGACGCCTCCGCACCATCGTAAGCGATGCGGACGGATGGCTCTATATCATGACCAGCAACTGCGATAACCGGGGCACATGCCCGCCCGAAGGCGATAAGATCCTGCGGATTGGCCCCGCTCAATAGGGCGCATCGGGTGACCTGCCTCCCCCCAAAAAAACTGGTCTGGGCATAATCTTGGCATTGGGCCGTAGAAAGGGGGAAAGATGGCAAAAAAGAGACATACGCCGGAGCAGGTGATAAACAAGCTGAGAGAGGCCGAGGTGGCGATAGCCGAGGGCCGCACAGTGGCTGAGACCGCCCGCCGGACCGGCGTGACCGGGCAGACCTTCACCGCTGGCGCAGCGACTGCGGGGATCTCAGGATCGACCAGGCCAGGCGTCTGAAGCGTCTGGATCTGGAGAACAGCCGCCTGAAGAGAGCGGTGGCGGACCTGACGCTGGACAACCAGATACTGAGAGAGGCGTCGGCAGACACTCATCCAAACTAACCTTACTCTGAAGGGTGTGCATAATTGATCCAAGCTGCTACCTAGCTTGCTCATATAAGTCTATTGGCCTGAATTGCTGTTGAAATTGGCACTCTTGGCGCATAAAATGAGCCGAATCTGGCAATTTTATTGAAAGAAATCATGCAGATTTGTCGTCATTTTCGCACTTCCGCCATTGAGAACGACTTATGCACACCCCTCAATTTATTTGAGTCTCAACGAATTCCGTGAAGACCTTCGCTCGTGTCTTGATGAGATAGTGGGGAATCATGTAGAGGAGCAAGTTGGATACCAAGCAGAGGAACTCAAGAGGCGTTTTAACAGGATGTTCGACCGGCACGCAAAGCAGATTGAACAAATCAATGAATGGAGAAATCGTTTCGACGACCTTAAGTGACCCCCCCCCAACTTCGTTAACCGCTTGCAACTGCCGTTTCCAGACCCGTATCGGGTTGGCGCGAATCCCATGTTCACTCGACAATTGGCTAATCGCCTTGTTGCTTTAAGCGCTTCCAACGCAACCCGGAACTTGAAAGCCGCCGCGTGTCGCCGCCGTTTCTTGACCCATTGATCTGCCCATCCACAGGCTTGGTGAATTGAGCTATTATACCCCTTAGCTCGTGGTCCAGTTTTTGGGCCAAGATCACACTCAATCAGGTTGGCAACTTGGGTGTATTTTCAAACAGGCTCTGAGAACAGTTTTCCGACAGGGAGTCGATCCATGACAACAAAATGGAACAGCGCCGATATTCCAGACCAGACGGGCCGCGTTGTACTCGTGACCGGAGGGAACAGCGGTCTTGGCTTCCACACCTGCCGCCTGCTTGCCTTAAAAGGCGCACACGTTCTCCTGGCTAGCCGCTCATCCCAACGCGGCGAACAGGCCAGGACGGATATCCTCCAGAGTCTGCCCGATGCCCAATTGGAGGTCATCCCCCTCGACCTGGCCGACTTGGACTCCGTGCAGCGCTGCGCCGAAAAGCTGCAAAACAACTTGGACCGTCTGGACATCCTTGTAAACAACGCCGGCGTAATGGCGATACCCCGCCAGGAAACCGTCCAAGGCTTTGAACGGCAATTCGGCGTCAATCATGTCGGCCACTTTGCACTCACCGGCGCACTACTCCCCCTCTTATTGAGTACGCCCGGCAGTCGCATCGTAAACGTCAGCAGCACGGCCCACCGCATCGGACGAATGAGATTCAGCGACATCCACGGCTTGCAGAACTACAGCCGTTTCGGTGCTTACGCCCAGAGTAAGCTCGCCAATCTCCTCTTCACTCTAGAACTGCAGCGCCGACTGGAGCATAAGAACGCCGACACTATCTGCGTTTCTGCCCATCCAGGCTTTGCCGCAACAAATCTGCAGAACGCCTCGGCCGGAGAGGTAGGATCTCGCTTGGAACTGATCATGATGCGGGTCATGACCGCCCTTCTCTCCCAGAGCGCCGAACAGGGCGCCTTGCCGCAGTTGTACGCCGCAACCGCACCTGATGTCACCGGAGGCGACTACATCGGACCGGACGGCTGGATGCAGTCGCGGGGATATCCGAAAAAACACCGCGCAAGAGATACCGCGTATGATATAGAAGCATCACAGGAGTTGTGGCGGCTCTCAATGGAATTGACCGAAGAACCATTCGAAATTCTGCGATGACCCCAGGGCGATTGCATCTGAATTGGGTTAAGACCTCGAAATGCTTCCGGATTCCCCTCCCGGTCGGGATCAGACTTGGCGAAGTGTACGAATGAAGGCATGAATACGGACACTCTGAACGACTATGACGACCGAGAGCCTGTACCGCGGAGACTTCATGATCGCGATTCACCCACCTGAAGGCAAATTGCACGTATTCGCGCTTTATTCTGACCACGATTTCAACTGAATCGTCCTACAGATTTAGATGCGATTGCCCTGGCAATGACCCGCTATCGTCTTGACTTCCAAACGTCTGGTTGTGAGAACTAAACTACGGGATCAGTAGGAACTGGCAACTCCCAAGAACACACTGATCCCGTAGCAAACCACGGCGCGCCGCACATGCGGCGAACATAGCAAAGTTCTTGCGCGTTGTGGTTTGCGCCCATCAACCAATGGCGCTAGTGCAAATAAGTCTCTTGAATTCCGCTCAATCTTTTCTTTGCCCCTCTCCAATGTGACTAAAGTATATAATCCCCATTCATAAATATACACCGTCGTCACAGCCATCCTTCGCCTTCTTTCCGCAGCAAGTTCATTCTGAAACCGCGAACTTTCACGCCGGTTAAAGGACAGCAAAGCAAAAGCGCAGCCTGCGTCTGCATGATTGGCAAACCCCAATTCCGTTTGGAACGTTTACTTGCGGGATAAACAGCTGTTCTGGCTAACGATTCGCGAAATACTGACCGGTAGATTCTGATTGCTGAACACCATTTGAATTCAGAATTTGAACGCTCCTTCGAAGACGCATCGTCACCTGGATGACGCGACATGAGAGAAGCGACTGCACGGATCAAAATAAACCGGCTGCTCGAGTCGGCAGGTTGGCGTTTCTTCGCCGACGAAGATAGCCCGGCCAACATCCGGCTTGAGGCAGGTGTCACGCTCAAGAGTTCGGACCTGGACGGGCTGGGCGAGGACTTTGAGAAGACGGGCAAGGGCTATGTCGATTTCCTGTTGCTCGACAGCCGCGGCTTTCCGCTCATTGTCCTGGAGGCCAAGTCAGAGGACAAGAGCCCGCTGGCAGGCAAGGAGCAGGCGCGGCGCTACGCCCGTTCACAGAACTGCCGCTTCATCATCCTTTCCAACGGGAATCTGCACTACTTTTGGGACCTGGAGCGCGGCAATCCTTACATCATTACGACCTTTCCTTCACCCGATTCGGTCGCAGGCTACCAGCGAATCACCCCGAACCCGCAGAGATTGCTCGATGAGCGCGTGGAGGCGGACTACATCGTTCTCAGCCAGCGCCCGAACTACGCGTCGGCGGCGGCGTGGAAGAACGAGAACGAGCGGCCCGCTTTCATCGAGGCCGGCGGCCTGCGCTTTCTGCGCGACTACCAATTGAGGGCCGTCCACGCCTTGCAACGCTCGCTGGAGGAGGGCAATGATCGCTTCCTGTTCGAAATGGCGACCGGTACAGGCAAGACGCTCACCGCGGCGGCCATCATAAAGCTGTTCCTGCGCACGGAAAATGCCAGCCGCGTGCTCTTTCTGGTGGACCGCCTGGAACTTGAGGAGCAGGCGAGAAAGGTCTTTTCCGCGCTGCTCGCCGCCGACTTCCAGACGGTGGTGTACAAGGAGCGCCGCGACGATTGGCGTTCCGCCGAAATCGTGGTCAGCACTGTGCAGTCGCTGCTCTTCAACAACAAGTACCAGGCCCTCTTTTCGCCCACCGACTTCGACCTCGTGATCTCCGACGAGGCGCACCGTTCGATCAGCGGCAACGCCCGCTCCGTGTTCGACTACTTCGTCGGCTATAAGCTGGGCTTGACCGCAACGCCGCGGGACTATCTGAAGAAAACAGAGAGCGCGGGGACCGGCGTTCGTGATCCGAGGGAGATGGAGCGCCGCCTGCTGCTGGACACCTACCGGACTTTCGGCTGCGAGAGCGGGCAGCCTACCTTTCGTTATTCGCTGCTGGACGGCGTGCGCGACGGCTACCTGATCAATCCCACGGTTGTGGACGCCCGCACCAATGTGACGACGCAGCTGCTGGCAGAGGAAGGGTTCATCGTCTCCGTCACCGACGACACCGGAGAGGAGCAGGAACAGACATACAAACAGCGCCAGTTCGAGAAACAGTTCTTTTCCGACGCGACCAACAAAGTCTTTTGTCAGACCTTTTTGAAGCACGGTTTGCGCGACCCCGTCAGCAACGAGTTCGGCAAGTCGCTCGTCTTTGCGGTCAGCCAGAACCACGCGGCGAGGCTGACGCAGACCCTGAACGAGATGGCCGACATCATCTATCCGGGCAGGTACCAGTCAAACTTCGCCGTGCAGGTGACTTCGCAGATCGCGGAGGCGCAGCAGTTCACGATCAGGTTTGCCAACAACAATCTCATGGGG
>JAJDZJ010000202.1 GCA_022824685.1 Caldilineaceae bacterium
TGCGCAAGAACAAGGTGGCTGCGCCGTTCAAAGTGGCCGAGTTCGACATCATGTACAACGAAGGGGTCAGCACGCAGGGTGACCTGCTCGACCTCGGCGTCGAGTTCGACATCATCGAAAAAAGAGGCGCATTCTATCGCTTTGGCGATCTCCGTCTGGGCCAGGGGCGCGAAAACGCCAAGGCCTTTCTTAGCGATAAAGCCGACATCGCCATTCAGATCGACAGCGAAATCCGCGAGCAGGCCGGGTTGCCCACCGACTCTGCATCCCAAAATGAAACCGAAGATGCCACAGCCTTGGAGAGCGGCGGGGCTGCCAGCGCACAGGAAAGCCTCCTCGCTGCAGCGGCCTGACCGCGCCATCACAGACGACAGCCGCAAGGAACAGATCCGGATGCACGAGGTGGATACATCCGGCCGACCTTCAAACCAGAAGTCGTTGCGCTACCACAGCGGCAGGTGGTAAACTCTCCCCAGCGAGATGCGACACGCGCTGAAGCCCGGGCGGACGAGGAGGAGGGAGCATGACCCGCAAAGAGATCGCGCAGGACATTCGTCAGAAACCGGCAGAGACTGCCCAGCCGAACGGCGCGCCTCTGCCCGGCGGACCGGCGAATCGCGGCGCGCCTTCCCGCATGATGCCCGCCAATGACCGGGCTCCCGCCCATGGTCTCCCCGTCACCCTGGAAGAGTACTGGGAAAAGTGGTATGAACGGCCTCACAAGCACATTGACGTCAGCTACGAATGGAACAACGGCATTCTGGAGGCCAAACCCTTGCCCAACTTTGCCCAGACCGAACAGTACCGCTGGTTCTTCCGCCTCCTGAGCTGCTATCTCGAAGTGAATCCCATTGCCAGGATACTGTGTTTGGAAACCGGAACCTACATGTCGGTCCAAGACGCAAGTCTGCCTTCAGGGAAGTGGGAGGTGGTGTTCAAGCCTGACATCGGCATCATCCTGGAGGACAATCCCGCGCCTTGGGGCGCGGATGATCAACGCGCCTACATCGGGGTCTGCGACATGATCGTGGAGGAGTTGTCCGATTCGACTTCGGCGGAGGTCAAACGGGATACTGAAGTCAAGAAGGAAGGGTATGCCCGCGCCGGGGTGAAGGAGTATTTCATTCTTGACCCCAAGAACAGGCACATGCGCTTCTACCGGCTTGGCGTCGCGGGGCGCTATGCAGAGATCGAGCCGGACGAAGCCGGCGTAATCCGTTCGCAAGTATTGCCCGGATTCCAGTTCCGCCGAACGGATCTGCTGCAGGAGCCGATGCAGGCCGACCTGGCCCGGGACGAAGTCTATGCGGACTATGTCATTCCCGAACTGCAGGTCGCTGAGTCCAGAGCCGAAATCGCGGAAGAACGCGCCGACACCGAAACCCGGCGCGCAGACACAGAAGCGCTACGCGCCGACACGGAGGCACAGCGCGCCGCAGCCGAAACACGGCGCGCGGACACAGAAGCGCAACGCGCCGACAAAGAAGCGGCCGCCCGGCGCGCGGCAGAAGAAGCGTTGCAGGCAATGAAAGCCAAAATGGCCCGCCTACGCCAAAGTCGCCCCTGAATGCGGATCGCGTCAGGTTGCGCTGCGCCCGCGCAACCAGCTCTATCCCATATTGTCGTCCGCAGAGTGGGACCGAATGAAAGCCCGGCTTGAAATCACAACTAGCCTGATGGCTTCCCCGAGAGGTCCCGGATGTTCCCTTTGCGGGTGCAGTCCGGCCTTTGGGTTGCGAGGAGTAGCGGGCTGCAGAATTCAGCCGTAATGTCCCAGTGGAAGCCTGCAATTCGCCCTGCTCTGCCCTGCCCCCGGGTATGCTCGTCCCGTGGTGTGCCCCCCGCCACCCCTGACCGCTGCAGTGGGCGGCCTCCCTCACAACATCTATTCCAGCCTAAACACTCCGGCAACCCCGAGACGTTGTTCGACGCGCCCCTTCGCGTGATTTCGCGGGCAGAAAGACGCTCTCCGCGGCCCTCGGTGGACAAAGGGTTGTGGTTGCAGTCCAGATTTTATGGGAGCAGGAATAGAGGTAGACTTGCATTCAGGGGTAAAGAAAAGACAAAGAGGGAGGTCAAAATGGATCGGGACAAGGCGGAGGCGAAGTTCATGCGTAAAGTGAAGGAGAGGTTTGAGGCGATTTGGGAGTGGGGGGAAGAGCATCCTGAAGCGAGTTTCGATGAGATAGCGGGCAGGTTGTCAGAAGAGCAGCAGGCGTTGATGGAAGAGATGCTGAAGGAGATGTTGTCGCAACGTGGAGATGGGAGGAACGAGGAGGCCGATGAGGTTGGCCCCAAAGGCTAGACCACGGAACGGGAAAACAAAGTGCATTTCGGTGAATAGAACCGGCTGTCCATTCAGACGGGTTGGCGCGATTATTGTCGTGAAGGATTCCTCAGGGGCTGGAGCCGCCAGTAGCTGAGCGAACGCCACAACCATTCGAAGGGCCCAAAGCGGCAGTAGCGCAGCCACAGCGGCGACACCGCCAGCTGGACCACCCAGATCGCGACGACTATGCCGATCTGCCCCACCCGCTCGACCGAGCCGAACAGACCGAGACCGTGGCCGTAGAAGATGGCCGTGGCCAGGATCGTCTGCAAAAGGTAGTTGGTCAGCGCGGTCCGTCCTACAGCGGCCAGCGCGGTCTGCAGCCAAGGCAGGGCGCGCGAGCGGACAAAAAGCATCAGCAGGCCGATGTAGGCGGCGCTGACGAAGAGGCTGCCCCAGTAGTTCGGCTGCGCGCCAAGGCCAAACTTGGAAAACTCCAGCATCCAGTCGTTGGCGAAGTTCTGGGCTGCCCCCCAACTCACGACAGGCAGACCGATGGCGAGTCCGAGGAAAACCATACCGAAGTAGAAGCTGCGCGAGCGGCTGCCTGTGAGAACGCCCCAGCGGTAGAGCGCCATCCCCATCAGCATCAGGCCCCCGGCGCGCCAGAGCCCCCAGAACAGCAGCCCGACCGTCTGGAATTCGGCGGACCGGGGCACGCGGGCATCCATCTGCTTAAGCCAGCCGCCCCGGTAGGAGGCGACTTCGGCTGCGATCGTCTCAGAAGCCGGCTGCCAGTCGGCCCGTAGCTCCTGCAGCGTTTCAGGCGGGGTTAACTGCATGGTGAGGCTTGTGACCAGCAGGATCAGAGCGGGGATCGAGACGATGAAGATTCCCAGCGCCAGCTGCCAGGCTGGGCGCAGCCGGCGCAGCCAGTAGACCCAGAAGCCGCACAGCGCGTAGGCGACCAGGATGTCGCCGGACCAGAGCAGGTAGGCGTGGGCCAGGCCGAAGAGCAGCAGCCAGAAGTTGCGGCGGTAATGCAGGGTCCAGGCGCGCTGCCCGCGCGCGTCCAGTTTCTCGGTCATGAGCAGGATGCCGGCGCCGAAGAGCAGGGAGAAGATGGTCATGAACTTCTGGTCGGCGAAGATATGGCTCAGCATCCAGACCCAGCGGTTTGCCCCGGTCAGATCACCGTAGACGGTCGGGTTGGAATAGGCGGCTGCGGGCATGGCGAAGCCCTGGATATTCATGATGAGAATGCCCAGCAGGGCGAAGCCGCGCAGGATGTCGATGGCGACGATTCGCTCCGCCGGGCGGGTGGGGGCTGGCGTGGGCCGGGCTGACACAGAGGGCATACAGGTTCATTCGAGGAGAGAGGAGCGCGCGCGACACTGCTTCTCTTCTTTGCGCTCCTCAACTTGGTGGAAGCGAAAGGGTTGTCTTCCCTTTATACGCAGGCGAGCATGTTGTGTTGCGGCAGAGCCGGACTGTTTACGGTGAGGGCGCAATATGGAAAGCGGCTGTGGAGTTCATACGGTCCGCAGATCAGCTTTGATCGAGGTCAACACGTCGTCGAACATGGCGGTGGTGAGGCGGCCTGTGTTGGTGTTCTGGCGGCTGACGTGGTAGGAGGCGTAGAGGCGGGGGAGAGGTGCGGGGAGAATGTGCGCGGCGCCGTGGGAGAAGGAGAGGCGGGGGAGCTGATGGCCGAGATCGCGCAGGGCGCGCAGGTAGCCGTCGAAGGCGATCTTGCCGAGCGCGAGTACGGCCTGCAGGCGGGGCAGCAGCGCGAGCTCCTGCAGGAGCCAGCTGCGGCAGTTGTTGAGCTCGGCGGCGCTGGGCCGGTTTTTGGGCGGCACACAGTAGGCTACGCCGGTCATGTAACAGTCGATCAGCTCAAGGCCGTCATCCTGGTGGGCGCTGTTCGGTCCGCTGGCGAAGCCGGCGCGGTGGAGGGCGGGGTAGAGGAAGTTGCCGGAGCCGTCGCCGGTGAATGGGCGGCCGGTGCGGTTGGCCCCGTGGGCTCCGGGGGCGAGGCCCAAGACGAGCAGGCGGGCGCGGGGATCGCCCCAGCCGGGCACCGGCTTGCCCCAATAGGTCCAGTCGCGGAAGGCCTGGCGTTTGGTCGCGGCTACTTCTTCGCGCCAGGCGACCAGGCGTGGGCAGGCGCGGCAGGCGACCGCGGCGGCGCGATGTTCATCGAGGGAGTCGTAGGCGGGGGCGTTGCTCATGGGATCGTTGGGTGCATTTGATATGTCGCGGCGGGGCGAACGCCTTCATGTAGCTGGAAACCAGACACTTACAGCGTCCGGATTTCCACCAGCTGCTCGGCTTCTGGCGTGTCCTGGAGCTGGTTGCGCAGGGGACGGCCGAAACCGGGCGCGCTGATTTCGAAGACGTCGCCCGGCTGGGTCTGGATGCCGGCGGCGAAGCTGAGGGTGGCGGTGCCGTAGAAGTGCAGATGCACGTCGCCGGGGGTGCGGAAGGGCTGGTACTTGAAGTGATGATGCTGGATGTTGGCGAGGCTGTGGGTCATGTTGTCCTCACCGGTGAGGAAGGGGGCGGACCACAGCTCGCGGTCGTCGCGCAGGATGCGGGAGGTTCCCTCGATGTGCGCGGGCGGGTCGCCGAGCAGCAGCTCCGGCCCGCAGGAGCACTGGCGGAGCTTGGAGTGGGCGAGGTAGAGGTAGTTCTTTTTCTCCAGGACATGGTCGGAGAACTCGTTGCCGAGGGCGAAGCCGACGCGCAGGACAGAGCCGTCGTCGCTGATCACGTAGCAGCCGACGAGTTCGGGCTCCTCGCTGCCCTCGAGGGCAAAGGAGGGCATGGTGAGCGGCTGTCCTGGCGGCACGAGCCAGCGGCCATCGCCTTTATAGAACCATTCGGGCGCGACGCCCACCTGTCCGGGTGGGGGTTTGCCGCCTTCGAGGCCCATACGGAACATGCGCATCGAGTCGGTCAGCGTCTCTTCTTCCTCGGTTTGGAGATTCTGGTGCATGGCATCGCGCGCCTGGGCGCTGCCGAGGTGATCGAGGCCGGTGCCGCTGATGACCAGGCGGGTGGGGTCGGGGTGATCGAGCGGCGGGAGGAGGCGGCCGCCGGCCGCGATGGGGCCATAATCGGTCCGCTGGCCGCGCAGCCGTTCTTCTACGAGCTCGGTCAGGGGGCGTCCGCTGCGACCCGCTTCTTGCGCCAGGTGATAGACTCGCTCGGTCCCGTTGAGAACGTGCAGGGTCTCTTCGCTTTCGACCATCGCCACGCAACGGTCGCCGTCCTCTGTGCGGTACTGCACCAGTCGCATCTTGTTTTCTCCTCAGCTGTTCTGCAGATTGAAACGCTCTCGGTAGGGGGATGCGGGGTTGTCAAGAGCCGATACCTATTGCCGCTTTTCCCACTTCACCGCATCCCAGGCAACCTTGCGGGAAAGGTATGTTTCGTAGGTCACATCGGAGAGAGAGATGTAGTCCTCGTTTGTGCCGTTGAAGGTGTATGTTCCGAGGGAGACCCACTGGTCGGCATGCTGGGATTGATCCACTTCGCGCAGGGTGAAGCCGCCTGAATGGGAGATCCAGTAGCGGGCGTTGGCGGTGGTGGCGTGGTTCGCCGGGATGAAGACGAAAACCTCGTAGCTGACCGCCTCCAGGTCGGGAGACCATCTGCCCCAGTTGTACCCGGTGCGGGTTTTGTCATTGTTATTGGTCCAGTAGAGGTGGTCGGAGTGGCCTTCGGATTCTTCCTGCCAGGTGGTGGTGAGGCCGCCTCGCTGGAAGCCATCGTCCTGGTCGTCGACCACGACGGTGATGGGTGTGGGGGTTGGCTGCGGCGTGGGAGAGGCTTCCGGGGTAACGGCTGCGGCGGCGGCCCAGCTCAACTTCACCTGGGCCAGCTCCTCATGTTCGTAGTATTCGAGCACGAGGCTGAGGGAGCCGCCATCGTGTTGCATCGTATATTGGTACGTTGTCGCGGGGTGATCGCTCCAGCCGTCGATCCGTTTTTCGTTGTCGATAAAGAGGCGCACGCCGTCGTCGGACACGACGTCGAAGCGGTAGAAGCCCGGCTCGAGCGAAAGCTGCGTGCTCCAGCGGGCGGAAAAGTTGTCGGCGTTTATGGTCGGCGACTCGGGCGACCCGGACCCCCAGTTGTGGTCGACGGTGGACTCCTGGCGGGCAAGCGCGGGGCTGCCGGTCAGGGTGCGGTTGTTCCAGTAGAGGGCCTGCCAGACGATCACCGGGGTCGAGGTCGGTGTTGGCGTAGAGGTCGGAGTGGTCGGCGTTGCCGCGGTGGAGGTTGGGGCTGGTGTGAAGGTGGGAGGCGGCGTGGTCGTCGTTTGGGGGGTGGAAGTGGCTGCGGGTGTTGCGGTCGCCCCTGGGGTGGAGGCGGGATCCGGTGTGGCGGCGGGATCCGGTGTCGCGGTCGGTGTTGATTCCAGTCTGTCCCAGGTCAAACGGGCTTCGGCCTGGCCCGTTGCTTCGTAATACTCCATGCGCACGGTAACGGCGCTGCCGTCGAGATAGATAATCTGGGAGTAGGTGGTGGCGGCCTGCACCTGCCAGATATCGATCAGGGTTCGGTCTCCGATCAGGAGCCGCACGCCGTCGTCCACGGTGGCTGTAAAGCGGTAATCACCTGCCGGAAGCTGGAGGGACCGGCTCCAGCGGACGGCGAATCCGTCCTGATTGAGGCCGGTGAGCGGGCTTTCGTATGCCCAGTCGAAGTTGATGCGGGCGTCGCCGCGCGTCGTATGCGGCGTCCCTGTAAGAGTCGTGTTGTTGTAGTATTCGCCCCGCCAGTAGGTCGTGGGCAGATCGGCTTCCCGCTGCCAGCTCAGGGAGATGGAGGCCGCGCCGGTGGCCTCGTAGTACTCGACTTTAATCTGGTGCTGTCCTGCTGACAGGGGCAGTCTGGCCTCGTAGGTGGTTTTGGGTTGTTCGATCCAGCTGTCTATGTGCAGTGATCCATCGACCCACAGGCGGACGCCGTCATCGACATCGACGGCAAAGATGTAGTTGCCGGCCTCTTCGTCGGAGATGGTGATGGTTCGCTCCCAGCGAGCTGAAAACCGGTCAGCGGGGATGCCCGGACCCGGGGACTGGTCGCCCCAATCGAAATCGAGCGAGTCATCGTCACGCGAGACGGCAGCCTCGCCGGTGAGGGATGTGTTGGCCCAGTAGTGGGCGTCCCAGGCGGTATCTGATTCCTGGGCGAGAGCGTCTGCAGAGTTCAGCGCGATAACCGAGAGCGCGCAAAGGCCGAGCAGGACAGCGCAACAGACGATGCGCCCGTTCCTGCCCTTACACCTGATAAGGCAGGCGGATAGCCAGGATAGGCCAGCTCGGTACCGGGTCACTCTCTGCATAGCTTTCTCCTTGTCGTGACCGGTGGCTGTGAGACAGAATGGCCGCCGATGTTTCCCGGTTTTGGCAGGCGCCGCGAGCCCAGATGAATGGACAGGGAACGGCAGCCTGACAACCGGGCGGCGGCCAAAGCGGATCAGACGCCACGAACCACAAGCGATTGCCCGACTTTGTCAGTGCGCGGAGTATTATACACCATGCTCTGGGATCGATCTACAGTCTGCGCGCGCTTTTGCCGGTAGAAGAAGCTGCGGGCATTACGCATTACCCGTTCGCTGTGCTATTCTTACTGTCGCATTTTGCCCTTCCTGCAGGTGCGGTTTTCAGTGTCCAATACGCGGCGCCCGGTTCCCGGTGATCGCTTGATTGGCGGCCTGGAAACCGGAAGCCGAACCAACTCCTGGCATGCATTTTGACGCGCTGACGCTGGCAGCGGTGGCCGACGAATTGAGAGAGACGGTGGCGGGCGGCCGGGTCCAGCAGATTGTTCTGCCGGACGGCCGCAGCGTTGCCCTGGAGATCTACGCGCACCGGGCGCGGCGCCATCTTCTGCTTTCGGCGCATCCCCAGGCCAGCCGCGTTCATCTGATTGAACACAAGCCGCGGCGGGGCGTGGCGAAGGAGACGCCGCTGCTGCTGCTGTTGCGCAAATATGTGCGCGGGGCGCGGCTGGAATCTGTCGAGTTGCCGGTCCCTTTCGAGCGGGTGCTCTACCTGCGTTTCCACCATCCCCGGCACGATGCCGCGACGCTGGCGGTTGAACCGATCGGGCAGCTGGGCAATCTGATCTTGATGAACGCGGACGGTCGCATTCTGGATGCGCTGGTGCGGGTGCCTGCGGGCGAGAACGCCCAGCGCGTGCTGTTGCCGCGGCGGGTGTATCAGCTGCCGCCGCCGCAGGACAGGCTGCCGCCGCTGGAGGAAATCGAGGAGCCGCATCGGGAGGCGGTTCTGCCGCCGATAGACAGCGGGGACGCCAACCAGGGCCGGCCCTCACTGCTCTGGCGCAGCCTGCTCGGCTGTTTCGCGGGCGTCAGCCCGACTTTGGCGAGGGAAGCAGCCTGGCGGGCAACGGGTGACGCGGGCGCGGCGTTTTCAGCAGAGGCGTTCGCGGAGGCGCGTCAAGCTCTGAGCGGCCTGTGGTCGGCGGCGGCCTCGGGCAGCTGGACGCCGGGCATTGCGGTGGATGGCGAAGAGGGCGTGGCCGCGTTTGCGGCCTACGAGCTTCATTTTTGCGGCGAATTCGTTGACGCGGAATCGGTGAGCGCGGCCGCGGCCGCGTTTTACGCGGGGCAGGAGCGGGACGCTTCTTCGTCGCGGGACGAGTACGCGGGTGTACGCGGGGGCGTGGCCGCGCTGGTGCGGCAGGCGCAGGCGCGCGTGCGCAGTCAGCTGCGCGCATTGGACGCGGATGAGCCGGCGCCGGGAGAGCCGGAACGCGTGCGCAGACAGGCGGAGTGGCTGCTGGCCCTTTCGAGCCAGATTCCGCAGCGGAGGAAGGGGCCCGGCGCGCAGGAAGGATACAGCCTGCAGGACGGCCTGGCCTCGGTGGCGCCGGGGCCGAACGGGCAGATGCAGCTGGTCGTCTTCGCGGCTGCTGACACCAGTTTCGGGCAGGCGGCGGAGGGCGCGGAACCGGCAGGAGAGGGGGAAGACCTGATCGTTGCGCTGGACCCGAAATGTACGCCGGTGGAGCAGGCGGAGCGCATGTTCGACCGCGCGGCCAAGATGGAACGGGCCGCCCGCATCATCCCCCGGAGGCGGGCCCGGCTGGAGGCGGACCGGGCCTATCTGCAGCAGCTGGAGAGCGATCTGAGCATGGCGCAGGACCAACCGGAGATCGTGGCTGTGCGGGAGGCGCTGCGGGAGGCGGGCTATCTGCGGCAGCGCCGGGACAAGCGGGAAAAGGCGCCGAGAGACCGCTCGCGGCCGCTGCGTTACCTCTCGCCGGAGGGATTTCCGATTCTGGTGGGGCGCAACGCCCGGCAGAACGAGATCGTCACGTTCAACGAAGCGGGCCGGGATGACCTGTGGCTGCACGTGCGCGATGGGCCGGGCGCACATGTCGTGGTCCGCTGCGGGGGGCAGCCGGTCCCGGCGTTGACACTGGACGTTGCCGCGCGGCTTGCGGCGTGGCATTCGGGGCAGCGGGGCAACGCGGGTGTCGGCGTTGTGATCACGCCGCGGCGTTTTGTCACGCGCATGGCGGGGGGACGGCCTGGGCAGGTGCATTACCGCGGCGAGGAGACGATCCATGTCGCGGCTGAACTGCCGGCGGAGAGTGAGCAGTGGATGGCGGAGGCGAACTGCAGTGGTTAGTGGTCAGTGGTCAGTGAACTGCAGCCTGGCTACGGCGCTGGCGGGAATCGTCGGGGGTTTCAGCAGATCCCAGGGACAGAGGGTTTTTTCGTTTACGGAGACAGTTTCAGGACGGGTATATGGACTTGAGTCGACTTTGCATTCACACGTTTACAACAAAGCCCTGGCCGATTGAGACGGCGATCGAGCGGTTCAGCGCGCACGGCGCCGCGGGGATGACGGTCTGGCGGGACGCGCTGGAGGGGCGGGATATTGCGGGCGCGGGCAGGCAGATCCGCGACGCCGGCATGGAGGTTGTGTCGCTGTGCCGGGGGGGCTTTTTCCCGGTGGAGACGGAGTCGGCGCGGCAGGAGGCGCTCGACGACAACCGCCGCGCCATCGACGAGGCGGAGGCGCTGGGCGCGCCGCTGGTGGTGCTTGTCTGCGGGGCGGTACCCGGCCAGCCGCTGGATGTCGGTCGCGGCCAGATTCGGGACGGGATCGAAGCTGTCCTGCCGCATGCCGAGGCGGCGGGCGTCAAGCTGGGCGTGGAGCCGCTGCACCCGATGTACGCGGACAGCCGGTCGGCGGTCAACACGATGGGACAGGCCAACGACATCTGCGCGGGCATCGACTCGCCCTTTGTGGGGGTGGTTGTGGATGTCTATCACCTGTGGTGGGACCCGGAGCTGGAGCGGGAGATTGGCCGTTGCGGGCAGATGGGCAAGCTGTTCGCCTTCCACGTGTGCGACTGGCGGACGCCGACGGAAGACCTGCTGCTTGACCGCGGGCTGATGGGCGAGGGCTGCATAGACATCCGTCAGATTCGCGGCTGGGTTGAGGAGGCCGGGTTTGACGGGTATAATGAGGTTGAAATCTTCTCAAACCGCTACTGGGCGATGGAGCAGGAGCAGTTCCTGGAGCGGATCGTAGAAGCCTACACAAGTCACGTTTAATCATCCCGGCTTTTGCAGGCGCCGGGCAGACGGCGCCGCACTGGCCTTCAATGGTCCCTGGGGGCCGCGCACTGATGGGAGCAGTTCCTACTTATGGCTGAAATTGCAGTTGGCGTAATCCTGAACGGCGTGACCGGGCGGATGGGCACGAATCAGCACCTGGCGCGTTCGATACTGGCGATCCGGGAGCAGGGCGGAACGGTTACCGCGGACGGGGACCGGATCATGCCGGAGCCGGTGCTGGTGGGCCGCAATCCGGACAAGCTGCGGCATCTGTCGGCAGCGTACAATGTAAGCAAGTGGACGACCAATCTGGACGAGGCGCTGGCCGACGACCACAACAGCATCTACTTCGATGCGCTGGCGACCAACTTGCGGGTGCCGAATACATTGCAGGCAATCGAGGCCGGCAAGGCGGTCTACTGTGAAAAGCCGACCGCGGGCAACATCGAGGATGCGTTGCGGCTGGCGCGGGCGGCGACAGAGGCAGGCGTAAGCAACGGCGTTGTGCAGGACAAGCTGTTTCTGCCCGGTCTGCTGAAGCTGAAGTATTTGATCGACACCGGGTTCTTCGGCCGCATTCTGGCGGTGCGCGGCGAGTTCGGCTACTGGGTGTTTGACGGCAAGGACCAGCCGGCGCAGCGGCCCTCGTGGAACTACAAGAAGTCGGAGAGCGGCGGCATCGTGCTGGATATGTTCGCGCACTGGCGCTATGTCATCGACAACCTGTTCGGGCCGATCAAGCGGCTTTCCTGTATCGCGGCCAACCATGTGCCGGAACGCATCGACGAGGAGGGCGCGCCTTACAACGCGGACGCGGATGACGGGGCCTACGCGATGTTCGAGCTGGAAAACGGAACTATCTGCAACTTCAACTCCTCCTGGTGTGTGCGCGTACGCCGCGATGACCTGCTGACGATCCAGGTGGACGGCACGCGCGGCAGCGCGGTGGCGGGGCTGAGGGAGTGCGCGATACAGGGTGATCCCTTCACGCCGAAGCCGGTGTGGAACCCGGACATTCCGCAGCCGGTCCCCTTCTACGATACGTGGCAGTGGATGCCGAACAACAACCCCTTCGAGAACGCCTTCAAGATCGAGTGGGAGCTGTTCCTGCGCCATGCGGTGAAGGGGGAGCCGTTCCCGTATACGCTGCTGGAAGGGGCGAAGGGCGTTCAGCTGGCCGAGCTGGGCTATCAGGCCTGGCAGGAGCGGCGCTGGGTGGATGTGATGCCTTTGGACTGCAGTGGTCAGTGATCGGTGGTCAGTTGAAGCGGCGACTGATGGAAGATGGGTGTGAGGAGGGAGTAGAGAGAGGCCCCCGCACTGGCAACTTTCAGAGTCGCGAATGAAACTTGGCTGAGTCGTAACAGGAGAGAGCATGTCGCAATCGATCGCATTGCTTGACTCGACGCCTGCAACGGATATAGCGCCGCCGCCGGCGTTTCACATTATGCTGAAGCCGCGGGGGGCGATCTGCAATCTGGACTGCCATTACTGCTACTTTTTGAGCAAGGAGTTCATGTACCCGGACAGCGAGTTCCGCATGTCCGAGTCGATGCTTGAGGAGTACACGCGTCAGTATATCGAGGCGCAGCAGGTCCCGGAGGTGACGTTTGCGTGGCAGGGGGGCGAACCGACGCTGATGGGGCTGGATTTCTTCAGGAAGGCGGTCGAGTTCCAGCAGAAGCATAAAAAGCCGGGCATGAGGGTGGAGAACGCGCTGCAGACGAACGGCACGCTGCTGGACGACGAGTGGTGCGAGTTTCTGCACCGCAGCGATTTTCTGATCGGGCTGAGCATGGACGGTCCGCGCAAGCTGCATGATTTTTATCGCGTCGATAAGGGCGGCCAGCCGACGTGGGAAAAGGTGATGCGGGCGGCGCGGATGTTGCACAAGCATAAGGTGCGCTACAACATCCTGACGACGGTTCATGCGGCCAACGCGCCCCATCCGCTGGAGGTCTACCGTTTCCTGCGCGACGAGGTCAAGACGGAGTTCATGCAGTTCATCCCGATCGTGGAGCGGGACAACGAGACCGGCTACCAGGAAGGGGATACGGTCAAGGATCGTTCGGTCACGGCCGAGCAGTACGGCGATTTTCTGATTCAGATTTTTGAGGAGTGGGTGCGGCGCGACGTGGGGAAGGTCTTTGTGCAGATCTTCGATGTGGCGCTGGCCGGATACGCGGGACACCGGCCCGGCTTGTGCATCTTTGAGGAGACGTGCGGCTCGGCGCTGGCGATGGAGCACAACGGCGATCTGTTCTCCTGTGATCACTACGTGGAGCCGAACTATCTGCTGGGCAACATCGAGGAGATCCCGCTGATCGAGATGGTCGGCTCGGCGCGCCAGCGGGAGTTCGGCGAACACAAACGGGACAGCCTGCCCAACTACTGCCTGGAGTGCGAGGTGCGCTTTGTCTGCAACGGCGGCTGTCCGAAGAACCGTTTCATCAAGACACCCGACGGCGAAGAGGGGCTGAACTATCTGTGCGCCGGCTACCGGGCCTTTTTCAATCATGTGCGCCCGTACATGAACTTCATGTCTGATCAGCTGCGCCGGCAGCAGGCGCCCGCCAATATCATGCAGCACCTGGCGGAAGAGGACCGCAAGCTGAACGCCCGCTTCGCCGGGGCCAAGCGCAACGCTCCGTGCCCGTGCGGGAGCGGCAGGAAGTTCAAGCAGTGCCACGGCCGCGGGCGCACGTTGGAGAGGGCGCAGATGCAATGGCCGATTTCGAGTAACTAGCGAGCGCTTTTTTCACCGCTCACAGACCGGGTTCCCGGTCCGGTATTGCGTGTCATTTTGCGGGCCCGATCTTTTGCGCGCGTAGCGAGCTGTGCTATACTTTCGAATCGCGACGAGGGAGAGCTTGTCTGCTCCCTCGTTCTTTCTGTTCACAGCGCAATGCTGTGGGCCTTTGTCTGAACTGCGGTTTTTCGTCGTCAGTTTTTGGTTTTTCGTGCTGGCTCTCACCTGAGTCCGGTGGAGTTACTGAAAACCAGAAACCGAGAACTGGAAACGAACGCAGGACATTGCTCATGGAAAGGAGTGGAAGGGTAGATGAACACGTACGAATTGGTGTACATCATCCAGCCCAATCTGGATGATGAGGGTGTCAAAGCCGTGGATGACCGGATTGGACGGGCCATCGACGGCGAAGATGGGATGATCGATAGCACCGATTATTGGGGCAAACGCCAGTTGGCCTATCCCATCAAAGGACATTTTGAAGGGCACTACATTCTGCACAACCTCTCGATGCCTCCAACCGCGGTGCAGAACGTGGAACGACAGTTACGGCTATCCGAAGATGTATTGCGTTTCCTCGTTGTCCGCGTTGAGGACTAAACCACAAAGGAGCATCGAATGTCTGACGAAACCAAATTGACCGAAGCCGAAGCGAACATAGAGGAACAGCCGGTCGACGAGACGCCAGCGGAAGAGGAAGCTCCTGTGCTGGAGGCAAGCGCGGCGGAGAGCGAACCGCAAGCAGTGGCAGAACCGGTGGCAGAGACGGCGTCTGAGCCGGTGGCCGAAGCAGTGGCAGAGCCTGAGGCTGAAGCGGGAACCGAGCCGGAGGCCGAAGTAGTGGCAGAGCCTGAGGCCGAAACAGTGGCAGCGCCGGAGGCTGAAGCGGCATCTGAGCCGGTAGCCGAAGCGGTTGCCGAGCCGGTGGTTGAAGCGGCTGTGGAGAGCGCAAGCGCCGAATCGGACGAAGGCGGCAGGCAGCGAGAACAGCAGACGCCGACGTTGAACCGCGTTGAGGGGCCGGCCATCTTTAACCGCGCCAAACAGGGGAATCAGCGCAGGAATCCCCGGCACGTTGGCAACGATGTGCGTATCGACGAGATCGACTACAAGAACGTGCAGATTCTCAGCCGGTTCGTCGATAACTACGGACGCATTCACAACCGCCGCAAGACCCGCGTCACCGCGAAGCTGCAACGCAAAGTGACCAGGGCGATCAAACGGGCCCGGCATCTGGCCCTGATGCCCTACACAGGCGAACATATGCGTATAACAGGGCGGCGCGGTTAATCGATCCATGGCCAAGAAGCGCAGACGACGAAGGCAGGAAGAGGCGCCACAGGTCGAAAACAGACGTCAGGTCCGCCTGCGAGCCCGCGAACGGGAGCGCAACCTGCGGCTTACCGTGATCGTCGGCGGCGTAGTCGGTGTGTCGCTGCTCCTGGTTCTTTATGGTGTGGTCAATGAACTGGTCTTCAAGCCGAGCAGGGTGCTGGCGCAGGTAGAAGACAGGACGATCGTGACGCGGGACTTCTGGCAGCAGGCGCGCCTGCGTCAGAGCGAGCTTGAGAATCAGCGGCTGCGCCTGCAGGTGTTTTCCCAGCAGTTTGGGGATTCCAGCCTGTTCGCCTCCCAGATCGCTTCGATCAATGCGACGCTGGCCAGCCCTTTGACGCTGGGGACGCAGGTTCTCAACGAAATGATCGAAGGGACTGTCCTGGCCATCAAGGCGCCTGAAGTGGGCGTGGCCGTGAGCGATGAAGAGGTGGAGGAGACGCTGCAGAATGAGGTGGCGTTGGGGGAGGGCGCGCTGACTGAGCCGCAAGCCACGGCCACCGCGGATGCCGCGATCGAAGCGACAGCCACTGCGGAAACGTTTACGCCGACGCCGATGCCGTCGCCACCCCCGACGCCGGAAGAAGGCGGAGACAGCGGGGCGGAAGCGGCCGCGTCTCCTCCTGAGGGTGATCCTGAGGGCCCTGCCACCGATCCCACGACGCCTGAGGCGCCCACGATCCTGACAGACGAGTTGTATCAGGAGGGGCTGCGCGCGCTGGAAGAGAATTTGCGCGAGAACGCCGGCATGAGCCTGGACAGCTATCGCGAGGTGATCCGGGCGCGTCTGTTGCGCACGAAGATGTCGGAGACGATCAGCCAGGATCTGGTATCGACGACCGAGGAGCAGGTCCGGGCCCGCCATATTCTGATCTCTGTTGATCCTGAGCCTGAAGAGGCGGCTGGCGAGACGCCCGCTGTGGAGACGCCTGCGCCGGCGCCGGAGAACGGCGCGGACGCAACCGAGACGACGGAGGGGACTGCGGCGGAGGCGATTGCGGAGGACAGCCCGCCCGCGCCGGAGATATGGAACCCGGACAGCAACGGGGATGGCCGCGTGGACGATGCCGAGGCGCTGGCCTTTGCGCAGATTCTGCATCAGCGAATTCTGGATGGCGAGGATTTTGCTGACCTGGCGCTGCGGTTCAGCAATGACCCGGGCAGCGGCTCACAGGGCGGCGATCTGGGCTGGGCGGGCCGGGGGCGCTACGTGCCTGAATTTGACGAAGCCGCGTTTTCGCTCGAAGTCGGCGAGCTCAGCGCGCCGATCAAAACGACTTTCGGCTATCATATTATCGAAGTGCTGGAACGGGACGATGAACGGCCGAAGGAGGAAGCCAGCTTGCAGCAGGCGTATGCGGAGGCTTTCCAGACGTGGCTGCAGGAGCAAGTACTGTCGCTGAACATCGATCGCCCGGACAACCTGGCCGCGATGTTGCCGCGTAATCTTGGTGATGCGGACAACCAGTAGGGTCGGTCTGCCGCGTTAGCGGTTGTGCAGGCAGGCTGGAGGACAATCAGAGAATCCAGGACGCCGGGCGCGCTGTCCGGCGTCTTTCTATTGGCGCGCCGCTTGTTTCGCGCCCGTCGCGAGGCAGGCGCGGATTTGGCTGATGAGCGCGCCGGCCTGGGGCCGCGTCAGCATTTCCAGCGTGCGCGGGCGGGGCAGGTGGACGGGGATGATGCCCTGGAGGCTGCCGGGCTGCCCGCTGAGAACAAGCACGCGATCGGCGAGGAAGACGGCCTCCTGGATACTGTGTGTAATCATCAGGACGGTCTGCCGGCGGTCATGGCAGATGCGCAGGAGCTCCTGGTTGAGGCGTTCGCGTGTCAGGGCGTCGAGCGCGCCGAATGGCTCGTCCATCAGGAGCAGGGCAGGGCTCTGCAGCAGGGCGCGCGTGAGCGTCACGCGCTGGGCCATGCCGCCGGAGAGCTGGGACGGGTAGGCGTCGGCGAACTTGCCGAGCCCCATCAGGGCAAGCGCGGCGCGGGCCCGCTCGCGGTCTTGATCGGCGAGCGGCTTGCGCAGTTCCAGGGGGAGCAGGACGTTTTCGAGGGCTGTGCGCCAGGGCATCAGATTGGTGTTCTGGAAGACGAACCCGATCTGCGGCTGGGGGGCGCGCACGGTGTTGCCGGCGAGTTGGACCTGGCCGGAAGTGGGCGTCAGGAGGCCGCCGAGAATGCGCAGAAGAGTTGATTTGCCGCTGCCGCTGTCGCCGACGACACAGACAAACTCGTGCGCCTGCACGGAGAGGGAGACGCCGGACAGCGCGGGCGTGACGCGGTTGCGGCGGCTATAGGTGTGGCTGACGTTGCGCGCCCGGAGTAGAGGTTCTGTCATAGGACGTCAGAGACGGTTGCGCGTGCGCCGATGGCGGGCGGAGGCCGCGGGGCATGTCACTGAATGAATTCGTTGGTGTACATCTCCTCGGGCTGGACGATCCGTTCGACAAAGCCGATGCGCAGAAGGAGCTCGGCCACCGTCTGCCACTCGGCATCGGTGGTGGCGCCGGGCGCGCCGTCCGGCCGCGGCTGCCAGAAAGGAAGAGAGGCGTCGAAGACCAGGCGGTTGGCAGTTTCGTTTTCCCCGCCCGCCTCCGGCACAAAGTTCAAGGCGATTGCGAAGGATTCGTCCGGATTGGCGAGGGTGTAGGCGACCGATTCCTGCAGCGCTCGCACCATGGCCTCGACCAGCTGCGGCTCCTCCTGGAGGGTGCGTTGGTTGGTGACGAGCCCGTTGGCGGGGATCTGCAGGTATTGGTCGAGGGCGATCTGGACGGTCTCGATGCCGGCATTGCCGAGCACGACAGGGCCGTTGACGGCGTAGTCGACTGCTGCGTCAACCAGGTCTTCGCTCACGGCGGAGGCCTGGGTGAAGCCGATGCTCTCCATCTGGATGTCGGCTTCGGTCAACCCGGCGGTATCGAGGAGCGCGCGCAGCGCGATGTAGGTGGCGCCGAAGGGGCCCGGCACGCCGACCGTGCGGCCGGCGAGGTCGGCTGGTTCATGAATGCCGGCGTCTGCCTTGGCAAAGACGGTGACGGGGTAGCTGGTGTACCAGTTCATGACATACTTGACCGGCAGCTCTTGGGCGCGGCCAAGCACGAGCTGATCGCCGCTGGCGATCATGAACTGCATTTCGTCGGTGGCGACCAGTTTGAGGTAGTCGTTTTCGAAACCGTAATCCAACGACAGATCGACGCCCCTGGCTGCGAAGAACCCTTTTTCGATGCCGACATAGAAGGGCGCGAACTGGACATTGGGGATGAAGCCAACGCCTAACGTGATCGGGCGGGGGGCTCGCGGTTCGGCGGGCGCTGCCGGCGCGGTTGCCGGCGCGATAGGGGCGCAGGCGGCCGCGATCGCAGCCAGGAAGGCCAGCAGAAGCAGTGTGAGCAGGCGGGACAGGGCCACGGGGCTCGCGGCTGCTGGCCCGCTCAGGGCGGAACTGGCGCGGGCGGCTGAATGGCGGTCGGTGTAATGTTTCATTCGTTCCTCTGCATGTTTGCGGATGGGAGAGATTCTCCTGTGACAGATACGTTTGGCGGAAGCGCGCGCGGCTCAGTCGCCGTCCTTCAAGTCAAGCTGCTTCCAGCGCAGAAGGTAGCTTTCGAGCAGTGTGACACTCCAATACATCGCTTGGGCGAGCAGCACGATCATGAGCACGGCGACGAAGATCATCGGCGTGTCCAGCACGCCCCGGCCCAGGTTGATGAGGAAGCCCAGCCCCTGGTCGGCGCCGACGAACTCGCCGACGATGGCGCCGACGACAGCCAGGATGACGCTCAGCTTGAGGCCGCTGAAGATCACGGGCAGGGCGCCGGGCAACTCCAGCTTCAGGAAGAGCTGGCGGCGGCTGGCGCGCAGCGAGCGCATCAGCTCGCGCAGGTCCGGATCGACGTTGCGGATGCCGACGACGGTGCTGACCAGGGTGGGGAAAAAGACCATGATGGTTGTCACGAGCACTTTGCTGAGCAGGCCGCTGCCGAACCAGATTACGAGGAGCGGGGCGATGGCGACGACCGGGATGGTCTGGCTGGCGACGAGATAGGGGGAGAGGATGCGGTCAAGGGTGCGGCTGCGCCCGAGCCAGTAGCCGAGCAGGAAGGCCAGGGTGAGGCCGATCAGGAGACCGGCGCCGATTTCAATGACGGTTGCCTGGGCATGGCGCAGCAGCGAGCCGTCAACGGCCATTGCCAGCGCTTTGCGCAGCACGTTCCTTGGGCCGGGGAGGATAAAGGCGGGATACTCCTGCCAGCGGACCAGCGCCTCCCACAGGAGCAGCGCTGCGCTGAGCACGAACGGGAAGGCGGCGAGGGCAGGATGGCGCGCAATCCAGTCGCGGACGCGGCCGGCTTTGCGCCGGGTCTGGGCCGCGGGTTGTTCGATTTCTTGCGGCGGCGCCGGCTCTGTGCCGTCATCGGCCGGCGCGCCGGGGAAGAGAATTGAGCTGTCCTTCATCGTACGGCTTTGCCCCGAAAAACAAGGAACCCGAAGCAATCTTGCGCTTCGGGTTCTGTAAACAGCGCGGCTGGATTCTCGGCGTACGCTGAACGGCCACAGGCAGCGGCTGGCGCGCGCGTCCTCATAACAAAACGGCCCGGGATACATGTATCGTACCCCGGGCGTTGCGCGCAGCAGCCACTGCAAATAGCCAAAGAGGGCGGGAACAGCACACGCACTGGCACTGCCCACGTTCTTTGCACCTTCTCCCATCCGGACTATACCGTCGGCGTCGGAATCTCACCGAACTCAGCCTTGCGGCTCACGGGCTTACCAGGAGATTTCGCCGCTTAGGGCGCAATGCATCCGCCTGGCTCACCGCCGGTCGGGAATTGGGCCTGAACGGCCCTCACCCTGCCCCGAAGGTAGGTTATGCGGTTGTTGGGGTCATTATGGCAGAGGGTTGGGGCGCGCGTCAAACTGCAATGGACGGGGATGTTGTCTGGACGGGGATTGGGGGGATGGGGTCTGAACTGTGGGGGGAGGGGGTTAGGCGTCGGCGGTGGGGATGGGGGCGGCCTCTTGCGCGTCGGGGGCGGCGGCGAGTAGGGAGGTGCCGTCGATTTCGCGGAGGTGGGGGAAGAGGATGACTTCGCGGATGGTGTCGCGGTCGGTGAGAAGCATGGTGAGGCGGTCGACGCCCATGCCGAAGCCGCCGGTGGGCGGCATGCCGTAGCTGAGCGCCTCGACGTAATCGATGTCGACGGGGTGGGCCTCTTCGTCGCCCTGCGCGGCGCGGTAGTTTTCGTCGAGGAAGCGCTGCAGCTGGTCGACGGGGTCGTTGAGCTCGGTGAAGGCGTTGCAGAGCTCCATGCCGGCGGCGAAGCCTTCGAAGCGCTCGACTAGGCGCTCACTGTCCGGCATCGCTTTGGCGAGCGGGCTGACTTCGCGCGGATAGTCGACGAGAAAGGTGGGCTGGATCAGATTGGGTTCGCAGAACTTGGAGAGCAACTGGTCGACCAGCTTGCCCCAGTTGTCGGCGGCGGAGGCGTCAATGCCGCGGCTGCGCATCTGTGCCCGCAGGCTGGCGGCATCGGGAAACTGCTCGTAGTCGATGCCGGATGCGTCGCGGATGGCCTGGCGGAGGGGGAGGCGCGGCCAGGGCGGCGTAAAGTCGATTGTGCGCTCCTGCCAGGTGACTACGGGGCTGCCGGTCACCTGTTCGGCGGTGAAGGCGACCATCTCCTCGGTGCGCCGCATGACGTCTTCGTAGTCGACGTAGGCCTCGTAGAATTCGAGCTGGGTGAATTCCGGATTGTGCTTGAAACTGACGCCTTCGTTGCGGAAGTCGCGCCCGATTTCGTAGACGGCGGGGAAGCCGCCGACGACGAGGCGCTTCAGGTAGAGCTCGAAGCTGATGCGCAGGTAGAGGTCCTGGTGGAGCTGGTTGTGGTGGGTGACGAAGGGTTGAGCGGCCGCGCCGCCGTACAGCGGCTGCAGGATCGGCGTCTCGACTTCGAGGAAGCCTTCGCTGTCCAGGTAGGCGCGGAGGGCGCGCACGACGGCGGCCCGGTCGCGGAACAGGGCGCGCGCCTCTTCGTTGGCCAGCAGGTCCACGTAGCGGCGGCGGTAGCGGACTTCGGGGTCGCGCACGCCGTGCCATTTGTCCGGCATGGGTTTGAGGGCTTTGGCCAGGAAGGTGATCTCCTGGACAGAGATGCTCAACTCGCCGGTGCGGGTGACGGAGAGAGGGCCGCTGGCGCTGATGAAGTCGCCGAGATCAATGAGGCGTTTCCAGACTTCGTTGTACCAGCCGTCGGGCAGGCTGTCGCGCTGGATGAAGAGCTGGATCTGTGCGCTGCCGTCGTCGAGGTCGGCGAAGCTGACTTTGCCCATGACGCGGATGCGTTTGAGGCGGCCGGCCACGGACACGACCGGCTGCTCGTCGGCGTCCTCGTCATAGAGGGCGCGGGCGTCGGCGATGGTGTGGGAGCGGTTCACGCGCGCCGGATAGGGGTCGATCCCGCGGGCGCGCAGAGCTTCCAGTTTCTGCAGACGGCTCTGTTCCTGATCGGTCAGGTTTTCGGGCTCGAACAGCTCGCTGGCGTCTTTCACAGTTCCTGCTCCTGGCGGGGGGGCCGGGTTTGCCGCCGGCGCAAGGGCAAAGGCGTGTATGTCACTCGACGCGGACGATTTTGAATTCGATTTCGCCTACCGGCGCCTCGACGCGCACGACATCTCCTGCGGTGCGGCCGAGCAGAGCCTTGCCGATTGGGCTCTCGTTGCTGATGCGCCCGTTGCTGGGGTCGGTTTCGGTTGAGCCCACAATGGTGTAGATCTCTTCGTCGTCGTAGCCGTTTTCTCTGACGACGACGCTGCGGCCAAGGGCGACCTGGTCGTCGGGCGTCTGGGAATCGTCGATAATCTGCGCGTTGTGGATCTTGACCTTGAGTTCCCGGATGCGCCCTTCGACAAAGGCTTGCGCGTTTTTGGCTTCGTCATAGCCGGCGTTTTCTCTCAGGTCGCCTTCGGCTTTGGCTTCGGCGATCTGCTGGGCAATCTCCTGGCGGCGTTCACCGACGAGATACGCCAGCTCTTCCTGCAGGGCATCGAGGCCGATTTGGGTCAGGTAAACAGGACTGTCACTCATAGTTCTTACTCGCTGGTTTGGGGGGAGCTCTGGCACAAATAGAGAGGACGCGGTCAACGGCGTGAGAATTTTCCGCCGTCAGCAGCGACCCCTGGAAAGTAAACGCCGACCCGGATCGTCAGGTCGGCTCTTGATCTGTTAGCATTATAGCGGATATTCCGGTAAATGCAAATTTTGAAATGCGCGGTGGGCACAGCCCGGATCAGAATTGGGACAGACCCGATTCCGGGGCGCTTTTGCGGTAAGGAACACCGGCCGTAGCTGTGATTCGACCTTATGAACTTCGATGGATTCGCCCGTTTCTACGACGGGGATTACCGCGACTACGGCGATGACATTCCGCTCGTCTTGAAGACGGCGCGCGCAGCCGGCCGCGCCGCGCTGGAGCTTGGCTGCGGAACCGGCCGCGTGCTGCTTCCGCTGGCTGAGGCCGGCTGTCATGTAGTCGGCATCGACAGGAGCGCGGCGCTGCTGGCGATCGCGCGGCGCAAGTTGGCGAAGCGCGGCTTTGCGTCGCCGGCAGCGCCGCCTGAGACGCCGGGAGCGGAGAGGGAGGCGGAAGGGCCTTGGCGGGTCCGGCTGGCGCAGGCGGATATGACCGGTTTTCAGCTTGCGCAGAGGGATTTTGACTTCGCGTTTGTGGTCAGCAATACGTTGATGCACGTGACGACGCAGGCCGGGCAGTTGATGGCGCTGCGGCGCGCGCGCCGCCATCTGCGCGCGGGCGGTCTGCTGCTGATCGATCTGTTCAACCCGGACGTTGCTTACCTGGAGTCGATTGCGGGCATTCAGGAGCTGGCGGACCGGTGGGTGGACGGGGAGAGCGGCGCGCAGGTGTTGAAATGGACGACCCGCACCGTGGACGCGGCCCGGCAACTGCAGGAGACGGACTTTGTTTATGAGGAGATATTTCCGGACGGGCGCAGCGCACAGACGCGGCTATCTTTTCCGCTGCGCTTCTGGTGGGCGGACGAGGGCGCTATGCTGCTGGAACGGGCAGGGTTTGCGGTGGATGAGGTGTACGGGGATTTCGACGGCAGCCCCTATCAATCGGACAGCGAGCGGCTGATCTTCATCGCCCGCAAGGAGGCGGCGGCCAGCGGTGGTTCAGCCCGCTAGCCGCCGTGGGGTTCAACATTCGCTGTAGCCGCAGACATGGCATTTGAGGCAGCCTTCGATGTTGAGGAAGGCCGCTTCGCCGCATTCCGGGCAGAGGTCGCCGATGGGCAGCGCCAGTTGTTCGCCGACCACGGATTCTCTGTTTTCCGGCAGCTCGCTGAGATGGTCGGAAAGGACCTGGGCGACGCCGTCCGGCAGGCTGCGCACGCGCCCGACACCGAATCCCAAGGGGCGTCCGCCGCCGATACCGGCCATCTCATCGATGACCCAGCGCAGTCTTTCAGACGGCGGCAGGGCAGAGGGCATGCGCAGCGCCAGGCTGATGAGGCGGCCGATCGATTCGCTGACGGCGGTGACATCGCTGCCGGCCTTGCCGATGTTGAGGAAGACTTCAAAGGGCTCGTGGTTCTCGTCGCTGTTGATGGTGACGTAGGCGGTGCCCAGGGGCGTCTCTTTGCGATAGCTGCTGCCCTGGAGCAGATAGGGGCGCGGCCGCTTGGTGAAGACGGCTGGGTAATCGTCCTGTGAGAGCGCTGGATGGGGTTGGGCGCCGTTGGCTGAGGGAACGCTGTGCAGCTGTTCCGGAAGTTCGCCCTTTCTGTCTTTGACCGCTTTTGTTTCCAACACGACTTCCTGGCGGCTGCCGGTGACATAGACGGTGAGCCCCTTGCAGCCCAACTCCCACGCCTGCATATAGGCTTGCGCCACATCTTCCTCGGTTGCGCCTTCGGGGAAGTTGCAGGTTTTGCTGATGCTGTTATCGACAAACGCCTGGATGGCGGCCTGCATTTTGACGTGCTGCTCGGCGGTGATGTTGCTGCTGACGACGTAGGTATTGCGGAATTCCTCGGGCAGCTCTTCGATTTCGTGACAGGAACCGGTCTCCGCCACTTGCTGCCGGATGGCGTCCGCCTGTGCGGCGCTGACATCCAGGCGCTCGAGCGCTTGTTCGAAGAGGGGGCTGGTATAGGGCAACTCTACGTCATTGTCTCCGTCCTTGAAGTGGCGGATATAGCCTAGAGCGAAGACCGGTTCGCAGCCGTAGCCTTCACAGCCGCTCACGGTGGCGATTGTGCCGGTGGGCGCCACGGTCGTCTGGGCGGCATTGCGGATCCCATGGCGGCGTATGCCTTCGACGACCTTATCCCAATTCAGCGCGGGCCGGCCCCAGTTGCGGCGGTAGGGGACGAGCGGGCGCGGCGGCTGCCAGCGCATTCCGCCGAGCTGGTCGTCGTCATAGATGCTGCCGGCGTAGGCGAGGAAGGTTTGGCGCTCCGCGGCCAGGTCGATGCTCATCTGCATGCAGTGGAAGCGCACGAACTCCATCACCTGGGCGGCGAACTCCTGGCCGTCTTCGCTGCCGTAGCGGATGCCCAACTTGTACATCAGGTCGCCGAGGCCCATGATGCCGAGCCCGATTCGACGCGCATTGAGGGCAGCCTCTTTCACGATCGGCACCGCAGGCAGGTAGGTGTTGGCGCTGACCACGTTGTCGAGGAAGTGGGTGCTTTCGCGCACGGTCTTGCGCAGGGCATCCCAGTCGACCGCGGCTTGGCCTGCGCTGTCGGTTGTGACGTGGGAGCTGAGGTTGATGGAGCCGAGGCAGCAGTTTTCGTAGGGCCCGAGCCACTGTTCGCCGCAGGGGTTGGTCGCTTCGAGATCGTAGAGGTGGGGGACAGGGTTGCTGCGGTTGGCGGCGTCGATAAAGAGCGCGCCGGGCTCGCCGTTGTGGTGGGCGTACTTGATTATGGTAGCGAAGAGGTCGCGCGCCTTAACCGTTCTGGAGACGGAGCCGTCGCGGGGATTGCGCAGGTCGAAATCGCCATCCTCCTTGACGGCTTGCATGAATTCGTCGGTGATGGCGACGGAGATGTTGAAGTTGGTGATGGCGCCCTCTTCGGCCTTGCAGCGGATAAACTCTTCAATGTCTGGGTGGTCGACGCGCAGGACTCCCATATTGGCGCCGCGACGGGTACCGCCCTGGGCGATTTCGCCGAAGGCCTGGTCATAGACGCGCAGGAAGCCGACCGGGCCGGTGGCGCGGCCGGCCGAGGTGTGGACGATATCTTTTTGTGGACGCAGCCGGCTGAAGCTGAAGCCGTTGCCGCCGCCTGTTTGTTGGATCAGGGCTGCGACGCGCAGGGTGCTGAAGATGCCGTCGCTGGCGCGGCCCATATCGTCTTCGATGGGAAGGACGAAACAGGCGGCAAGCTGGCCGAGGGGCGTGCCGGCGCCTGTGAAGGTGGGGCTGTTGGGGAAGAAGCGCAGCTCGGTGAGCAGGTCGTAGAAGGTTCTGGTCGTTGCATCGACATCGCCGCCGTGCTCCTCTTCCGCGGCCGCGATGTGTCTGGCGACGCGATAGAACATGCCGGCTGGGGTCTCCAGGAGCGCTCCATTGATATCGCGACGCAGATAGCGGCGCTCCAGGACTTTCAAGCTGTTTTCGCTCAGCTGGATAGCGGTGTCATCGACATACGCCGGGCCAGAGACTTTTTGCTTTTCCCCCTTCACGACTTCGAAGGTCGTGAAAGCCTCCTTTGCATTGGCGCCATTGCGGGTGACGGTGGATTCGAGGGAGGACATGGGGATGCTCCTTGGAAAAAGATGAAAGATCGGTATGAATTATGTGCTGTAAAATGTAAGGACGACAGAAAACAGCACTTGGTTCCAATGATAGAACAAATGATCTAAAAGATCAACTGCGGACTGGGCGGGGCTTCGTTTTGCGCCTATAGCCGTCCGTTTGCGTCACCGTCCTGGTCGCTGCGCCCCATAAGCCGGTCAACTTCGGATCGGATTTCACTCAGATCGCTAAAGTCCAGGTAGACACTTGCGAAACGGATATAGGCCACCTGATCGACATCGGCCAGTTGGTCCAGCACAAGGTTGCCGATCATTTCGCTGGTGACTTCTGCGCGGCCGAGGCGCTGGATTCGGTCTTCGACGTAGTTTGCGATGCTTTTCATGCGCTCGCTGCTGACGGGCCGTTTTACTGCGGCGATGCGGATGCCGGCAAGCAGCTTTTGGGGATCGAACGGTTCGCGATGGCCGTCGCGTTTGGAGACGAGCAGGCTGGGCGCGACATGTTCATAGGTTGTGAAGCGCTGCGCGCAGTCCAGACATTGACGGCGGCGGCGGATCGTCTCTTTTCTTTCCCTGGTATCGATCACTTTATGATTGCCATGACCGCAATGGGGACATTGCATCATCCGTCTCTCGCTCGGTCGGCCTGGCTGTCATGGGAGCGTAAGGATTCGCCCGGATTTTTCCGGTTCAGACGGGTTTAGTTCGGCGCCCTTCGACAACTTTGCAGGAACTGTGCTCGTTTGGGGAACAACCTACATACTGTATCATACAACATTGGGAGGTACAATATGTAGTATTGCGGCCTGTGCGTGTTTATTTCAAAACGTCAGTATAGGTATATCATAATCCGGGGCGAGGCGCAAACGGAATCGGCGGCAGGGGGAACTGCAGGGGAACTGCGGGGAGAGGCGGGGGGGAAGGGCTTGGGCGCCCACAAGGGGGGCCCCTACAGGGGAAAGCGGGGCGCGCAAACGAAGCGCAGCGAACATGTGAGGGGATCGTGACACCTTGCGCGGGCAAGAAAAGAGCCTCGGCAATGCCGAGGCTCCCAAGAGAATCGAACTGTAAGTTTGGATACTACTGGCCGTTGTTGTTTTTGGCGCGGCGCAGGAAGGCTGGGATGTCCAGGTCTTCACGGTCGAAGGAGCGGACGGGGAAGTCGATGGGCTCCTTGGGTTTTGGCTGTGGTTGGGCCGGTTGGTGGGACGGCTGCGCCGGGCCGGTTTGTCGAACGCTGCCGGCGGCGGGCTGGCGGGCCGAAGCCGGGGGCTGCTCTGGCCGCCGGTCTTTGTCGAAGCCGGTGGCGATGACGGTCATGTGGAGTTCGTCTTTCATATTTTCGTCGATGACCGCGCCGAAGATGATATTGGCTTCGGGATGGGCGTTGGCCCGGATCATTTCAGCGGCCTCATTCACCTCGAACAGGCTGAGGTCGTCGCCGCCCTTGACGTTGAAGAGGATCCCCTGCGCGCCCTCGATCGAAACATCGAGCAAGGAGCTTTGAATGGCCTGGTTGGCGGCTTCCTGGGCGCGGTTTTCGCCGCTGGCGCGGCCGATGGACATGAGCGCCGCGCCGCCGTCGAGCATGATTGAGCGAACGTCGGCGAAATCGAGGTTGATCAGGCCGGGCACGGTGATGAGCTCGCTGATGCCCTGGATACCCTGCCGCAGGACATCGTCGGCGACGATGAATGATTCGCGAATGTTGGTGTTTTTGTCCAGGATATGAAGCAGCCGGTCATTGGGCACAGTGATCAGCGTATCGACAGCTTCACGGAGGCGGCCCATGGTGCTCTCGGCGATACGGCGGCGTTGCGTGCCTTCGAAGGTGAACGGTTTCGTCACGACGCCGATTGTGAGCGCGCCGGATTCGCGGGCGATGGATGAGATGACCGGGGCCGCGCCGGATCCCGTACCGCCGCCCAGACCGGCGGTGACGAAAACCATATCGGCGCCTTCGAAAAGTTGCTCGATTTCGTCCCGGCTCTCCTCTGCGGCGCGCAGACCAATTTCGGGCTTTCCCCCCGACCCGAGCCCTCTGGTCAATTTGTCTCCAATCCGCACCCGTTGCGGCGCGCTGGAGAGCATGAGGGCCTGCGCGTCGGTATTGACGGCAATAAATTCTACGCCCTGAACGTCTGCCTCGATCATACGGTTGACCGCATTCTGTCCGCCGCCACCAACGCCGACAACCTTAATCTGGGCAAAGTTGTCTACAAATTGTGAGGCGCTGCTCCGTCTTGTCATAGATTAGGTCTCCTTTAACCGCTGGCAGACATTCTGTCGCTTTTTGATAATTGCGCCTGCTGCCGCGCTACCAAAAACCGCGTACTCCTGCTATGTCAGAATTGTTCCATCGTACTACACCTGAAAATGTTTGCAAAGTCTCTGAATTGGGGAGGGCCGTGCGCGACGCAGCGGGCGGGGCAGTTTTCCAACGCAGACGCGGCGCCATTACTCTGGAGGTTGGCAAGAGGCCAGCCTCAGTTGCCGCTGGACAGGTTCAGGGCCGTTTCGGCGTCTATTCTTGACTATTTGCCTACGATCCATCTACGAAATGGGGGCTATGCGCCGAAGGATCTGTCAAAGGGGGCGAGGGAGGGCGCGCCGCCTGTTTTTTAGGTGACGGCATCTGAGCGCGACCGGCCAAAGTGCCTGTTGAGCCGGGACCAATCTGTTCTGGGCAATATACCTACGATCCATCTACGGCGCAGCCAGGAGTGGCGTGGAACTTGGCGCAGCGCGCCGGGGCATCGCGGCATTCGACCGCTTTGCCGGATGGATTTTGGGGAAGCCAGACAGGGTCGCGGCGTTTGATTCGGTCTGTTTGCTCTTGATTTAAGGAGTGGCTGGGCGCGTTGCAGAGGGTGTTCTGTTAGTCCGGCAGGAGGCTTCGGAGCCAGCCGCCGACGCGGTCGAGCATCTGTCCATTTTCGGGGATGGTTCTCTGCATGGGGTAATGGATTGCGCGGGCATCTTCGTAGAGGGCCCAGAGCAGGAGGCCGGCGGCGGTGGCGTAGGCGGGGGATTGCAGTTCTCTGCTCAGGCCCTGTACGGCGGGGTGGTCTACGGGGCTGCCGATACGAACGGGCATTCGCAGGATACTGCGGAACAGGTCTACGGCGCCGGGAAGCTGGCTGGCGCCGCCGGTGAGGACGAGCCCTGCCGGCACCAAGTGGCCGTAGCTGCTTTTTGCGATTCGGCTCTGGATGAGTTCGGCTGTCTCTTCGGCTCGCGCCTGCAGGATCTGGCTGATGAAGCGCCGGCTGAAGGTGCGTTCCGGTTTGTCGCCGAAGACGGTGGCCCAGACCTGTTCGTCTTCGGCAATGCGCTCCGGCTCCAGGTGGCCGTAGCGCAGTTTCAGCTCTTCGGCCACTTCAAACGGGGCGCGCAGACCGATAGCGAGGTCGTTGGTCATGTGGCTGCCGCCCACATCAAGCACCTCGGTATGCCAGAGGCCATTGCCGCGAAAGAGGGCCAGGTCGGTGGTGCCGCCGCCGAGGTCGGCCATGACGACGCCCATTTGCCGTTCTTCTGCGGTCAGGACAGCCTCGCCGCTGGCGAGCGGTTCCAGGACAAGCTCGTCGATGTCGATGCCATGGGCCAGGACACACTGCGCGAGGTTGTTGATGGCGTTGATGGTGCCGGTGACGATGTGGGCGTCGACTTCCAGACGGCTGCCGAGAATGCCGAGGGGCTGCTGGATATTCTCCTGTTCGTCCACCTTCCAGTGGCGGGCGATCACGTGGATGATCTGTCTGTTGGCGGGAATCTGCACGGCGCGAGCGGCTTCCAGCGCCCTTTGCATATCGGTTCCTGTGACGCCGTGGCGACCGTCGATGGGGCTGATGCCGGCGCTGTTTGACGTGGCGATGTGGTTGCCGGCGATGCCCAGGTATGCGCTGGTGATCTGTTCGCCGGACTCCTGTTCGGCCGTTTCCAACGCCTCGCCGATGGCGGTGGTCACTTCAGGCACGTCCATGACAACGCCGCGGCGCAGACCCCGGCTCGGGGTAACGCCGCCGCCCAGGACTCTTACAGCGAGGTTGCCCAGATTGTCATGGGTGACAGTGCCCACCAGTGCGCAGATTTTGGTCGTTCCCACATCAACTGCTGCGATAATTTCTCTGGTCACTGAATATATCTCTGGAGGTGGCGGGTCGAATCAGATCTTATTGGTTGGTCGGCGAACCGTCGTACCGGCGGATGAAGGAACGGTTCGGCACCATGACGTTCAGGGTGAGAGCTTCGTCCCCCGCCGTTTCCAGTTGGGGCATCAATCTCTGCAAGACTGTCCATTTTTCCTCAAATTTTTGTCCGTCTCCCCAGTGGACCCATGCCTGGGTAGAGGGCAGGCTGAAATTCAGGCCGTAACGAGAATTGTACCAGACCTCACTATTGATGGGAAGACGATTCGAGAGGTAGAGGGCAGCCGTCAGGATCCGTTGATCGATTTGAGGGGCGCCGCCCAGGATAGCGGTTTGCGCGGCGGCGGAGGGGTCGATGATGCGCAGGGCCGGCTGCATGTCCGCAGCCCGGGGGGCGAGGGCCACGCCGTCCTCGAGCAGCCAGAACTCCTGTTGATCGGTCGCCCAGAGAGCCACGGGACGGACTTCCCGCACGCTGACGTCGATGCGGCCGGGCCAGCGGATATGCACATCAACGCCGGCTACATAGGGATGCGCCATGACCCGTTCCTCTATTTTGGCCGGGTCCAGCCAGAAGACGCTCCAGCTGTCGATATCGCAGGCAGCGAAGAGTTCGTCCTGGGTCAGGTAATGAGCCCCTTCAAAGTGTACATTTTCCTGATAGATGTAGAAGCTTTCGCTGGTGTGCAGCCAGTAGAGAGCGGCGGCGACCGCTGCCAGCAGCAGCAGGCTCACGGTTTTGCCTGGGATCAGGCCCGAGAAGCCGGGGAGGAGGGTTTCCTGCGCGCCGGCGGGAACGGGGAGCGAAGAGGCTCTGCGCTTTTTTCTTTGGCTGAAGGCCAGCCGCACACGGCCGGTTTTCAGGATAAAGGACTGTGTCGAACGCAGGGTCGAGGTGAAGCGGCGGCGCGTTTGCGCGTGGCGGCGGCGGCGCACCCGTTTGGGGGATACGGCCTTTTGCGCGGCCCGCGATCCTCGTCTCTGTTTACGTCCTGAATTGAATACAGATTGCATAGCGCTGTTCGAATAGTGCTTTCGGTAAAGCGGCAGCCGCAGACGCGCGGCGGTCGCGCTGCCAGGCCCGCCTAGCGATGGATCCGGTTTTGGCGGCGGTCGGCGTGCCGTTCCAGCGCCATATCGACCAGACTGCCCACCAGCTGGGACAGGGGAACGCCGCTGGCTTCCCATAGTTTGGGATACATGCTGCTGGCGGTAAAGCCGGGCATGGTATTGAGCTCGTTCAAGAAGAGCTGGCCGTCGGCCCCCAACAGAAAGTCTGCCCGCGCAAGCCCGGCTCCGTCAAGTGCCTGGAAGGCGCGAACGGCCAGGAGACGGATTTCGTCTGCGAGGGCGGAGGGGATGTCGGCCGGGATCAGCAGACGGCTGCCCTTGTCGAGATATTTGGCCTCGTAGTCGTAGAACTCGTTGGCGGGAACGATCTCGCCGACGACGCTCGCCCGGGGTTCGTCGTTGCCGAGGACGCTGACCTCCAGTTCACGGGCTTCGCGCACGCCTGCTTCGACGAGCACTTTGCGGTCGTAGCGGCAGGCGAACTCGATGGCGTGCGCCAGTTCCGCCCGGTCTTTGACCTTGCTGATGCCGACGCTGCTGCCCAGGTTGGCCGGCTTGACGAAGAGCGGATAGGGCAGGGCGGATTCCAGCTCGTCCAGCAAGGTCTCGCGACGATTTTCGCTGGGCGCGGCGTCGACGTTTTCGACCCAGTTGCGGCGCAGCAGTGTGCGGTAGGCGACCTGGGGGATACCGGCGGCGGCATAGAGGGACTTGGCCGCGATCTTGTCCATCGCGACGGCGCTGGCGAGGACGCCGCAGCCGACGTAGGGCATCTCGATCATTTCGAGCAGGCCCTGCACGGTTCCGTCCTCACCGTAGGGGCCGTGGAGCACGGGAAAGATCAGGTCGACCGGGGGCAAGCGTTCGCTATGCGCCAGCAGAGGGAACTGCGCCGGGGCGGGGGCGAGCGGGGCTGCGTCGCTTTCCGCCATCCTGGCGTGGCCGTTCTCTTTCTCCTTGCCGTTGGTCAGCCGCGCCAACGGATCGGCACCGGTGAGCCATTCGCCGGTCTTGGTGATGCCCAGCCGCACGGTTTCGTAGCCGGCCTCATCCAAGGCGCGGATGACCGTCTGCGCGCTGAGCAAGGAAATTTCGTGTTCTCCGCTTTTGCCGCCAAATAGTACACCGACCCGTACTGGATTGTCCGCCATAGGAGTCACCATTCTCCGATTCTCTGAAGTTCCGGTTGCAGTTCCACGCCGCTGCGGCGGGCCACGACCGTCTGAATATGCTGAATCATCGCCAGGAGATCGACTGCCGCCGCCGCGCCGACGCCGCCGGGGTTGATGAGGAAATTGGCATGCGTCCGGCTGACCTCGATGCCGCCGAGACGAAACCCTTTGAGCCCGGCCTCCTCGATCAGGCGTCCGGCGAAGTCGCCTGGCGGGTTGACGAATGTGCTGCCGAGTGAGGGTTCCACCGGTTGTGTACTGCGCCGGTGGCCCAGAAAAGATTGGGCGGCGGCGCGGATGGTGTCGCGGTCGCCGGTTTGGAGCCGGAAGTTTGCGCTGAGGAGGACGGGCCCGAAGCCGGCGTCGGCTCCGCCTTCCTGTTTCAGGCTGCTTTGGCGGTAGGCGTAGGCGAGATCTTCGACGCGGAAGACCTGGATATCGCCGTTGCCGTCCAGCAGCAGAACGTCCCAGAGCGAGTCTTTGACTTCGCCGCCGTGCGCGCCGGCGTTGTTGACTACTGCGCCGCCAACGGAGCCGGGCACGCTGACCGCCCACTCCAGGCCGGTGAGGCCGGCGTTTACGGCTGTGCGGGCCGCGCCGGCCATCAGTGCGCCGCTCTCGGCGAAGAGGAAGGGGCGGGTGTCTTTGGGGTAGTCGCAGCAGGGGGCATCCTGCACCTGCACGGCGTGGCAGCGGTTGTGGATCACCAGCCCGCGTATGCCGCGGTCGCTGATCAGCACATTGCTGCCGCCGCCCAGGATCAGGTAGGGCAGGTCGTTGGCCCTGGCCCAGCGCGCCAGTTTCAGGAGTTTGTGCGTGTCTGTGACGGCCGCGAAGTAGTCGGCAGGGCCACCTATCTTAATCGTTGTCAGGTTCGCCAGCGGATGGTCCTGCCGGATATCAATGCCGAGCGCCTCGATCTGGTCGAGGGCGGAGGCGCTGATTTCTCTTTTGGGACGGGTCCTGGCCGGTGGTGGCGCCATGGTGTCAAGTATTGTCACTGCGCGCTGGGCTTCCTCGTAGTGTGTTCAGTTCTGTCACCAGCCGGTCGAAATCCAGCGCGGCGAAATCATCACTGGTGTCGATGTGAAAAACGGGCCCTTCGAGGTCGAGAGGGCGGTTGCGGCGCGCCAGCGCGGCCGTGTCGAACTGGCCCACTCGAAGGCGGTCCACGTGGCCCGGGTGTCGTTCGCCGTTGTCGACTCGCCGGGCGTAGCGCTGACGCAGCAGGTCGGCCCGGCAGGAAAGGATGACCTGCGCGGGCTGGAACGGATGGCGCGAGCGCAATGCCTGGAAGCGGGGGTTGGCCCAGTCGGGATCGAAGGGCGTTTCCACGAGCAGTGAGCAGCGGGCCTCCAGCAGGCGTTCGACCAACAGGTAGACCAGTTCATAGGTTGCCCGGCCAAGCTGCTGAGACCACTCGACAGTAGACCAGCCCAGCGTCTCGAACAGCGACTCTTTCAGATCGTCGCGCGCGATCAGGGGAAGATCCAGGGCCGGGGCCAGTTTGCGGGCCAGCGTTGTTTTGCCCGTGCCCGGCGCCCCGCACACGATCAGGACAAGCGGCAGCGCGTTTCCAAGTTCAGCCATCGGTTCCCAGTCTTTCCAGCAGCAGTTCGCCGATGCGGTGGCTGGTGCCTGCGCCGAGCGTCAGCACCACGTCGCCGGCGGTCACTTCGTTGTGGAGGATCGCGCTGGTGTCCTCGATGCCGCCGCTGTGACGGATGGAAGGGTGGGCGCTGGCTGCCGCGACTTCCGCCGCGGCCAGGGCCCTGTCGCCGCTCTCTCGGGCGGCATAGATATCTGTCACCAGAACCGCGTCCGCGTTGTCGAAGCTGCAGGCGATTTTGTGGAGCATGGCATTGGTGCGGCTGAAGGTATGCGGTTGAAAGACGGCCCAGATGCGCCGCTCGCCGAAGCGGTTGCGGGCCGCGGCCAGGGTTGCCTGGATTTCGGTTGGGTGATGGGCGTAATCGTCAATGACGGTCACGCCCTGCCGGGTTCCCTTCAGTTCAAAGCGTCTGCCGATGCCCGTGTACTGATGCAGGCTGGCCAGGCATTGCGCGGCGGGCACGCCGCAGCGGCGGGCGACGGCGAGCGCGGCCAGGGCGTTGCGCAGGTTGTGGAGGCCCGGGGCTTGCAGTTGCAGGCGTCCGATTGGCTTTCCCGCGCTGTGGACTGCGGCGGTATAGCCCCCGTTCGGGCTTACTGTTTCGGGGACGGCGCGCATGTCGCAGCCGTCATGGAGGCCGTACGTCAGCCAGGCGGGGCCGTCTTTGGCTGGGCGTTCCGCGCGCAGCGCCTCCGCACCGGGATCATCTGCGCAGGAGATCACACATCCCCCCGGGCGCACCTGGGCAAGAAAGTGGCGAAAGGCGCCGGCGAAACTTGCCGGCGTTGGATAGCAGTCGGGGTGGTCCCACTCCACGTTGGTCACGACAGCCACTGCCGGTGTCAGCCCATGGAACATGCGGTCATATTCATCCGCTTCGATCACGAATGCGGAGGCGGCGCCGGCGCGGGCGTTGCCGAAGCCCGGCAGGTCGGCGCCGATGATATAGCCGGAGTCGCAGCCGTTTGCGTGCAGCGTCTGTACGATCATCGCCGTGGTTGTGCTCTTGCCATGGGTTCCGGAGACTGCGATGACATCGCGGCCTGCCAGCAGCGGCCGCAGGAAGACCTCCCGCTTGACGACCGGTATGCCCAGTTTCCGCGCGGTCTGTCGTTCGCGGTTCGTTTCGTCGACCGCGCTGCTGATCAGGACCACGTCCGGGCGTTCCTCCGGCGGGAGACCGGCGAGCTCCTGGTGGGCTTCTTGCCGCCCGAACATTTTCGCGCCGGCGGCAGCCAGCCGGCGTGTGGGCTCGCTCTCCTGGCGGTCGCTGCCGCTGACCTGTATGCCGCGTTCGAGGAGGACATGGGCGATGGCGGAGAGCCCTGCGCCGCCTATTCCAATCAGGTGCACGTGCAGCCGTGCGCGGTTCCCGCCCTCTGTTGGCGGAGACGCGTCCAGCGCCATCCGCAGCTGTTTCTGCCACCTGTCACTTTGCATGGCTGACTCCATCGTTTCGGCCGGGCCGCGCGCCGGCATGGGCGTTCAGATCGTTCATCCGCGCACCCGCATCAGCAGCAGTATAGCGATTGGGATTACCCACGGCGTTGGTGAAGGCATGAGATTCTGGGGCAGATAACGGATAAGTTCGACGGCGATCGGCGACAGCTCCGGGTTAATCCATCCGAGGGAAGAGAGGGGATAGCCGTATATGTGCTGGTAATACCAGAGGCTGCCGCTGATCAGATAGCCGTTGACGGCGCCGACCAGGCAACTGAGAACTGCGCCCTGGGGCATCGGCCACTGCTGGCCGCTGAAGGTGATGACCCGGCCCGCGTAGCCGGCAAAGATGGTAGCGACAAAGATGATCAGATAGAAATTGCTCAGGAATAGTTGCTGGGCGCCCAAATCCTCAGTCGAGAAGACCATTCGCCATACGCTGTTCAGGATCGGGTTGAGACGATCCTCGACGTAGAGCAGCAGAAAAATCGCGACGATAATGATCATGGACCGGCCCAGTTCGCGCGCGTAGCCCTGGGCCAGGCCAATTAGCGTGATGATGCCAGCGATAGATCCAAAGTAGACTTCGATCAGCCCCATAACGAATTCGTGGTCAGTAGCGTTTCAAGAAAGTTGCCGTGAGCCCAGCGGCTCCTGGGGTTGCCGGTTACGTCTGGCCGCGGCGCAGTGTGCTGATCACGGCCACCAGCAGAACCGTCAGGGCGATTGCGGCCAGGATTGGCTGTTGCGGCCCTAAAGTCTGCCAGATGTCGCCAAAGCTGGACTGCATCATGTCGGTCATGCTGTCCAGAAGCCCTTGCATGCCGTCGCCGGGCGAAGAGACCGACGAGACGCTGACCTCCGGGATGAAGGCGATCAGTCGCGGCGCGAATGTCGGGATGTAGAAGAGGCCGTTGCCGATGCCGAGCAGTGCCGCCAGGATGCCTGAAGAGCTCAGGCTGTCCGGGATCGCCTTGTTGGTCAGCAGGTAGGCAAATAGCAGCAGGCCGGCCCAGACCAGAAAGGTGACCGTGGGCTGGTCTGCGTCGGAGAGCCAGTCCGAGGCGCCCAGTGTGTAGACCGGTTCCCCTATTTCCTCCCCGCCCCCGGAACGCAGCGAGGCGAGGAGTTTTGCGCCTGCGCTGATGAGACCGAAGAGGACGCCCAATACCTGCCTAACGATCTCCAGGGCCAGTCCCTGATTTTGTTGCAGCAGGAAGAAGCCGCCGACGGAGACGATCAGCACGGACAGTTCCCGGAAAAGGCCCCGCCGGAAACCGATCCACCCAAATAGGAGGACGTAGAAGACAAATGCAACAGTGCTTGGCGTAGATGCGCTCATTTTCTCTGTTTTCTTTCTGGGAGGCGGACACATTCCGGGTCCGTCCCACCTGTAAAGCAGCCGCGTTTTTTGACTACATCTCTTGATCGCATTCCAAATCGTCGTCGTCCATGATCACAGGGCGCGGCCGCGGCGGCCTTTGCGCTGCGCTAGCCGCGGGCCGCGAGCCGCTCTAGTTCGCGTGCGATATTGTCGGCGGCCTGGGGCTGGGCCAGGGCGCCGGCCGCCGCCGCCATCGCGCGTCGGCGATTCTGATCCGCCAGCAGCGCCGCGATGGTCGGTTCCAACTTTTCCGTCAACTGCGCGTCCTCGATGATGGCGGCGGCGCCGGAGTCGGCCAGTTTACGGGCATTGGGGAGCTGGTGGGAGCCGGCGCCGGGCAGGGGCGCGAGCACCGATGGCAGACGCGCCAGTGGAAACTCGGCCAGAACACTGGCCCCGGCGCGGGCGAACGCCAGGTCGGCGCTGGCCAGGGCCCAGGCCATCTCTTCGTGCAGATAGGCGACGGGATGGTAGCGGTCGGCCAGGGGGTTGTCCCACAGTTCCGGTCCTTCCTGTTCGAGCAGGGGCCAGTCGCGCGTGCCGACGACGTGCAGAATCTGGCAGTCGGGCAGGAGGGCGGGGGCCGCCTGCCAGACGGCTCTGTTGATACTGCGCGCCCCCTGGCTGCCCCCGAACACCAACAGGAGAGGCAGTCCATGCTCCAGTTTCATTCCCAGTTTCCGGGTCAACTTCAGCCGCGCGGTCTGCCTGTCCTCGACGGCGTTGAGAAGGCCGGCGCGGACTGGGTAGCCGGTGACGACCGCCTTTTTGCCGAAAAAGCCGGCGACTTCGGGGAAGCTGACCGCCACCTTCTGCGCCAGAGCGCTGAGCCACTGCACCGCCAGGCCGGGCGTCATGTCGGGCAGGTAGATCATCACCGGCACGGCCCGCATTCGGCAGGCGATGGCAACCGGGGCCATGACATATCCTCCGGTTGCAAAGCATGCCTGCGGGCGAAACTCTTCGAGAACCTGGAGTGACTGGCGAATGCCTGCCAGCACGTTGGCCAGACTGCGTGATGCCATCACAGGATTTCGTCCTCGCAGCGCGCCGCTCTGGATGTTGCGGAAGGGGATTTCAGCGTCCTGCACGAGAGGGTGCTCGATGCCGGTCTGACTCCCCAGCCACAGAAGCGCCGGGCTATCCTGAGCGGTCGCGGCGTTCAGAGCGTTGATGCGTAGTTGTTCGACGACGGCGAGAGCCGGATAGACGTGTCCCCCGGTTCCACCACCCGAGATTAGAAGTCGCATGGGCTGTTTGCCCTGGGGGGCCAGAGGATGCCCCGGATTTACGTGAGCCAAAAGCGTTGATTAGACCCCGGCTGATGCGGCCGGCCGCGGTGGCGTCCGGGCGTGCGCCGGCTTCGCGTCGGCGGGGCGCGGGGGGCGGAGGCTGCCCGCGATAGCGGCTGATGTTGAGCAGAATGCCGGCGGCGCCCATAGAGGTGACAAGAGAGCTGCCGCCGAAGCTGACGAAGGGTAGGGTTACGCCGGTGGGCGGCGCGACGGCGACTGCGACGGCGATGTGAATGATGGCCTGCAGGATGATGAGCGCGGTGATGCCCACTGCGAGCAGAGAGCCGAAGGTATCGTTCGATTCACTGGCGATACGCAGGCCGCGGTAGACAAACAGCGTGAAGAGCAGGATCACCAGCAGCGTGCCCAGCAGCCCCATTTCCTCGCCGATCACCGCGAAGATGTTGTCCGACCAGCTCAGGGGCAGATTGCCGGGCAGCTTTTCGGTGCTGTTGCCCAGGCCGACGCCGAGCGGCCCGCCCTTGACAATGGCCTGGCTGGCTTCGCGGATCTGCCACTCGGAGCTGTTCAGAGGCGACTGGATCGATTCGAGCAACGCGTTGACGCGGCGGCTGGCATAGCTGTTGCGGGTAATCACGAGCCAGAAAGTGACGAGGGCGACAAAGCCGCCCAGGACAAGCTGTTTCAGCTCTGCGCCGGCCAGGAAGAAGATGATCAGCGCGGTGGCAACGATGAGGATGGTTGTGCTGATATCCGGCTGCGCGACGATCAGTCCCGTCACGATTCCCATGAGCACGCCAAAGGGGATCAGTCCATAGTTGATATCCTTGATTCGATTGCCCTTGCTGGCCAGCCAGGTGCTGATGTAGATGAGGACGATCACCTTGACAGGCTCGCTGGGTTGGACGCGGCCGCCGAAAAAGGTACGGGTGGCGCCGAAGCGGTTATCACCCAGAAAGATGACCGCCATCAGAGAAATCAGCCCGAACGCCATCAGGGGTATGCTCCACCGTTCCCAGACCCGGTAGGGGACGAGCGCGGCGCCGACCAGGACCAACAAGCCGAGCCCGAGCCAGCGGGTTTGCAGGAACACATAGTAGAAGGGCGAGCCGCGGTTTTCGAGGGCCCAGGGGTAGCTGGCGCTGAAGACCATGACGAAGCCGAACAGGATCAGGCAGGTAAGGACGGCGGCCAGCGCCCAATCGAAGCTGGAGCCGAATCTGCCGCTCTGTTTCGCACTGCTAACCTGAAGCGCCATTGTCGTTCCTCATATATCCGCCGCGTTGGGGCCCGGGGCGGAAAGCCGGAGAAGCGCCGCCGTTACTGGCCGCTCGCCACCAGATTCCGGAAATGCTCTCCGCGCTGCTCAAAGTCCTTGTAGGCGTCGTAGCTGGTGCCTCCTGGAGAGAAGAGGACAACCGTGCCCGGCGTCGCGGTCTGTTTGGCGAGGACAACGGCCTCATCGAGGCGCTGAACCACCGCGCAGCAGGGGGCGGACATACGCCGGAACGAGGCCCGCTCCCGCACTTTGTCGGCGATCATCGACCCCGCTTCCCCGAACCCGATCAGACATTGGACGCGGTCCAACACCTCGTCGGCAAAGGCATCCCAGGGCAGGTTCTTGTCTTTGCCGCCGGCCAGGAGAATGAGCGTCTGGGCGCCTGGGGGGAAGACCTGAAGCCCGGCGACGGCCCGTTCGGGCGCGGTCGCGATGCTGTCATTGATCCAAACGACGTTGCCCCTGGGCCGCACCTCTTCCAACCGGTGAGGCACACCGGCGAAGGAGCGGGCCACGCGCCCCATGGCCTCTGGCGATGCGCCGGCCGCGCCGCTGATGGCCGCGGCGCCCAGCAGGTTGCTGACATTGTGCTCGCCGCGCAGCCGGACATCGGCGCGGCGGCAGAAGCATCGGCCCTGGTAGACCAGCTCTGCGGATGTTTCGGATGCCCAGGCGCCGGACGCTGGCGCGTGGGGCTGTTCACTGGCGGCCGCGGGCTGCGGCAGCGTTTCCGAACCCTGAAGGGAGATGCGCCGGATTCGGCTGGCAGAGATGGAGAACGGGACAGTTCGCCGGTCCTTGCCCAAGGCGGAACGGCATTGCGCCAGGACGGGTTCGATCGCCCAGTCAGCGGGTACCGGCGTCCCTTCAATCTCCCAGCCGGCCATCCGGCCGGTCACGGGATCATCGGCGTTGAGGACCACAACGCTGGTCGGTTTGAGATGGCGCAGCAGGTTGGATTTTGCCAAGGCATAGTCGGCCATGGACGCATGTCGATCCAGATGATTGGGCGTGATATTGAGAATGGCGGCCACGTCGGGACCCAGGCTGTCGAAGGGCCCGTAGGCGACATGCGGGTCGAACAGCTCAAGTTGAAAGCTGCTCAACTCCAGCACCATCCAGTCATCTTCCTGGATGGTGTCGAGGCGGTCTACCAGGGGGGCGCCGATATTGCCGCCAACGTGGACGGTATGCGCGTCGGCGAAAGTCTCTTGCAGCATTTCACCTACGAGGGTCGTCGTTGTGGTTTTTCCGCTGCTGCCGGTGATGGCGATGACAGGGCAGGGCGCGAGCTGCATTGTGAGCAGGCTGTCATTGCTAAGCGGGATGCCGCGGCGGATGGCATCCTGGACGAATGGTGTTTGGAGACGCACGCCGCCGCTGAGGCAGAGCAGATCGCAGTCATCGAGCAGGTTGGGTGAATGGCCGCCCAGGTCAAGTGAGACAGCGAGACCACCCAGTTGATCCAGCTCCTCGGCCAACTTTTCCGCGGGCGCGATGTCGCTGAGGGTTACTTCTGCGCCCGCCGCCGCGAAGAAGCGGGCCAAGGCCATGCCCTGACGGCCCATCCCCAGGATAACGACATTGCGTTTTTCAAAGTTGAACGTTTCGCAGATGGCAGTCACGGCGCCATTCTCCTTCCGACATCCAGGTTCTGGCGGGAGCAATGCCCCCTGACAGTGACCAGGCGCTGAAGACCGGCTTCCAGGAATTGAGGTTTGGTCGGCGGCATGGAACGGATGGCGTCGGAGTTCAGCCGTTCCACAGCGCCAGGGCCACGCCCAACATTCCACTCAACACACCGACGATCCAGAATCTTTCCTTGACCTGTGTTTCGCTCCAGCCCATCAACTCAAAGTGATGGTGGATTGGCGTCATTTTGAACATGCGGATATCACGACCCAGGTAGCGGCGGCTGAATTTGGCCGAGGCTACCTGCAACAGGACGGAAACTGTTTCGGCGACAAACACAAACCCTACGACCGGAAGCAGCAGCCACTGCCCGGTCATCAGGGCGACCAGCGCAAGCGTTGCGCCCAAGGCCAGGCTGCCGGTGTCACCCATAAAGATCTCCGCCGGATGGGCATTGAACCAGAGGAAGGCAAACAGAGCGCCGACCACTGTGAAACAGAAGGCGGCCAGGTAGGTTTGCCCCTGCCGGTAGGCAATCAGCCCGTAGCTGGCAAAGGAGATGCTGCTGATGCTCCCGGCGAGGCTGTCGAGCCCGTCCGTCAGATTCACCGCGTTGCTGAATCCGATAATGATAAGAATTCCCACTGGAATGAACAGCCAGCCGATCGAGACGTACTCCGGAATGCCAGGCACGCCTACATAGTACAGATCGGGCGGCCCGAAATAGAGGATGCCGACAATGATTGCGGCAAACACAAGCTGGAATCCGCTCTTCATCCGGGCCGACATTCCCTTTCCTCTGCCGCGGAGCCCGAGCCAGTCGTCGACGGCCCCCAGTGTTGCGTGCGCGGCCAGGCAGAAGAAGAGCAACAGGGTGCTTTTGCCAATCAGGGTGAAGCCAAGCAGATTGGCCAGGTTAAGCGCCCCCGTGATCAGAAGGACCGGCACGACAAAGAGCAGTCCTCCCATTGTTGGCGTTCCCGTCTTCTCCTGATGCGAGTCCGGCCCTTCCATGCGCACCTGTTTGCCGATTCGATAGTGCTCCAGTAGTGTGATCAGTGGCTGGCCCCAAATCACAGCGATAAAGAAACTTAGGGTCCCCAGCACCAAGGGAGATTCCATCGATGAACCTCTCAGCCTTCCCGGAGGCCGCCGCCGACCTCTTGTGCGGGCCCAATGCGGCGGGTGAACTCTGGCGCTGCGTCTTTTGCCAGATCTCGTGAAATCTCGGTGACAAGACGATCCATGCCCACTGCTCGGCTGCCTTTGACGAGCAGCAGGTCCTGCGGTTGCGCCAGCTCTTTCAGGACCGCCAGCGCCGTTTCGAAATCGTCGGTTGCGTACACGGCTTGGGAAGGCAGGCCTGCGCTTTGGGCCTCATCGGCGATGAGGCGGCCGAGCGCGCCGACGGTAACAAGGAGATCGGCTACGCCGGCGGCGTGGGCGCCGACCTGTTTATGGCCCTCTGCCGTGAAGGCGCCCAGCTCTCTCATATCGCCCAGAATCGCGATGCGGCGGCCGGCATGCTGTTGTTGCGGATGCCGGCCGTTGCGGAGTTGGGGCGCGCCTTCCGCTGCCGAACCGGCCCCGCCTGCCTGGCGGCGTGTGAACAGGTCGTCCAGCAGATTGAGGGCGGCCACGGTGCTGACGGGGCTGGCGTTATATGTATCATCAATGACGGTGCTGCCGTTGATGCCCGGCACAACAACAAGGCGCAACTGGCTCGGCGCCCGCTGCAGGCCGGCGCGGATTTCCTGCCAGGTGAGCTCGCTGACAATGCCGACGGCGGCTGCGGCCAAGGCGGTATAGACCGAATGTCTGCCCAGGACGGGCACAGTGAGACGCTGGCTGTGGATGTTTCCGTCATTCTGACGGTGATGAATGCGGAAGCGGATGCCCTCCATGCCAAGGCTTTCGATTTCGTCGGCCCACAGATCGGCGTCGGCAGAGAGGCCAAAGCGGAAAGGGCGGGCATCGGTGGCAGCGGCCATCGCCCGAACCCGCGGGTCGTCCTGGTTCAGAATGGCTATGCCCCCGTTTTGCGCGCTGGGCAGGGCCTCTACGAGCTCGGCTTTGGCGCGGGCGATGCGTTCTATCGTGCCGAGCCGTTCGAGGTGGGTTGGGCCGACATTGGTGACAACGCCGATGCGCGGCCTGGCCAGGCGGCAGAGCAGGCGAATCTCTCCCAGGTCGTACATACCCATCTCCAGCACGGTCCGTTCGTGGCCCGTGCGCAGCCCGAGGAGGGCCATGGGCAGGCCCTGTTCGCTGTTGAGGTTGCCTGTGCTGCGATGGGTGTTGTAGCGCTGGGCGAGGACGGATGCCGCCAGTTCTTTGGTGCTTGTTTTGCCTACGCTGCCGGTCACGCCGATCACTTGCAGGTCCGGGTGTGCGCGATGCAGCCGGTGGAAGGCGCCTACGGCCTGCAGGGCGGCGTTGGCGTCGGGCACAATGTAGGCGATGGCGCGGCCGGGTTCAAACTGGGCGGTTTGAAGCATATGGGGCGGGCGGGCGCTGCGGGGATGTTCTTCTTCTTTCCGCTGCTGGCTTTCGTCATGTTTGCGGCGGCAGTCGACCAGCACCGCGCTGGTTTCGCGCAGCTGTTCGAGGCCCCGCTCTTCGCAGATGATCGCGGCGGCGCCGCCGGTTAGGGCCTGGCGGATAAATTTGTGGCCGTCTGTGCGGGCGCCGCTGAAGGCGATGAAGAGAGAGCCCGCAACAGCGTCGCGGCTATCCAGCACTGCCGGGCTGATGGGACGGGGCGCCAACGTCTGGGGCGGGAGGGAGCCCGTCAGCGCGTGCCACAATGTATGATGGGTGATGAAGGTCTCAACGTTTGGTCGGTCTGCCACCGAATCAGGCACCTTTGAACAGTTGTATACGCCTTACATTAACCCGTCGTATGAGCGGATGCGGTTTCAAAAGTTGCGGTTTCATTTCTGCGGGGCCTCCTGCGGCCCGCTTCGAATCGGATCAGCGGCTGGAAAGCTCTGCAATCTCCTCTGACCCCGGCATAGAATGCGTCGCCGACCCGATCGCCCGGCATTGAACGGCGGAGAGACATGCATAGCTCTGGCTGTCATCTGACAGGCGGACAGAGTCTGGCGGGATATTGAGGTGTTCGAAGAGGCGGTGGGCGATACGGCTGAAGATGGGTGTCGCGGTATAGGCAGCCCAGCGGCTGATGGCGGGGTCGGGCCGGTCCAGCTTCACCATCATGATAAATTGCGGGTCGTCGGCGGGCGCGAAGCCGATAAAACTGGCGATCGTTTCGTCCTGTATGTAGCCCTCTTCGGTGGCGATTTCGGCAGTGCCGCTCTTGCCGGCGACGCTATAGCCGGACACCTGCGCCATCTGATTCCCGGTGTTGACGACATGCCTCATCATCTCACTCATGCGGGTTGCCGTTTCCGGTTGGATAACCTGGTAGACCATTGTTGGCTGGGTGACCATTGCGTAGTTGCCGGCGATGCGGCTGTGCACGATATACGGTCGCATAAGCTTGCCGCCGTTGGCGATGGCGGCCACGGCGCTGATCATCTGGATGGAGGTAACGGCAATGCCCTGGCCGAAGCTGTTTGTGGCGAGGTCGGAGACTCCCCAGTTCGGGGCATCAAGATTTCTGACCTGGCCGGAGACTTCGCCGCTGAGATCGATATTGGTGTCGGCGCCGAATCCAAACCGGGAAACGTAGTCGTAAAAGATTTCGGCGCCGACCTCCTGCGCGATCTGGACGGTAATCACATTATTGGAGTGGGCCATGGCATCGGAGACGGTCAGCTCGCCAACAGCTTTGCGATCGCTGTTTTGGATTGTATGGCCTTCCACGGAGATGGCTCCGGTGTCGACAAAAACGGATGATTCCTCGATTGCGTCGATGTCGATGGCTGCTGCGACGGTGATCAGTTTGAAGACCGAGCCTGGCTCAAATTGGGAGCTGATGGCCACATTGGTGAAGGCGCCGGGGTCTTCGTCTTCGAAGCTGTTGCCGTCGAAGGCGGGCCAGTTCGCCATCCCCATGATTGCGCCTGTTCTTGGATCCATGACGATGACGGAGCCACCCACGGCCCGGTAGATCTGTACGCCCAGGCGCAGCTCCTCTTCGATGATATGCTGGACGGTGCGGTCGATGGTCAGCACCAGGCCTTTGCCATTGCCGCTGGGCAGAAAACGCAGGATGTTGTCGTCCAGTTCCGTTCGGGGCAGCTGGCGGCCGGGCGGGAGTCCTACGCCATCGCTGGAGAGGAAGTTTCGGTAGTAGCGTTCGATGCCCAAAACAGGCACGCGTTCGGCATTGAGGAATCCCAGAAACTGGCTGCCGAGGGTACCTTGCGGATAGAAGCGTCTGGGATGGGCCGCGATGCGAATGTGCTCCAGGAGGAAATCCCTGTCAGCCAGTCGTTGCTGGCGCTCGGCGAGCAGTTGTTGGCCCTGTTCAAAGTCGAGGTGTGGGGCGATGATGAGATAGTCTCTGTCGCCATTCTCTTTCAGGAGACTTTCGATCTCAAGGGGCGGGACACCGATGCTGTAAGCGAGTCGTTGGGCGATTTCGGCGTAATCTTCAGCCGGGATAAATTTTGGCGTCGCCGTGATCCGGTAGGTGAAGCGGTCTGCGGCGAGCAGATTGCCGTCGCGGTCGACGATGACGCCCCAGGAGGTGGTGTCATCCACGGTATTGCGCGCGGAGGCCACGGCCTTGGGCGGTTCGTACTGCTGCCAGCCCATGACCTGCATGTCGAGCAGCCGCAGGATCAACAGAAGCAGCGGGCCTGTGAGCACGACGCCGATAAAGCCGATACGCCAGATTTTGGAGACATCGTCTGAAACGGAGGCGTTTGGGGCGCGTTCTTGCGCGTGCGGGGCGCGGTCTGACGCCTCCCGATTCAGGGCGTCATCTTCGGGCCCACCGTCGACCCTGTCTTCGGGCCTTTGGCGGGGGGCGAATAGAGGGCCGAACCCGTGTCCGTGATCGGGACGAACGGTTCGGTTCCGCGAACGCATGCGAGAATTCTCCAGTCCTACAGTAGCCACACGCTGTGGCCACACGAAGCGGCCATATACCGGTGGCCACGAATACTTCAGCTGCGAACGTTCGTCGCCGCGGTTTCCTCCTGCGGGCCGCTGGCGGCGGCGAGACGGGCGACAGGCGCTATCTGGGCTGTTTCAACTGGCCCAGAAATAAATCGCCGGCCCGTTCAAGCAGTGGTTCGCTCCATTGCCGGACAGCCTGCCAGCGTTCATCAACCTGTTGTTGCCACCCAGAGACGGCCTGCTCGAATCCGGCGATAGGGAGTCGTTCGGTCACAGACCAGAAGGACGGTTCGGCGGGGGCAGGCCCACTGTTATGCGCGCGAGCGGGGCCCGTCCGGTAGGTCGTGTTGGGTGGTTGCGCTGGTTCCTGATTCCCTGTTGCGCCGGCAGACAGCGCTGATTGTACGCGTGCCTCTGCGGGCGGTTGATCCAAGGTGAGGGGATTCACCGCTTGTTGATCCGGCTGCTGACTCCCGCCTGATGCGGTGGATCCTGCGGCAGCTGCGGGCCGGGTTTGCGCGCTGGTCGGGTCCGGGATGTAATTGCGTTCCAAAGCCGGGCGGAAGTCGAGCTGCACCGCCCGCGTCTGCACCTCTTCCAGGGTCGTGAGCTGGCCGATCCGCCAGAGCAGCTCAGCGTTTCTCTGTTCGATCAGGCTGTACTGCACGCTGAGCGCGTCCAATTCGGCGCGGGCCTGCGTAATCCGAAGCGCCGTCCAGACCTGAAAGACGGCCAGGCCGCAGACGACGGTCAGAGCCAGGACAAAGAGGAGATAGCCCCTCAATGTCTGCGGCAAGGGAACGATATCATCAAGCCAGATCAAGCCGCGCAGGATGCGAAAGCGGGCCAGATTGGATGATTGCATATTGTTTTGCCCCCAGCTTCCTTCTTCCCTCGATCCTCCGTGTTCGGCTGGGCGCAAAACCTGCTCGTCATTGTTGCGCTGGGCCCCCGTTTGCGACGGACGCGCGGCGCGGCGCAAATTTACGGTTGGTGTTGACAATAGCCTTGTCCTGCTGAAACAGTCACAACAGATCCACGGGCATGCGGTTCAATCACGGTTCAGGTAATTTTTCGGCGATCCGCAGCTTTGCCGACCGGCTGCGGGGGTTTCTTTCGATTTCAGCGGCTGCCGGCATGATTGGTTTTTTGTTGTAGATGGCCAGAACGGGAACCTGTTCCTGTCCGCCGGCCGGCAGGGTCGGATCGGGCCGGAACTTTCGGGCGTTGTCACGCATCCACTCTTTGACCAGACGGTCCTCCAAGCTGTGAAAGGAGATGATGGCAACCCGTCCGCCGGCCCGCAGAAGGTCGGTAATCTGGTGTAATGCTCGCGCCAGTTGTCCCAACTCGTCATTGACTGCGATGCGCAGCGCCTGAAATGTACGGGTGGCGGGATGGATCTTTTGTTTGCCGCGGCGACGCGCCGCTCTGCTGACGATGTCAGCCAGTTCGGCGGTCGTCGAGACGGGCCGATTGGCCGCGATGGCGCGTGCGATCGGGCGGCTCTGTCGTTCCTCGCCATATTGGTAAAGGATATCGGCGATCTCCTCCCAGGAGCTGTTGTTTATCAGGTCGGCGGCACTGTAGCCGGAAGACGGGTCGAAGCGCATGTCCAGAGGGCCGTCGAACCGAAAGGCAAAGCCGCGCGCCGGCGAATCCAGTTGAAAGCTGCTGAGGCCCAGGTCAAGCAGAATGCCATCCACGCCGGTGAAGCTCTGTTGCCGGGCGATGCGACCGATCTGATCGAAGGGCGACTGGACCAAGCTCAGTCTGCCTGCGCGGATTTCGCCGGGAAAGCGGTTCCGAACTCGTTGGATGGCCGCGGGGTCGGCGTCCAACCCCAGGATTCGCCCGCTGCGGCCTTCATTCTTGGGCACTCGGCGGCGGGTCGATTGCCCGCCGCCGACATTGTCTGCAATGATATTTCGCTGCGCCTCGCCCCGTTGGAGGCGCGTGTGATGCAGAAGAAGCTGGGTATGGCCGCCGCCGCCCACCGTCCCGTCGATGAAGAGGCCGCCTGGTTGGGCGTTCAGGCCGGCCAGCGCTTCGTCCGCCAGAACGGGTTGGTGCTTCAGGCCATCCGGCTCATACGGGGCGCCTTGCATATCCGTCGCGTGCTGGCACGGCGGTGTGAGGTCTCAGGCGACCCCTGCGGCCGGGCCTTGGCGGTAGGTCCAGGATGGTTCAGACTCCCAGGGCGGCAAAAAGGTCTTCGCCGAGCTGCATCGGTGTGAGTAACTGCTCCTCCCACTGGGTCGGGTCCCAGAGTTCGATATAGGTATTCATTCCGGCGATGATCACTTCGTTTTCGATGCCTGCGAACTCCCGCAATCGCTGGCTGATGAGGATGCGTCCCTGCCGGTCTGGTTTCAGGTCTTCGGCGGCGCTGAACAGGGCCCGGCGCAGCTGCGCTGTCCGCTTGTCTATCAGGGGCAGCGCGCTGACTCGGGCGGCCACATTCTGCCACTCTTCGAGCGGCATTGCCATGAGACAGCCGCCGGTGGGGTTGCGCGTCACCACCAGTCCGGGCATGAGCTGGTGCCGGAATTTGGCGGGGATTGTGACCCGTCCTTTGCTATCCAGATTGTGGCTGAACGCGCCGAGAAACATGATTTTCCGAATAGTCGTCCATTGCGCATCTCCGGAGCGGAGGCGCACCCAACTTCTCAGGTCAAACGGATGTATCAGGGAAGATTAGGGCGAGTGCCCCACTTTCCCCCATATTGTTCCATAGCAAAACGATAGCACAAAACTATTTCTGACAAAAACGGATGCGAATCCTTCGAACGGGCGGCTCAGCAGTCCGTTTTCTGCCGGAGAGCAGGGCACTGGCGGGTGGGAAATTCGCATTTTCGACACCCCTGGTTCTACTGTCGCGCGACGCGGCAAGGGTGTGTGTTTTGGCCCTCTTTTCGGCTGTCTGATCACTGGTACGGGGGGTGAAACCTCTGTGCCGCGCGCGCGATGCCGGGTGGTCATATCGGGGCGGAACCGGCAGTTCATCCGTCGGGCGCGGGGGGCGGTTTTTGGGGGGAATTTGCAAGGTATCATGTCCGTGGGGCGGAACGGGCTTTTGCAATCGTAGGCATTTCGTATGTAAATTGCCCAGCGCCCATATCGAGGCAGTTTCAAGGGCGTTCAAAGCGGGAGGGGGGACGGCAGGGGCCAGGGGGCGGGGCAAAGTCGGCGCAAGTTTGGGGCTGCCTCTTGGAATTCACGATGAGGCCTGCAGCCCGCTTCTCCAGCCTACCCCAAAACTGGACTGCACCCGGGCGTCAAAACTTTTTGACAATGGTTCTTGTATACTTTATACTTTGTCGTTCAGGGCAAGAATTGATAGACTTGGTTCCGTTTGTCGCTTGCAGCCCCGGCGTGATGGGGGACGGGGCCAGGGCGCATAGATGTGGCATGAACTCCGCCGAGGCCGTCGGCGGGCGAGTAGATTGCTGCGCATTTGGCGGCAGGGCACAATCCGCGGCTTATTTCTTGTGTTATTCAGCAGGTGGGAGAGAAGCGGTAGCGGCGAAACTGGTGTTGATTGGGGCAGATTCTGGAGCGACAATTCGTCATAGCGGATCTTGATCAGATTGAGCCCAATCCTGATTATGGATTTTGTCTGCGGTCGTGTGCGCGAAGAGGCATGTAGCCGCCGTCCGTGTTTGCGCGCCGTGGGCAGACGGCGGCCGGCGAACGGTTTGGACGCGGGCAGAATCCGCCGCGAAAGGAGCTTCCAGCCCCATTTTCGCGATTTGAGTGCCTGTCTGGTTTGGCGGGAACTGAAGGTAGTGTAGAGAAAGCGGCGACAGTATACAGCAAAGGAGCATGCGCTATATGATTCATACTGCCGTTGGAAACGGTGTTGGCGCCAGGACGCAGAGGAAGTCCTATTCGCGGACTTCGAATCTGATCGAACTGCCCCGGCTCATCGAAATTCAGCTTCAGAGCTTTGAATGGTTTCGCACCAAGGGCCTGAAAGAGCTTTTTGAGGAGATATCGCCGATCGTCAGTTTCAACAAGCATCTTGAACTGCATTTCGGTGATTTTCGCTTTGATGAGGCCAAGCACACGGAAGAGGCGTGTCGCGTACGGGATATCACCTATGCCGCGCCGCTGTGGGTTGAGGTACGGCTTGTCAACAACGACACGGGGGAGATCAGCGAGCAGGAAGTCTTCATGGGAGATTTCCCCCTGATGACCGACTCCGGCACATTTATCGTCAATGGCAGTGAGCGGGTGGTGGTAAGTCAGCTGATTCGTTCGCCCGGTGTCTACTTTACAATTGAGGAAGATCGGAGCACGGGGCGCGGCCTGACGGGCACCAAGCTCATCCCCTTGCGTGGGGCCTGGCTGGAGTTTGAGACGAGCAAGCGGGATATTGTCAGCGTCAAGGTCGATCGCAAACGCAAGTTGCCGGCCACGATTTTGCTGCGGGCGATCGGTTTTGGGACGGATGAGGAGATCCGGGCGCTGTTCTCCGACGTTGATGACAATGAAGATCACCCATTCATCGAGGCGACGCTGGAGCGGGACCCGACTGCCAATCCGACCGAGGACCGGCAGAAAGGGATTGATGACGCTCTGCTGGAGTTTTACAAGAAGCTGCGGCCCGGCGACCCGGCGACACTGGACAATGCGCGTAATTTTCTGCAGAATCTGCTTTTCACTCCGCGTCGTTACGACCTGGGGCGGGTGGGCCGTTACAAACTCAATCGCAAGCTGGCGCAGGAAGAGCCTCTCTCCACGCGCATTCTGACGAACGATGACATCGTGTCGGTCGTTCGGCGCATCATCGACATCAACAATGGCCGCGAGATGCCGGATGACATCGATCATCTGGGGAACCGGCGCATCAAGACGGTTGGGGAATTGATCCAGAGCCAGCTGCGGATTGGCCTTTTGCGGATGGAGCGGGTTGTGCGGGAGCGGATGTCTATCCGCGAGCCGGAGCAGGTGACGCCGCTGAGCCTGATCAATATTCGTCCGGTTGTGGCTGCGACGCGGGAGTTTTTCGGCAGCAGTCAGTTGAGCCAGTTCATGGACCAGACGAACCCGCTGGCCGAGTTGACGCACAAGCGCCGGCTGAGCGCCTTGGGCCCCGGCGGTCTGCGTCGCGAGCGGGCCGGTTTCGATGTGCGCGACGTTCATTACAGCCACTATGGGCGCATCTGCCCGATTGAAACGCCGGAAGGCCCGAACATCGGTCTGATCGGCTATTTGGCCACCTATGGCCGCATCAACGATTTCGGTTTTATCGAGACGCCGTACCGCCGCGTCATCAACACGGTCGAAAACCGGGTCGATGCGTTGACGGGACGGATTCTTGCCGAAGAGGTCAACGACCCCGACAGCGGAGAGCTTGTGGCGGAGAAGGACGTTGAACTGACGCCGGAGCTGGCCAAGAGAGTCGCGGCGCTTGAAGGCTTGACCGAGATTCGGGTGCGTCCCTTCGTGGGTGAAGATGTCATTTATCTGAACGCGGATACCGAGGAGCGTTCGCCTATCGCCCAGGCCTCGACGCCGCTGGACAGTTCCGGCCACTTTCTCAACAGGCGGCCCTCCGTCCGGCAGGCTGAAGAGTTCCGTTTTGAAGAGCCGCAGCGGATAGAATATATGGACGTGTCGCCCAAGCAGGTTGTCGGCGTGTCCGCGGCTTTGATTCCCTTTTTGGAGCATGACGATACCAACCGGGCGTTGATGGGTTCGAACATGCAGCGGCAGGCGGTGCCCCTGGTGCTGCCGGATGCGCCGATCGTCGGCACGGGCATGGAGTGGCAGGCTGCGGTTGATTCGGGCCAGGTCGTGGTTGCCCGCAAGGCGGGCGAGGCCATTCGGGTGGTCAATACGGAGATTGTCATCCAGGAGGAGGATGGTACCCTTCATACCTACCCGTTGCGCAAGTACAACCGCAGCAACCAGAGCACCTGCATCGATCAGCGTCCGACGATCTCGAAAGGCGATATGGTCGCGGCCGGCACGGTTCTGGCGGACAGTTCTTCCACCCAGAATGGTGAGCTGGCGCTGGGGCAGAATGTGCTTGTGGCCTACATGAGCTGGGAAGGCGGCAACTACGAAGACGCTATCCTGGTGAGCGAGCGGCTGGTGGAAAACGACAAGTACACGTCGGTGCATATTGAGAAGCACGAGATTGAAGCCAGAGAGACGAAACTCGGCCCGGAGGAGATCACGCGAGACATTCCCAATGTGGGTGAGGATGCGCTGAGGCATCTGGACGAGGACGGCATCATCCGGATCGGGGCTGAAGTTGCCGCGGGAGACATTCTGGTTGGGAAGATTACGCCAAAGGGCGAGACCGAGTTGACCCCGGAGGAGAAGCTGTTGCGGGCGATATTCGGAGAGAAGGCGCGTGAGGTAAAGGATAGTTCCTTACGGCTCCCCCATGGGGAGCGGGGTAAGGTGGTGGATATCAAGGTATTCACGCGCGACGATCATCAGGACATGCCCGCCGGGGTGGAGATGATGGTGCGCGTAAGTATCGCGCAGCGTCGTCGATTGACCGAAGGCGACAAGATGGCCGGCCGGCATGGCAACAAAGGGGTTATCTCCCGGGTCGTGCCGGTGGAGGATATGCCCTTCCTGGAGGACGGTACGCCGATTGACATCATTCTGAATCCACTGGGTGTCCCTGGGCGCATGAATATCGGGCAGGTTTTGGAGACCCATTTGGGATGGGCGGCCGACCGACTTGGCTTCATGGCGGAAACGCCGGTATTTGATGGGGCGAAAGAGGATGAGATTGAATCCGAACTGGCGCGGGCCTGGCTGATCGATCTGGCCTGGCAGGATGTCACGCAGCGGGCCTGGGCATATGTGCGCGAGCAGGAGGTCGAAGGCGAGTCGCTGCTGGACGACAACGATGCCCGCCGGCTCTATCTGCTGGAATGGCTGGCGCCGCTCGGCTATGAGCCTGAACAGCTGTTTTACGATGACAAGTACGCCCGCGGCGCCGCCCTGGCTGAATGGCTGCGGGATAAGGGATATGAGGCGGAGCTTGTGGTTCCGGAGACGAGGTCGGATGCTGCGGACCTGTATGCCCGCCATGTTTCGATTCGGGAGTGGATGCTCTATCACGGCTGCGAGCCGGAGGGCGCCGGCCTGGCAGAGGTCGGCGATGATCCCGTTCTGGCGCAGTTGGCGATGGGGGAGCAGGATGACGCGGCGCTGCGAGAGGAGGTTGAGGCGACGGCAATGCGGCACTCGAGTGAGATTGGCTGGCCGCTGCCGACGACCGGCAAACAGAAGCTGTTTGATGGCAAGACGGGCGAACCATACGATGCGCATGTAACGGTAGGCATCGCCCAGATGCTCAAGTTGCACCATTTGGTGGAGGATAAAGTCCACGCCCGCAGCACGGGCCCCTATAGCCTGGTGACACAGCAGCCGTTGGGGGGCAAGGCGCAGTTTGGCGGTCAGCGTTTTGGCGAGATGGAGGTATGGGCCCTGGAGGCGTACGGAGCGGCCTACACCTTGCAGGAGATGCTGACGATCAAGTCGGACGATACCACGGGCCGCGTGAAGACCTATGAGGCGATTGTAAAGGGCGATGAGATCCAGAGCCCCGGTGTGCCGGAGAGTTTCCGGGTGCTGGTGAAAGAGTTGCAGAGTCTGGCCCTTTCGATTGAAGTGATCAACGACAAGAATGAAGTGATACAACTGGGCAAAGATGAGGTCGAGGATCGTTTGCCGCATCTCGGTTTCAGCCTGAACGTACCCAGCCCGATGAGTCGCAGCAGCGAGTAGGGCGACGCCAGCCGAGGCCGCCGCCGACCGCATTTCCTGCGAACCTGGCAACGGGCGGGTCGTGTACAGCGCCCGGTGGCCTGTGAAGTCACCGACCAACGCGATGCCGCCGCTGAATGCATTTGATGCGCAAGAGGCGGCGGGCCAACCGCAAAGGAGCCAAAATGGAAGTACGAGATTTTGACGCAATTCGCATCTCACTTGCCTCCCCGGATCAGATTGACGAATGGAGTTTTGGCGAAGTAACGAAACCGGAGACGATAAACTATCGTACACTGCGACCGGAACGGGACGGTCTGTTTTGCGAACGGATTTTTGGGCCGCAGAAGGATTGGGAGTGCTCCTGCGGCAAGTACAAACGCGTCCGCTATAAGGGTATCGTCTGCGACAAATGCGGTGTGGAAGTCGCGCCACAGCGCGTACGCCGCGAGCGGATGGGCCATATCCAACTGGCATCGCCGGTCAGTCATATTTGGTATGTGAAGGGCGTTCCCAGCCATCTGGGGTTGCTCTTGAACATCAGCCCCCGCCATTTGGAGCGGGTCCTGTATTTTGCGCAGTTCATCATTACGGGGGTGAACGAAGATGCGCGCGGCCGGGCCATCCAGCGCCTTGAAAAAGAGGTGCAGATGGGCATTGCCCGTTTAGAGAATGAGGCGCAGGAACAGATTGACGCCGTAGAGGCCAGTGCGCAGAGCCAGCTCGATGAGCTGGACGAGGAGGAGCAGTCGCAGATTGCCAGGCTGGATGAGCGAATCAACCGGTCGTCGTCGGAAGCGATCAGCCAGGCCCAGCGGATTCAGGACTGGATTCCGGGCCGGGTCGGCAAGAAAGCCGGGGAAGATAAGCGTCTGGATTGGGTGGATGACGCGATCATCTCGGCGAATCAGACCGTGAATGCCGATCTTGAACGGCTTGTCAACGATCATGTGCAGGAGCGGCTGGATTCGCTTCAGTTTGAATCTGATGAGGAAAAGTCGGATATTCGCGCTCTGATTCAGTCCAAGCAGACATTTGTGCGCCAGGAGTTGGAGGCGTTGCTGGAGAAGCTGCGCGAGGATGTGGCCGAAAGGCGGGAGCGGCTGGAGAGTGCGGCGGAAGAGCAGTTGAACGAGCTGAAGAGCATGCAAGCGATGCAGCTTCTGACAGAGACCCGATATCGCGAGCTGGCCGATCGGTGGGGCAACATTTTCAAGGCCGGAATGGGGGCGGAGGCGATCCGCGACATTGTCGCCAAGGTAAATCTGGATGCGCTGGCCAAGGAGTTGCGGGAGGAGATTTTTACCACCAGAAGCAAGCAGCGGCGCAAGAAGGCGGCCAAACGACTGCGGGTTGTGGAGAATTTCCGCAAGAGCGGCAACCGGCCCGAGTGGATGGTGCTGACGATATTGCCGGTGATCCCGCCGGAGTTGCGTCCGATGGTGCAGTTGGACGGCGGACGCTTCGCGACCAGCGATCTGAATGATCTGTACCGGCGGGTAATCAACCGCAACAACCGTCTCAAGCGGCTGCTTGACCTTGGGGCGCCGGATGTAATTGTGCGCAACGAGAAGCGCATGTTGCAGGAGGCGGTCGACAGCCTAATCGATAACGGGCGGCGCGGCCGGGCGGTCAGCCGCAGCGGCAAGCGCAAGCTCAAGAGCCTGAGCGATATGCTCAAGGGCAAACAGGGCCGATTCCGCCGCAATCTGTTGGGGAAACGCGTCGACTATTCCGGCCGTTCAGTCATTGTCATTGGGCCCACGCTGAAACTGCACCAGTGCGGCCTGCCGAAGAAGATGGCATTGGAGCTCTTCAAGCCCTTCGTCATGCGGCGCCTGGTGGAGGACAACTACGCGCATAATATCAAGAGCGCCAAGCGGATGGTTGATCGCCAGCAGTCCGAGGTGTGGGATGAGTTGGAGGAGATTTGCAGGGAACGGCCGGTGCTGCTGAATCGGGCGCCGACGCTGCATCGTCTGGGCATTCAGGCTTTTGAAGTAACGCTGGTCGAGGGAAGCGCGATTCAGCTGCACCCGCTGGTCTGCGATGCATTCAATGCGGATTTTGATGGTGATCAGATGGCTGTGCATGTGCCGCTGAGCCAATCTGCCGTAGATGAAGCGCGGCAGCTGATGCTCTCCAGCCAGAATCTGCTGAAGCCCAGCAGTGGTGAGCCGATCGTGGGGCCCTCCAAAGATATGGTGATGGGTGTTTACTATCTGACCACGGAGGAGAACGAGTCGACGCCCGACGCGGAACTGCCGTTATTCAGCTCGATGGATGAAGCGGAATATATCTTCAGCCTGGGTCATATCAAGTTGCGGGATTCGATTCGGGCGCGTTTTACGACGCCTTTCGACGTGCAGCCGATCGAGTCGATGGAGGTAAGCGATCGGGTGATGGAGGCCCTGAAGGAGCACGACATCGCAACCGTGGGCCAGTTGATGGACATTTACGCTCAAGGCGAACGCCACATGGTCCAGGAGATTCAGGCCTTTGGGCTGGCCGCCATGAATGAGGTGCGGGACGCTCTGCGGAAGCTGAATCTGTTGGGGGCCGATTGGCCGCTGGATCGAATCATTCGCACGACGATTGGGCGTATCATCTTCAACCGTGCCCTGCCGGAGGAGCTCTGGTTCGTCAACAAGCTTCTCGACAAGAAGGGTGTCAATGAAGTCATTGACCTCTGTTACAAGCACCTGGGCCGGGAGGTGACAGCTGATACTGTCGACAATATCAAGGATCTGGGTTTCGAATACGCCACCCGCTCGGGCATTACAATTGCGGTCAGCGATATACAGGTTCCGCAGGAAAAGGACAGTATTGTCGAGCGCACATCGGAGGAGGTAGCTGCGGCTGAACGTCAGTACCGGCGCGGTCTGATCACCGAGGAAGAGCTGTACGAAAAGACGGTTGAGCTGTGGACGCGGGCTGCAGACGAAGTAACTGCTGAGGTGCGTAAGCTGCTCAGCCCGCTGGAAGGGCTCGGCGCGATGGCCCACTCCGGTTCGACCAAGGGGGGCGTCAATACGGTGCGGCAGCTGGCTGGTATGCGCGGCCTGATTGCCGGTCCGAACGGGCGCATCATACCTCTGCCGATCCGCTCCAATTTCCGCGAAGGGTTGACCGCGCTGGAGTACTTCCTGAGCACGCACGGCGGGCGCAAAGGGCTGGCCGATACAGCGCTGCGCACCGCAGACGCAGGCTATCTGACCCGGCGCCTGGTGGATGTGGCCCAGGACGTAATTGTGACCGAGGACGATTGCGGCACCAATGCCGGCATCTGGATTGATGCCGATAGTTCAAGGGCGATGGGTGAGAGCTTTGCCGACCGTGTGGCGACGCGCACGCTGGCCGCCGCGATCATTCCGCCGGATGCTGATGAACCGCTGCTGGAACGGGGTACGGTGATCGACGAGGCTGCCCTGGCAACGATAGAACGGCATGGCGTCGAAAGAGCGCTTGTCTATAGCCCGCTGACGTGCGAATCCCGCTTTGGCCTGTGCAAGAAATGCTATGGCACGGACCTGGCGCGGGGAGGGACGGTCGAGCAGGGCGAAGCGGTGGGAATTATCGCGGCGCAGTCGATTGGTGAGCCGGGCACGCAGCTCACATTGCGCACGTTCCACACCGGCGGTGTGGCCGGCAGTGATGACATCACGCAGGGTTTGCCCCGTGTCGAGGAGCTCTTCGAGGTGCGGAACCCCAAAGGCGAAGCTGTCATCAGTGAAATCGACGGCAAGGTAGATATCTGGTGGGAAGGCGATCAGCGGATGCTGAAAGTCAGCCGCACAGAGCTCAGGCGGCGGGAAATCGCGATTCCCGAGGGCTATGAGTTGATGGTCGATTCCGATGACCGGGTGCAGGAAGATACGGTGATTGCGCGCAACGGGGACGAGGAAGATCAGGGACTCCGGGCAGGAATGGAGGGCCAGATTTTTGCCGAAAACGGTCAGGTGATCATCCGCCGAGAGGACAACCTGGTCTGGGAAACCGATATTCCCGCGAATGCCCGGTTGCGCGTGGCGAAAGGCGAGGAGGTGGCGGCAGGCGAGCAGTTGACCGAAGGCTCCAAGAATCCTCGCGAGATTTTGCGGATTCAGGGGCGGGAGGCGTGCCAGCTATACCTGTTGGAGCAGGTGCAGCAGGTATATTGCAGCCAGGGCGTCGCCATCCACGACAAGCATATCGAGGTGATCTTGCGCCAGTTGCTGCGGCGGGTGATGATCCGGGTGACGGGTGACACCGAATTCTTGCCGGGCGAACTGGTGGATCGTTTCCAGTTTGAGGATGAGAACAACAAGACAATCGCCCGCGACCGCCGCCCGGCGAAAGCCGAGCCGGTCGTGCTGGGGTTGACGAAGGCGGCCCTGAATACCGAGAGCTTCCTGGCTGCGGCCAGTTTCCAGGAGACCACGCGCGTGCTGACGGATGCCGCCGTGCAAGGACAACGGGACGAGTTGCGGGGCTTGAAGGAGAATGTCATCATCGGCAAGCTGATTCCGGTCGGCTCGGGTTTCCGCACGCGGCGGATGTGGGAAGAAGAGAAGCGGCAGGTCGCTGAACAGATGGCCGAACAGTCCGAAGTCGCTGACGGAGGATTGAGCGAACTCGAATTCGATCTGGACGATACTGAGCTGGACCTGGCCGATCTCTCCGGTTTGGCGGAAGTGGGAATCGGCCCGCTGGGGATGCTGTCGGGGTTTGGCGGCAACGGCGAGGAGGAAGAGCTCGACTTCGACTTGAGCAACTTGAAGGACGAGGAAAACGAAGAGATAAACGTCGATCTGGGCTAAATTTGGATTGGCATGCAGTTGGAAAGTAGAAGAAGGCGTGGAAGAGCCAGTTCTTCCGCGCCTTTTTTCTGGCGGATTGGGCGCGTCCTCGCGCTGCAGTGGTTGGAACGGCAGTGGTTCGCGGTCAGTGGTTCGTGTGGGGCGGCCCGTTTCTCCTGAGAAGCTCCATTTTGGACCGCACCGGCATCGGTCCGCGATTTGCTTTCAGGGGGCCGGCTATGATATAGTAGACTACTGTCTTTTCGTGGGCTACGGAGACCACCAGGGAGGAAGCATTTGCCGACGATAAATCAACTGGTCCGAAAGGGTCGTAAGAGCAAGCCGAAGAAAGAGACCGCGCCAGCCTTGCGTTTCACGCAGAACACGTTGACCGGCCGCACGAAGAAGGTCAAGCAGGGCAACCCCCAGAAGCGGGGCGTGTGTACGCAGGTGCGAACGACAACGCCGAAGAAGCCGAATTCCGCTCTGCGTAAGGTTGCGCGTGTGCGTCTTACGAATGGCGTAGAAGTGACGGCTTACATACCGGGCGAGGGCCATAACCTTCAGGAGCACAGTGTGGTTCTGGTACGCGGTGGTCGGGTAAGGGATTTACCCGGCGTGCGCTATCATATTGTGCGCGGCGCGCTGGACAGCACCGGTGTTGATGACCGCAAGCGAAGCCGCAGCAAATACGGTACCAAGAAACCGCGTTAAGGCGCCGACTCTGGAGAGGCGGGACATGGCGTGCTCGTCTTGCTGAAGAGGTGTGCGCAGGCGCGACCTATGAGGATGGAGTTGTAGAATGCCGCGACGAAACCGGCCTGAGAAGAGAAAAGTTACGCCCGACCCCCGGCACAATAGTGTTGTGCTGGCGAAGTTCATCAATAATCTGATGGAACGGGGCAAAAAGAGTCTGGCCGCCAGAATCGTATATACCGCGCTGGATACGATAGCGGAACGCACCAATCGGCCGCCGCTGGAAGTTTTCGAAGAAGCGCTGCGGAACGCCACGCCTCTGGTGGAGGTGAAGCCGCAGCGAGTTGGCGGCGCCACATATCAGGTGCCTATGGAGATTCGCCCTGACCGGCGGCAGGCGCTGGCGATGCGCTGGCTGATTCAGAATGCCCGGGGGCGGGGGGGCCGCAACATGGCCACCCGATTGGCGAATGAACTGCTCGACACGGCGCGCGGCGAAGGACAGACCGTTCGCCGGCGTGAAGAAACGCACCGGATGGCAGAAGCCAATCAGGCCTTCGCCCATTTTGCAAGGAGGCGTTAGGCGCAGGGACTTTGTGGCAGCGGCTCCTAATTGAAGGCCCTGTCATGGCAGTACAGACGAACGAGTTGGTTTTTCTGATGTGTCCGGCGCCCATACCGGGCACAGCTTTGAAGGGATCCGGCCCTTTCGGGGTTGGAATTTCTTCTGAACCGAACTAAACACGGCGCATTCGAGCCACAGGATGATGTTGCACCACGCTCAGCGGACTGCTGAGCGGAGTTCAACGCTGCCGGGTGAGCAGGTTGCCGGATGAACAGACTGCAGGCGGCACTGCTCGGGCGGCGCGCGGGATTCCGGTGCCTGTGAGACGGTTGCGTCGTCTGTATGTCAGGGGTCAGTGTGACATACAGGGGCGCGGGCGGTGGCGGCAACCTGGAGGCGGGATGCGGCTTCCGGCAGGAAAGTGGACTGCGCTTTGTGACTCACGCATGTTGAGTGGCGCGCGGCGCAGAGAGTATAGTGAACGCGACGTTGCCGTAATGCAGGCTGGATCCCTTCATGTGATTGGGGCGCGACATTCAGATGCGCTCGCGGTCGATAGGGGAAACGGCGCTGGCAACCAGGACAAGATCAGGTGAATTAGATGAGTCAGGTATCATTGGATAAGATTCGTAATATCGGAATTATTGCCCATATTGACGCCGGCAAGACGACGACAACGGAACGGATACTGTTCTATTCGGGTCGTATACACCGCATGGGCGAGGTGCATGAAGGGACGGCTGTCACCGATTGGATGGCGCAGGAGCGGGAACGCGGGATCACCATTACCGCGGCTGCGATTACGGCCAATTGGGTAGACAGTCGGAACGGAGAGGAAGTCCAGATCAATATCATTGACACACCGGGCCATATTGATTTTACGGCCGAGGTGCAGCGCAGTTTGCGCGTGCTGGATGGCGGCGTCGTCGTATTCGACGCGGTTGCGGGTGTTGAACCACAATCGGAAACGGTTTGGCGGCAGGCGGATACCTATCAGGTGCCCCGCATCTGTTTTGTGAACAAGATGGACCGTGTGGGAGCCGACTTTGATCGGACTGTGGGTATGATTGTCGACCGCCTCGGGGCCGATCCACTGCCTATTCAGCTGCCTTGGGGCGCGGAGGAGGAATTTCAGGGGGTCATTGACCTTTTTACGATGAAGGCGCTGCGGTACAGCGATGCGCTGGGCGCGACGCCTGAGGCCGAGGAGATTCCGGAGGCGTTTCGAGATGCGGCAGAGGCGGCGCGCGCGGCGATGATCGAGCGGATCGCCGAGACCGATGATGAGTTGACACTACTCTATCTGGAGGGCGAGGAGATCACAAACGAGCAGTTGATCAAGGCCTTGCGCAATGCCGTCATAGGCAATGACGTGGTGCCGATACTGTGCGGCTCGGCCCTCAAGAACAAGGGTGTACAACCTTTATTGGATGCGATCGTTCGCTATCTTCCCAGCCCGCTGGATGTGCCGCCGGTGGTTGGCCTGGACCCCAGGACCGAAGAGGAGAAGATCCGGTTCGCCGATCCGGATGAGCCGTTTTCTGCGCTTGTGTTCAAGATCGTGACCGATCCCTTTGTCGGCCGTCTGGCCTACGTACGCGTCTATTCGGGCACTCTCTCGTCGGGGAGTATGGCCTACAATGCCAACAAGGGGCGACGGGAACGAATTGGGCGGCTGTTGCAGATGCATGCTGACAAGCGGGAAGAGATCGAAGTGTGCCGCGCCGGCGACATTGCCGCCATTGTCGGCCTCAAGCAGAGCCTGACCGGTGAGACGCTCAGCGACAGAGACAACGAGATTCTGTTGGAGACGATCGAGTTTCCGGCCCCGGTGATTGGAATCGCGGTTGAGCCGAAGTCCAAGGCTGATCAGGACAAGATGGCCGACGGCCTTTTGAAGCTGGCCGAAGAGGACCCGACCTTCCAGGTGCGGTACGACGATCAGACGGGGCAGACGATCATCAGCGGGATGGGTGAACTGCACCTGCAGATTATTGTGGACCGGCTGAAAAGAGAGTTCCGGGTGCAGTGCAATGAAGGACGTCCGCAGGTGGCCTATCGTGAGACGATCACCCGGGCGACGCGGGCAGAAGGACGATTCGTTCGCCAGACCGGCGGCCGGGGACAGTATGGCCATGTCTGGATCGAGTTGGAGCCGAATGAAGAGGGCAAGGGCTTCGAGTTTGAGGACAAGATCGTTGGCGGCGCTGTTCCCAGAGAGTACATTCCTGCTGTCCGCAAAGGCATTGAAGAGGCCATGGAGAGCGGCGTGCTGTCGGGTTACCCGGTGGTGGATGTGCGGGCGGCGCTTGTGGACGGCGGTTTTCATGAGGTGGATTCCAGTGAAGTCGCCTTCAAGATAGCCGGTTCGATGGCGTTCAAGGAGGGGATGACGAAGGCGGGCCCGGTCCTGCTGGAGCCGATCATGATGGTAGAGGCGGTCGTACCGGAGGAGTTTGTCGGCGATATTGTGGGCGACTTTTCCAGCCGGCGCGGGCAGATTGAGGGGATGACGCCCCACAACAACAAAGTGACGGCGGTGCAGTCGGTCGTGCCGCTGGCAGAGATGTTCGGGTATGCGACGACACTGCGCTCGATCACCAGTGGGCGGGGCACCTTTACGATGCAGTTCGACAGTTATCAGCCGATGACACAGAAGGCGGACGTCGGCGCCCTGCGACGGGAATTTGCCTGAGCTGGCCGCTACATTCCGGTAGGTTGATTCGGTTGTTTCGAGACTTGTCAACCGTCAGGACATTTCGTATACTGTTCAGGTTGCAAAGGCAGCGTCTGTGTGGCCGACCGTACCGTTCGGGTCCTTTCCGCTCGAGAGCGGCGCGATGCGAAAGCGGGAGTCCGGCGCGACCGGGAGGGCCTGGGCCGATCTGGCGGGCCGCCGGCCGGGTGGCCAGGGGACGGCCTGAGCGCGGGTAGATGGGAGAGAATTTTACAGCTTCGTTGCGAGGCTGCTTGATTTTGCACAGTAGAGATGCGAAACAGTCAGGAGAGAAAGAATGGCGAAGGCAGTATTTGAGAGGAACAAGCCCCATGTGAACGTGGGGACGATCGGACATGTGGATCACGGGAAGACGACGCTGACGGCGGCGATCACGAAGGTATTGGCGCTGCGCGGGATGGCTGATTTCAGTGCGTT
>JAJDZJ010000043.1 GCA_022824685.1 Caldilineaceae bacterium
AACGCACTGAAATCAGCCATCCCGCGCAGCGCCAATACCTTCGTGATCGCCGCCGTCAGCGTCGTCTTCCCGTGATCCACATGTCCGATCGTCCCCACGTTCACATGGGGCTTGTTCCTCTCAAATACTGCCTTCGCCATTAGGTTGCTGCCTCCTGCTCTTGATTCATGGTCTGATCCGCTACCTCGCTGCAATGTCAGCGAAAACTCCGAAGCGCGAAAAAAACGTAACCATCGGTCACTGCTGCAAACCGCCCACCAGACAATAGGTGGGCGGCAAGAATCCTGCGGCTCCCGTTCTCACTTGTCGATAACGCGTTAAACCGAAAGGTTCAGACCCGCAAACCCGCCAGCGAGCCAACCCCTCTCCTCTCTGGAGCCCACAACCGGACTTGAACCGGTGACCTCATTCTTACCAAGAATGCGCTCTACCGACTGAGCTATGCGGGCAGATCACTCCACCTTCGAAAATAAACGACCTATGAAGTGGGCGGGGGCGGATTCGAACCACCGTAGGCGAAAGCCGTCTGATTTACAGTCAGATCCCTTTGTCCACTCGGGCACCCGCCCATTCTTTTGCGCTTCTATTAATGTGCCTCGTCTGACCAGCCGCCACCGATCCCGCAATACGCCAATCAGCTACGGTCGCTACGCCTATGCAGTGGAGCCGACGATCGGACTCGAACCGATAACCGGCTGTTTACAAAACAGCTGCTCTGCCGATTGAGCTACGTCGGCGCGTGCTCAGACGACACCTGAATGATTATAACACAAGATAAGGACCGGTCAAATCCTGAGACCTCCTTTTTCAAATACATTTCCTCTGGCAATTCCAGGCATCATAACCGCCCCTGCCAATACCGACCTTCCACACCTCCGCCCCGCGGCACATGCCTTCCCTCACCTCCACCCTCACCCTGCACCTTCCGTCAACCACAAAACGCCGTTCCCCGCCGTTCTCCTTGTCCCTTCGCGCCCCGATTGAACGCCCCACAGAGACGTGATACAATCGATTTCATGAAACAGAACATCCCGCAACAGGTAAAACGGAGACTCAACGAACTTCCCGGCAAAGCCGGCTGCTATCTCATGCGGGACGAGAGCGGCAGCGTTCTCTATGTGGGCAAAGCCCTCGTCCTCCGCCATCGCGTGCGCAGCTATTTCCAGTCGTCCGCCAAACACTCGCCCCGCATCGATGAAATGGTCGGCAAAGTGCGGGACATCACCTGGTGGGTTACGTCCACCGAAATGGAAGCGCTGATCCTCGAAAACGACCTGATCAAACGCTACCAGCCCTATTACAATGTCATGCTCAAAGATGACAAGGGCTATCCATACATCAAGGTCAACTGGCAGAATGACTTCCCCAAAGTCGAACGCGTAAGACAGATCCTGAAAGACGGCGCCCGCTATTTCGGCCCCTTTACCAGCAGCTGGGCCGTCGGCCGCACCCTTGAGTCCGTCCGCAAGGTCTTCCCCTACCTTGACTGCGACCGTTCAATCACCGGCAAAGACGAAAGCCCCTGCCTCTACTATCACCTCAAACTTTGCGGCGCTCCCTGTATCGGCGCCCAGAGCCGTACCGAATACCGCGAAGGCATCAGTCACCTCGTCAACTTCCTCGAAGGAGACACGGAAAAAGTCATCAGCGAGTTGGACACCCGAATGCGCAACGCCGCTGGCCGCTTCAACTTCGAGTTGGCCGCCGTCTACCGCGACCGCATCAAGGCCGCGCAGCGCATCGTCCACCAACAAAAAGTTGTCGGCGTCCAGAACGACGATGAAGACGTCGTCGCCATCGCCCAGGACCCCGTGTCCGGCGACACCGTCGTCCAGATCCTCATGGTGCGTCGCGGCAGGCTGATAGGCAGAGAAAACTTCGCGCTGCAAGGCGCTGAGCTCTCCGAAACACCCGCCGAAAACCTCGGCGATCTGATCGGCATCTTCATCCAGCGTTTCTACGCCGACGCCTCCCACGTTCCCCCTCGCCTGCTCGTCCAGTTCCTGCCTCAAACCAAAGACCTCCTGGCCGCCTGGCTGAGCAAACTGCGCGGGACCAAAGTCGAAATCCGCATGCCCCAGCGCGGCAAGAAACGCCAGCTCATGGAGTTCGCCAAGAGAAATGCCGATGAGCATCTGCGCGTCCAAAAGGTCCAATGGGCCGAAGACACCAACCGCCATACCGAAGCGCTGGCCGAACTGCAGAACGCTCTGGCCCTGGAAGTCCCGCCTACACGTGTCGAATGCTACGACATCAGCACCTTGCAGGGAACCAGCACCGTCGGTTCTATGGTCGTGTTCGCCCGCGGCGTCCCCCTTAAATCCGCCTACAAACGCTTCAAAATCCGCGGGAAAGGCGCCCAAGGCGAGCCGGACGACTACGCCAGCATGAGAGAGGCGCTGCGCCGCCGCTTCCGCCGCGCCGTCGAAAAGGACCCTGAACGACCCGGACGCAGAACCTCTGGCGCCGACCACTGGAAGCTGTTGCCCGATCTCGTCATCGTGGACGGCGGCAAGGGCCAGCTCAATGTGGCCTGCGAAACTCTGACAGAGTTCGGGCTGTCCGACAGAGTGCCGGTCATCGCCCTGGCCAAACGCGAAGAAGAGATCTTCATCCCCCAACGCCGTTCGCCCGTCCTGTTGCGCCGCGGCAGCCAGGCCTTCTACATGGTGCAGCGTATCCGCGACGAGGCCCACCGCTTCGCAGTCACCTACCATCGCAGCCTGCGCCGCAAAGGCCAGACATCCACCATGCTGGACACGCTGCCCGGCATCGGCCCCCGACGCCGCAAATCTCTGCTCCAATACTTCAACGGCGACCTCAATAAGATGCGCCAGGCCACCCTCGATGAACTGCGGACAGTGCCGGGCATGAACCGCAGAGCCGCTCAATCGGTCAAGGAGCATCTGTGAAGGAGTACTCGCCATGACCCCCGGCAACCGGGCCGGGCTCGCCCGCTTCGTTGGCGTCCCTCCTACCCTGGCTCTGCTGCAATCCCTCCTCTATCTGAAGGGCTTGCCGCTCGACGAGGTCGCCGACCAGCTCCATTCCAATGCCCTCGTCGTTGAATTCTCCCCCGGCGAGGACCTTGCTAGGCAGGACGACGTCGCCGAGTGCCTCTTCTTTATCCTGAGCGGCGACGTCCGCGTCACCCGGCGCGACAAGAACGCGGCCGGCCTAGACGACACGCTCGAACGCGTCGCCATCGCCGGCGATGTCATCGGACGCTACGAACTGACCTTCAGCCTCAACTACACCAGTACCGCCACTGCCGAAAGCGCAGTCTCCGCACTCTGTATAGATCGCGCCACCCTGGAACGGATCCTCTACCGCTTCCCCGCCGCCAACCAGCAGGCAGCCTACCAGGCCACCGTCAACCGCCTGCGAACCATGCCCCTGCTGGCCGATGTAGATATGGTCATCCTCGGCTTCCTGGCCGACGAAATCCGCATCCAGACAGTGGAAGCAGGCGCCGTTCTCTATACACAGAACCAGGCCCCGGATACGCTCTTTCTCGTCGCCCAGGGCCAGATCGAGCTCTATCACCCCCGCACAACCGACAACCGCCTCCTCTTGGGCAATGGCGGCGCTTTCGGCTTTCCCGGCAGCGTCGGCGTGACAAATCACCGGCCCCCCGACAAGTACGGCCATTGGTCCGAGGCCAAGACCGAGACCACTGTGTTCGAGCTGCCCTGGAAAACAGTACGCCAGATTGGCCGCCGCTTCCCGCAGGCCATAGACCCCGAAATCCAAACACTGCCGGCCAAAACCATCAGCGCCATATCCATCTTCGCCGGGCTCACTCCTCGCGAACAGATCCAACTCGCGGGCTTCTGCAGCTTCCACCGCATCCCCCAATACCATCCCATCATGCAGCAAGGGGATAGCGCCGACAGCATGTGGATTCTGCTTGAGAGTCACCGCGCCGTTCTGAGCGCGCTAGACGAAGACAACCGCGCCCTGCCCCGCGCCCCCGTGCGCGGCGTCGTAACCTTCAACGACGCCGCCCTCCTCGCCCCAACGCCCGTCGAACTGACCGTCGAATCCGAACCCGGCAGCCTCTGGCTCCGCCTCCATCGCAAAGACTTCCAGCGCTTCGGCCAAATCTGTGGTCCCGAAATCGTGGAAAAAGTCGCCGTCCGCTTGCCCTCCCAGGCCGACGACGCCGATCACGAACAGCGCCAGGACTACCCGTGGCTGCGCAAAGACGAGCTGCTCGTTAAGCTGCAGCTTCGCCACTGGCTGGCAATGCTCAGCCAGGCCAAGGCGGCCATCGTTGTCCTACTCGCAAGCGCCGGTCTAATCTGGTTGCTCGCCGCGCTCGGTCTCTCAATATGGGTCGGCATCGGCTTCGGCGCCCTGCTCCTGATCCTGTCGCTCATCTGGGGCGTCCTCAACTACCTGAACGACTACTTTATCGTCACCAACCGGCGCGTCATTCAACAGGAAAAAACCGTTTTCTTCAGCGAACAAAGACAGGAAGCCCTGCTGGAACAGATCCAGCGCGTAGACGTGGCCACCACCTTCTGGGGCAACCTGTTCAATTACGGAACCCTTTCCGTCTACACCGCCGGCACGACCGGCTCCATCGACTTCGACTTCGTCGCCCACCCCGACAGCCTCCGAACCGCCATCTTCCACCATCGCAGCCTCTGCCGGCAGCGCTCCAGCGCCGAGAACAAACTCGACATTCTGAACGCCCTCGAAAATCGCCTCGGCCTGTCCGTAGACCTGCCCGACAGAGTGCAGACTGACGCAGCCCCCCTCGTCCCCGATCAGACTGCCTCAAGGTTTCCCTTTTGGCATCAGCTGCGCCGAAAAGCCACAATCAACAGGTCACTCGAAAGGGAATCGACCGATCGAATCGTCTGGCACAAACACTGGTGGATTCTCTTCGCCCACGTCGCTCTGCCCAGCCTGCTGTTTCTACTCGAAATCCTATTCCTGGCCGGCGGGTTCTCTTCAATGCCCGCCTTGCAGGGGATCCAGTCCAGCCTCGACGCCCAGACCCTCCTGATCTCTGGCGGACTCGTCACCCTCGCCACACTCGGTTGGATTCTCTGGGCCATTTCCGACTGGTGGAATGACACCTATACAGTGACCGAAGACAGAATAATCGACATCGAGAAACTGCCGCTCTTCCTCAGTGAACAGCGACGCGAGGCCCAACTGAGTGACATTCAGGACATCCGCCTGGAAATGAACTCTCCGCTCAAGGTGTTGCTGAATTTCGGCAACATCACTGTTCAAACCGCTGCCGGCGAAGGCGCCTTCACCTTCGACCACGTCCCCAATCCCAGGCATGTCAAAGAGGAAATCACCAGGCGAATGATCGCGTGGCGTCGTGCCGATGAACGCCGCAAGGCGCAGGATCGCAGCAAGGACCTGCCCGACTGGTTCGAAATGTACAACCGGCTGGAAACGGGAAAAGCCAGAAATCAGGACTTCAATCCTGAGGGCAATCTGTGAGGAGTTTCGTTGGAGAGGATGGTGGAAAGGGTGCGAAGAGTAGGGATGCGCGCAAGACTTTCCCCCGCGCTCAACTCACTTCTTGAGGTACCTTAACTTCCATACGTCAGACGGTCGATCAGCCTGCGCGGCAGCTTCGCCACCCGCATCTGGCTCTGAGTAAGATCGATCGGATAAGCCACCCGGCGCTGTTCCCAGGTCAACTCCTCCAGGTCCAGCAGCGCATATGCCGCCCTCGGATCATTGTCCCGCGGCTGCCCTACACTGCCCGGATTGAGGATCAAGCGCTCCAGGTCCGTCAATTCCAGCCGCACTCGCTGCCCTTCATAGGGCCTGAGATAGTCGACCGTCACCGGAATGCCGTTCCGACTGCCCCGCCTCGAAAATATGTGCCGCAACTGCCAGCGGTAAATCGCTGGCTTGTGAGTGTGACCAACCAAACACATCTTGGTCTCAAAATGGGCAAAGTTCTCCAGGGCAATCTCTGGCGACTGAACGTATTCCGATACCGGTTCGCGCGGGCTGGCGTGCGTGATGATGATGCCGTCCGCGCCTTCCGGTTCCAGTGGTTTCGCTGGTAAACTATCAAGAAACGCTCGACTCTTCTCGTTGATCTGGCTGCGCGTCCATTCAACAGCCGCACGCGCCCAAGGGTTGAAATGCTCAATTTTCAGGTCCGGATGCGCCAATACCGCCCAATCATGGTTGCCCACTACACACAGGTCCGCTTCAGATTGAACAAAGTCAATGCACTCATTCGGCGCCGGACCGTAACCAACCACATCGCCCAAACACCAGATCACGTCGAATCGGTCCGCGGCATCGGCCATGACCGTTTCCAATGCGACAAAATTTGCATGAATGTCAGAAATAATCAGTACGCGCATTCGGTCATCTTAACACAGGCCCGATTTGACCTCAAACGGTTACATGGTTTAACTGAATATACGTGTCCAAATCCCAAACGCGGCGCCTGCGCCGCACCGCTTACAAAGCGCCCCAACTATGACTGACGAAGCAAGATACGCTTTCCAACGCATCGGCATTCTGCACCACCCCCGTAAACCGGACTCGCTCGACCTGGCAGAGCGCATGGAACAGTTCCTGCATAGCGCCGGCGTAAATGAAACCTGGCGCAGTTCCGCCTGGGATTCCGAAGGAATCAAAGACAAACTCCCCGACGTCGATCTACTGATCACCCTCGGCGGCGACGGGACCATGCTGCGCGCCGCGCGACTCGGAGCCGCCTTCAACGTACCCATGTTAGGCGTAAAAATGGGAAGACTCGGCTTTCTCGCCGAAATCTTCCCCCAGGACTGGCGGCCCCCGTTGCAAAAACTGCTCGATGGCGGCTACTGGATCGAGGAGAGGCTGATGGTGCGCGCGCTCGTAGAAAAGGCCTCCGCCCCCGGCGGCGAGTCCATCGTTCGCTGCACATTCGACGCGCTCAACGATGTTGTCCTCAGCCGGGGCAGCCTCGCCCGTATCGTCCGCGTCAGCGCCAACCTCGATGGCGGCCACCTGACAACCTACACCTGCGACGGCCTCATCGTCAGCACCGCAACCGGCAGCACCGCCTACGCCCTCGCCGCCGGCGGGCCCATCCTGCCCCCCGATCTGCGCAATATCCTCGTCATCCCCGTCGCCCCGCACATGAGCATGGACCGGGCCGTCGTCCTCTCCGAAGGCTCTGAAGTGCGCCTGCGCGTCTACAGCGACCACTCCGCCATGCTCACCGTGGACGGCCAATTCGAAGTCGAAGTAGACGACTCTGATGAAATCATTGTCGACACCAGTCCGTATCGGGCCCGCTTCGTCCGTCTTCGTCCGCGCAGCTACTTCTACCAGACGCTCATGGACAAACTCAAATGAGCGGCGTGCCGCCAATCGCCCACGCCCCCCGCCAGGCCGCCTGTAACGTAGAAAGAAGCGATTTCAAATGACAGACCACAACCGCCAATCCGATAAGGAGCTCTATCGAACGCTCGACCTGAACGAAGATGCCGACCAGGAAGTGATCGCGCAGCAGTTCAGGCGCCTGCAACTGCTCTACCAGCCCGAATCGCTGGAATCCGCCGCAGACCGCGCCTACGCAGCCCAGAAGCTGGCCGAAATCGAAAGAGCCTACGAAATCCTCGGCGATCCCGCACGCCGCGCCATCTATGACGGCAAACCCGCCCCCATCGTCGTCGGACACGACGGCGAACCCGAAATCCTGACCTGCGCCAACCACCCGGACCGGGAAACTCTCCTGCGCTGCAACAAATGCGGCAAACCCATCTGCATCGCCTGCGCCGTGCGCACACCCGTCGGCTACCGCTGCAACCAGTGCGTTCGCGAGCAGCAGAACATCTACTTCAATGCACTCGGCCGCGACAACATCGTCGCCCTCGTTGTTGGCTTTGCCCTGACCGTGGTCGTTGCCCCCATCGTCGGCTCTCTGCTCGGCAGTATCGGCTTCTTCGGGTTCTTCATCGCCTTCATCATCGGCTCCGGAGCCGGAACCCTCGTGGCCCGCATCATTCGCCGCGCAGTGGGCAACCGTCGCGGCCGCAATCTGCCCCACTGGGCCCTCGCCGGCATCATTCTTGGCGTGGCGCCTTGGGCGTTTTTCTTTCTCGTGACGGGGGGCCGCGCCTTTCTGATGCTTCTCCTCTTTGCCGGTCTCGCCATCGCGTCCGCCTTTCCCCAGCTCCGTTAAATCCTCCTCCCCAAGGTCCGTCAGCTCTCCCGCCAGACAACCGGTTCGGCGCGCGCCATCAACACGCGCCCCGCACGCGAAGACGCCCGCGGGGGAGCGGGCGCCTTCAGGTCTCCGCGACAGCCGCCAGGGACCTCGGTCCAGGGGCGGAACGGGCCTCTGCCATCAGGCCGCCTGGGCTGTCCTCATGCCAAGAGCGGAATCGGCCCTGCGCCGGCCCGCGCCCCTGGCCTCCCTCAGGAGCAGAAAGATAAGCGCCGTGCTGGCGTTCCCCGCCAGAATCCAGGCAAGCAGACCATCTCTCCCCTGTCCGGTTGCCCGAACGCTCGCCGCCTCTGGCATTTCACGCGCCGGCTCCTCTCCTACAGCCAGCGCAGTTCGGCTGGCTGTCGTAAGCGCATACACCCTCCCCGCCCGGCCGGATACCGGCAGCAGCTCGGCAACCCGGGCGCCATCCAACTCCGCCAGGCGCTCCCAATGCCTGCCCCCGTCCGTGCTCATCGCCACTTCTGATGACACCGCCCCCAGTTCCCCCGCGACCGGCGCATCCGCCGCAGCGTACAAGACGTCCGGCCGAGCCGGGTCCACCGCCAAGTCGCTGATCGCAAGGAAGCCGCCTTCCACATCGCCCAGCCCAACACTGACCGGCCGCCACGCCAGTCCGTCCTCGCTCACGAGCGCGCCCCCGCCGGCCGTGCCCACATAAACCCGCGGCGGCGACGTATTCGCGACCGCCAAGGCCGTCGGCCCGCCTGGCAGTCCCTCAACCTCCAGCCACCGCAAACCATACGCCTCAGCGCGATACAACGTCCCCAGCGTACGGACAAAGGCCATCCCAGCCCCTGTGCTGTCAACCGCAATCTCCTGCACCGGCTCCTCCAGGAGGAGATGCCCGCTGGCTACCAGCGCCTGCCCCGTCTTTCCTCCTGTGTCCCGCAGACGATAGACCCCGTCCCTGTCCGTCCCCACATACAGCAGGCGATTGAACGCGTCAAATGCCACCGCGGTAACGCCGCCTACCCTGTCCGAACCCAGCCGGGTCTCCCTCCAGCTCTCGCCTCCATCGCGAGAAACGTAGACGCTAACCCTGTTGGCCGCACCGATATAAACGTTGTCCGGCGCCAGCCGGTCCACTGCAACCGCATTGACGATCACACCGCCCGGTGTCGCAAGCGGTTCCCAACGCCCTTCCACGCCAACATGAAGCCGTCCGCCATCCACCGCATAGCTGCGTTCACCCTCCCGCGCCGCCGCTGCATAGGCGCGGATCTCCTCCAATCCCGCAATCGAACTCCCCCTGGGCTCCGACCCCGCCGCGGCGTCCACCGACGCGACCAGTGTCAGCAACAACAAGGTCATTCCTGTCAAAACGATTCGGAAAAACATGGCTGAACCTCCTGAAGCAACCCCTCAATCTTTCAATGCCATGAGTTTACCTCCGTCGCCAGCATCCTTCCGGCCAAATCTCGGAACGTTCTCGGACCGTTCGCTTACGCTCGACGCCCTCCCCGTCGATCCACCATATGCTCGCCCCGCGGCGCGTGCCCTCCCCACCCAAACACTCCCTCAACCGCAAATCGCTGTTCTTCGCGCCCCTTCGCGGACAAATGATGTTCCCCGAAGTTCCCTCACCGTTCGCCGTTGCCCTTCCCCCTGCCTCTCCATAGCAAAAGGAACGCCTTCGCCCCCATTCCGCCCAGCGTCCCCATACGGCCGCACCGCGGCGTCTACCTTCCCCGCCACCCCCTATAGGGGCGCCCCTTGTGGGCGCCCTCTCCGTCGATCCACCATATGCTCGCCCCGCGGCGCGTGCCCTCCCTACCCAAACACTCCCTCAACCACAAATCGTTGTTCCTCGCGCCCCTTCGCGTCCTTTCTCGGACAAATGACGTTCCCCGCCGTTCCCCCGCAGTTCCCCTTCTCCATACCCCTCCGTGGACAAAGGATCTCCTTCACCCCCCATTCCGCCCAGCACCCCAAAACTAAAGACTGCTTGCGATGCCCATATGCGTATGCTATGATTTGATCTGCCAGTGAACACGAACTGGCCGCTACGCCAACTGAGTGCAGCATTCTGCCCGGTTACAGCTGGGCAGAAAACACGAAAAAGGAGCCCAGAGTCAATTTGGGGTCGCCTCCTGGGCTCCAGTTTCCGGACCTCACGTCGTCAATTTGGGAGTTGGCCTGCAAAAGCGGAGAACAACGATGGGCAAGCAGTCGCGCTCACTCGATAGAGCAGTTGCGCAACCGAAAAACTTGAGGTGGATGCCGCGCTTCCTTCTGATCCTGACGGCAATCCTTTTCCTTTCTGCCTGCACTCGCGAGCGTATCGCCCAGGAGGTCGAAAACTCCTTGGGACCGCAGCAAGAAGAACCGGTTGTCATGCAACCGGATACGCCGCAGCCGACGGCAACTCTCGCTCTTCAACCCACCCCGGAAAATACACCGGTGCCCTCTACCATCACCTATGAAGTCAAACCGGGCGAAACACTCTCCATCATCGCGGATAAATTTGGCACCGAGATCCAGCGAATTCGCGAAATGAACCTGCTGACGACCGACGCCCTGCAAGTCGGCCAGGTTTTGCGTCTACCCAATGTTCCCGGCGTAACAACGCCTGAGGGCCTTCCTACACCCACTTCCGAGCCGTTCCAATACACCGTCCAACAGGGCGACACGCTCCTGTCCATCGCGCTCCGCTTCGACGCCCCTCTGAACCAGATTCTCGCCCTCAACTCTCTGCGAGACGAACACAGTCTCTCCGTCGGTCAGGTCCTGCTGATTCCGGGCGCAAGCTCCTCCACCGATCAGCCCGCAGCAGGCGGGCGCGCCGCCGACCCCGCGCTGTCCCGCATCGCCGGAACCCACACAGTCCGCCCCGGCGAGACCTTGGCCGCCATCGCCGAACAGTACCAGGTGACGCTGCCCGAACTGATCGCCTTCAACAGCAACTCAATCACCAATCCCCATGTCGTCCCAGTCGGCACCGTGCTTCGCATCCCTGGCCTCACCGCCGCAGACGTCCGCACGCTGAACCAGACACTCTATACCGTCCAGGCAGGGGACAACCTCCTGGCCATCGCCCAGCAGTTCAACGTGACTGTCCAGGCGATTATGGCCGCGAACAACATCGCCAACCCCGACCTGCTTCGCGTCGGCGATCAACTGATCATCCCGTCGCCAGACCCCTGATCCCCTCCAAACCGCCTGGCCCAGGCCCCGGGCCCGCCGGCTCGCGCTGACCCCTCCTCCCCACCCTTAACGCCAGGAACGCGAAAATAAGAGCTCGGCACAGCCGGGCTGTTCGTGTTCATCCGCTCCAGGCAGCGGCTATGTTAGCGCGTACGGTGTTCGATTCCAGAGGGGCTGGCGACGATCAGGTCCGTCGCCAGATCGAGGAATAGGCCGTGCTCCACAATGCCGGCCCGACTTTCCAGCGCGCCGGCAATCGAATCCGGATCTTCCATCGGGCCGAACTGACAGTCAAGGATCAGATTCCCGCTATCCGTCCGAAAAGGACTGCCATCCGGAACTGTCCGCACCTGCACCGTTGCCCCGAGTCGTTCAATGTAGCCAATTTGGGCGCGCAGACCAAACGAAATCGCCTCAACCGGCAGGGCCCACTGCATGCCCAACCGCTCAGACAGCTTGCGCTCATCGACGATGATCATCTCCCGATCACTGGCTTGGGCCACGATCTTCTCCCGCAAGAGCGCCCCGCCGCCGCCTTTGATCAACCTCAGCTGCGGATCCACCTCGTCAGCGCCGTCTATCGTCAGGTCTACACGCGGATGACATGCCAAAGTGGTAAGCGGAATACCCAGCCGGCTCGCGTCATCTGCAACCTGCTCCGAACACGGGACACCAAGTATATCTGTGAGCCTGCCGTCCATCAACCGTTCGGCGATGCATTCGAGCGCCTTGAGCGCCGTGCTTCCCGCGCCCAAACCGACGATCATCCCTGTTACAACATGCGCGACCGCCGCTTCAGCCGCTTGCCGCTTCAGTACGCCAGTATCTTGCATCAACTCACTTTGCCGCATCGAAACCTGTCCGCCGCCACTGTCGGAACTTACCCAATTCAATGCCGCGCCGTGCATCGCGGATCTGCTGCCGTCGCCGCTCCAACGCCGCCTTCAAACAGCCTCTAACGAATCGACAATCCGTTCCAGCTCTGCCTGCGCGTTCTCCCCAAGGTCAACCCGTATCACGCGCCGCCCTGCGTTGATCAACGCCTGCCGGTCTCCCAGCGACTGCGCCTGGATCAGGACGCCGAACGGTACCGTCGACCGCGAAGAGCCTGGCTCGTCGGGAATGCCGGCGTCGGAAGCGGGGCTGTCCGTAAACTGAATGAAGAGACCGTTTCCGCCATCCCCCTTGTGCAGTTGCCCCGTGGAGTGAAGGAAGCGGGGACCGTAGCCGAAAGTCGTCGCCAAACTGGTCCGGTCTCGCAGACCGCTCTGCATCTTGCGAAACAGTCTGTCCATCGCCGCGCAGGGTCGGACATAAGCCTGTATGCTGATGTAATCCCCCGCTCCGGCCTGCTCTACAAACGCCGCCAGCGTCCCGGCCGGGTTGCCGGACCGCGCCGCTCCGTCCTGTTTGCCAAGGTATACCCTGACGCCGTCGGCCTCCAGCGTCGGCTGCAATGCCGGCAGCCTTCCGCTCTCCATATAGGCCGACATCATCTGTCGCGACTGCTGCTTCGCAGACTCCACATCCGGCTGGTCGAAAGGATGTATGCCCAGCCGGGCGCCCGCTACAGCCGTCGCAAACTCCCACAGGAAGAACTGCCCGCCTAAATCATATCGATCGCGAAAACGGACCCGAATGACCGGGTGCCCCGCGTCAATCAAAGCCTGTACGAATCCATCCTGCGCGCCGGCGTCGCTCCACTGCAGATGAACGAACAACCGGTCCGAACCATAAGCGTCGACCGAACCCGCCGGTTCACCCACGACCGGCACAATTCCCGTCCCCGATTTGCCGGTGCTCTCCGCAACAAGCTGCTCCAGCCAGTCCGCGAACGAAGCCACCTCACTGTCCGCGATTATCGTCAGCTTGTCCCTTCCCGCCTTGGCCGCCTCGGCCATCACAACCCCCATCCGGGCGGCTGGATTAACCGAACCGGTCACATGGCGGCCGCAGTCGTTCATCGCCTCCTGGGCCCGGCGCAACAGCCGCCGCAAATTCACTCCGACCAGGGCCGCCGGCGTCAACCCAAAGTGCGACAGCGCCGAATAGCGGCCGCCGACATTGGCATCATTGATATAGACCGCCCGGAACTTGCACGCTTCGCCCAGCTTAACCAAATCAGAGCCCGCATCCGTAATCGCTACGAAATGCGCCCCCGCCTCTTCGTCGCCCAGACGCGCCCGAATCTGGTTGTAAAAGTACTTGAAGAGCGAAACTGTTTCTGCCGTCGTGCCCGACTTCGTGGCGACAATAAACAATGTCTTCGCCGCATCCAACCGGTCGGCCAAGCCCCGGACAGCCGCCGGGTGCGTGCTGTCCAATACCTGTAACCCCAACGGTCCGCTGCCGAAAGTGCGCCCAAATACCTCAGGCGCCAGGCTGGAGCCGCCCATCCCCAGCAGAACCGCTTGCGTGTAGCCCTCCTGCTGCACATCCTGCAACAGGGCGGCAATGCAGTGCCGCTCCTCCTCCATCCTGGCCGCGATGTCTAGCCAGCCCAATCGATTCGCGATCTCGTCCGGCCTGTCTCCCCACACGCTGGGGCTCCTGGCCCAGATGCGGGTTACAATTCGCTCTCGGTCAATCTCCTCCAGAGCGCCCTCTATCTGGCTCCGGAGGCCACCGAAAAAAAATCTGCGCGCTCTCGGGACTGGTTGTCGTCTTCACCTGAGACTGCGGCCACCTTTTCGGCAATGCCAGACATCAACTCATCAAAGGAGTCGGCAAAGGCGTCCACACCCTCAACCATCAACTGGGAGGTGATTCCATCCAACTCAATGCCAAGTTCGGCAAGCCGCGCCAACTGAAGGCGGGCCTCCTCCACATCCGTATCCACCGTGCGCGCCGCAGTGCCATGATCGAGAAATGCATCCAAAGTCTCAGGCGGCACCGTATTGACGGTGTGGGGCCCAATCAGCGAATCCACATACAGCGTGTCCTGATACGCCGGATTCTTGGTGCTGGTGCTTCCCCACAGCGGACGTTGTACCCGCGCCCCCTTCGCCGCCAACTTTTCCCAGCGAGGGCCGCCGAATAGCTCGGAGAAGCGGTGATAGGCCATCTTTGCATTGGCAATAGCGATCTTCCCCTGAAGCTCACTGTTTCCGAGATCCGCCAACGCGGGGTCTGCCTTGCCGTCCACCCGGCTGACAAAGAATGAAGCGACCGACGCAACCCGGCTGAAATCCACGTTCGCGGCAGCCAGCTTCTCCAACCCGTGAATATACGCCATCGCGCTGTCCTCGTACTGCTGCAGCGAAAAGATCAACGTGACATTGATATTGATGCCCTCGCCCGTGAGCGTCTCAATGGCAGGTATTCCTTCTGGCGTGGCCGGTACCTTGATCATCACATTCGGCCGGTCCACCAAAGACGAAAGCCGGCGGGCCTCCATCACGGTTCCTTCGGTATCGTATGCCAGCTTCGGGTTTACCTCCAGGCTCACATACCCGTCCTGCCCATCTGTGCCGCTATACACCGGCTGCATGATGTCGCAGGCGCGCCGAATGTCCTGAATCGCAAGCGCCTCATAGATGTCAGAGACCGACCTGCCTTCTCCGACCAGCCGCTCAACCGCGGCATCATAGTCGGTGCTGGCCGTAATCGCCTTCTGAAATATCGACGGGTTGGACGTAACGCCTCGCAGACCCTGTGCGACCAGTTCACCCAGCTCGCCCGAGTCCAGGAAGGAGCGTCGTATGAAATCCAGCCAGATCGATTGGCCGATCGCCGCCGCTTCATTCATCCTTGTCATAATTGCTCTTCTCCTCAATCGCGTAAAAACACTCTGGTGTTGGAAAGACTACGCCCCTTGCCCTCTCGACTCTCGACCAAATGGGCAACCGGTTGCCGTTCAAAATCCTACTTCGGCGCATAGAGTGCGGCGGCATCCAGCTCCGCGTCGCCTCCCCCTTGAATCAGGGCGAGCGCCGCCATCGCCCCTCCGATCAGTCCCGCGTGATTGCGCATCTGCGCTGCGACAATCGGCGCACGCACATCGATGTATTTGACATACTTCTTGCTCTTCTTGCTCACGCCGCCGCCAATGATAAACAGATCGGGCGAAAGTAGAAACTCAACAGTCTGAAAGTATCTGTTAAGCCTCTTGCCCCACTTCTCCCAACTAAGTTTCTCCCGTTTGCGGGCGCTGTTCGCCGCCCGGCTCTCAGCGTTGTGGCCGTCTATCTCCAGGTGCCCGAACTCCGTATTCGGAGCCAAATGCCCGTCGACAAAGAGCGCAGTACCAATGCCTGTGCCCAACGTCAGCAGCACCACCACCCCCGGCTGGTCCCTGCCCGCGCCGAAAACCATCTCCGCGATGCCCGCGGCATCTGCGTCGTTGACGATCGAGGCCGGGCAGCCCGTTACTCGTTCGAACAGCGCCGGGGCATCGGTGCCGATCCACGAATCGTCCACATTGGCCGCCGTGCAAACAATGCCATTGCGTATCACCGACGGAAACGTGCAACCCATCGGGCCGACCCATCCAAAATGGCGCACAATCTCCAATACGACCTCCGCCACTGCCTCCGGCGTCGATGGATCCGGCGTCCCGATGCGCCGGCGCTTCGTCAGCAGCTCCCCCGTCTCCGCGTCGACCACCGCGCCCTTTATGCCGCTGCCGCCTATATCAATCCCTAAAATGTCCATCTGGTCCTCCTTGGGCGGGAACTGACAGGTCCTGGTCAGGTCTTCAGTCGTGGCGTCCCATTCGACGCAACAATCGAAAGTGGATTTCTGCTTCGCAAAAAACTACATCTCTTGTGAAAATGCCCAGAGACATTGCCGCGAGTTGTCGGCAGCATATGAGTCTCTTCTCTTACCCTCGCACTACATATGTACTCATTAGTTTGTCGTGCCATCCCTGATTCTCTTTGTCCAAAATTATCCAAAGAAAGCCAAGCCCAAAAGCAATTAATGATAATGCCTTTCCGATCACTTCGCGTACAAGCATGATGAAGAAACCGGCTTTTTCACCGTTCTCCTTGGCAACATGCAGGCCCAGCAGCATCTTTCCAGGTGTTGTGCCTCTGGCAAAAAGTACCAATGCAAAGATCGCGTAGGCGATGAAAAGAATGCCCATGACTGCGGGCTCTCCCAAGCTAGAGGCAATCAGAGCAACAATTCCCACGAGCATGTAGTCAAGAATGTAGGCGCCGAGGCGTCTTGATGGTGAAGCGATCCTGCCAAACTGAGGGTTGATTGCGTTTGTATGGCAGATGGGACACCAACGAACCCCCGCAGGCAATTCAGAATTGCAGGAATAACACGTGCTCATGATTCCTTCTCCTCACGCAACATTTCGCGATTAGCTGCCCACAATATGCAACTCGACCTTCTGCTGCGTGCCAGTCCGCGCCGACTCCAGCATCGCCTCCACAACGGCCAGGTCCTGTAACGCCTCCTCCGGGCTGTTCCGGTGCGCCGCGCCGTCCCGCACCGCCGCGACAAAGGCAGCCAGCTCCTCGCGCACGCTGATCAACACATTGAACACCTGACGCTCGCTCTCGCCGCCACGCTCCACCACAAGCTCCCCGCGTGAAACGCGCAAGCTTCCCTCTGTCCCGCCTATGTGCACTGCATCGGTTCCCAGCGAACTGCCGACCGCATACGTGACCATATACGTGCCGACGACGCCGCTGGCAAAGCGCAGCGCCGCGCCCATCGTGTCGGCCGGCGGCAGGTCTTCCCGATTTGCCGCCGTCAACGCGCACACGCTCTCAATCTCTCCCAGCGCCGCCCGCAATCCCGCCGCATGGTGCACACCGCCATCCAGCAGATAACCACCCGGAAATTCGCCCGCATTCCGCCAGGATGACCCCTGATACTCGGCCTTTATCGGCAGCTGCAACGACACATCGCAAAACACCGGCCGCCCAATCCGTCCGTCGCGAATCGCAGCCGCCGCTGCCTGAAAAGCCCCCTCGTAACGCCAATTCTCCCCCACCATCCATACCTGGTCCGCAAAGGCCCGGCTGTGGGCGATCATAGCCTGCGCCTCAGCAACCGTCGGCGCGATCGGCTTCTCGCTCAAAACATGCTTGCCCGCCTCCAGCGCCTGCCGCACCACCCCAGGCAGCGCCGGAATCGGGAGAACAATATCGACCGCCTCAATACGCTCGTCCGCCAGCAACGCGCCAAGATCAGTGTGAACCGCAACTTCGTACGGAATCGAGTCCGCAACGACTTCGGCAGAGGCCCGCGTACGGCTGTACACAGCCGCAATCTGCGCCGCATCCCCCAGCTCCAGCAATGACGGCGCATGCGCTTTGCGCACAAACGCCCCCGCCCCGATCAGAGCAATCCGAACCGGACTACCCATCGTAACCCGCCGCACGCACAGCTACTGCCGTGGTTGAAACCGATTTCCCCATTCGTTTGGCTTTCGCTGGCAACTGATGCTATCGTGGACGCAGGTAAAGCCTACCGCAGGCTGTGGATCAAGTAGTCACATTATATCACACTGCGCCTGGGGAGACAGTTGAAACCACTGCTGCTTCTGCTGGCCGTGCCGCTTCCTCCGCAATCCCTGGAAGCCCTCGGCCCCCGCATCGAAGAACGTGAAATAGATACCCCCTACGGACCCGTCGGCCCCCTCGCCCGCCGCGGCCTTCCGGGCAGTGCATCGATCTGGATCCAGCCCTACTACGGCCTCCCCTCCCGCACCGATCCCAGGGCGACGCTCTCCGCCGCGCAAGCCCTCGGCATCGATCAGATCGTCGCCTGTGACAGCGTCGTCGCCGTCAATCCAGTGCTGGGTCCAGGCCACCCGCTCCTGATCACCGACTATATCGACTTCACCCGCCATCAGCCGCAGACCTTCTTCGAGCGCGAGGGCACGGCAGGCCTCAGCCAGGCGCCCGCAGTCTGCCCCCGCCTAACCGACGCGCTGGCCCGCATCCTTCCCGCGGCGCCCGGCGGCGTCTACCTGGGCGTAGATGGCCCCAGACGCGAAACCGCAGCCGAAGCCCGCATGTTTCGCGCCTGGGGCGCAGACGTCCTCGGCCAGAATCTCGTGCCCGAAATCGCGCTCGCACGCGAGCTGGGCCTCTGCTTCGCCGGACTCGCCGTCGTCGACGCCATCAGCGCCGAACGCCCCGCCCCGCCGGACATGGCAGACGACTACAGCGGGCTGGAAGTCGTGGTGCAGGCGCTCTCCGCGTTCTTGCAATCGCTCCGTGAAGACGCCGCCTGCGACTGCGGCGGCCGCCTCACCAGAAGCCTTCCTGCCGGGCGCGCCGGCCCTGACGACCAACCTGCCCGACCGCCTCGCGCATGAAAATCTCCCAACTCTACGACCAACTCGAACTCTATAGCGAAGGCGATCCCCCGTCCCACTCAATCTTCGTCCTGGCGCGCCTTCTCGGCTTCCCCGACAGACTGCTGATCATCGACCCGCCTCCAGACGTCAGTACGCGCTTCGACGTCGCTGAAGATACCGCCGCCCTCTTCACCCGCGCCGCCGGCGATGTCGGACTGCCGCTCGTTCAGACCCAGCCTGGCGGCGTCGCGCACATCACCGTCGGCCAGCATCTGCTGGATATCTACTCCCAGCAGCACGCCAATCTAGTCTACTTTCCAGCGATGGGGATTCTCTGCGGGGGCGCCTTCGGCAGCGATCTGACGCTGCCGGAACTAGGCGAAGGCTCGGATGGAGAGGATGAGATTGACAGCCTGCGCCTCCTGGCCCGACTGGTGAAGGGGCGCCGCCTCCAACTCTACGTCCCCCACACCGGGTCCGTCTCATCCGACAAGGTAGAGGTCATGGGCCGGCTGGCCGCCGACGTAGGCTACTTCCACGGGCTCCGGCGCACATTGTCCCAGGCAGTCGCGCAAGACGACTTCTGGAACCGGTCTGAAGAGATAACCGAATCTCTCCTGCCAGAAAACCGCCGTACGCCCGCCTCCATCGCCGCCCACCGCCAAAACATCCAGCGCCTCTACAACGCGATCCAGCCCTGACCCGCCAACGCCCCTCACTCCTCAAACAGACTCCGCTGCCCAGGAGACTCCGGATAGGCCGCGCCAATGTGTTCGTATGCCGCCTTCGTGGCCACGCGGCCCCGCGGCGTACGATCCAGAAACCCCAACTGAAGAAGATAGGGCTCCACCACATCCATGATCGTATCATCCTCTTCACTGATGCTCGCCGCCAGCGTACCCAGCCCCACGGGCCCTCCGCTGAACTTGCTCACGATCGCATCCACCACCCGCCGGTCCAGATCGTCCAGACCCAAATGATCGATCTCATGCACGGCCAGCGCTTCCTGGGCCAGGGCCAGTGTGATCGCCCCATCCCCCCGCACCTGGGCGTAGTCGCGCACCCGCCGCAGCAACCGTAACGCCACCCGCGGCGTGCCCCGAGAGCGCCGGGCGATCTCGGTCGCGCCCGCGCCGTCAATCGGCGTCTCTAGCATCGCCGCCCCGCGCATGATGATCGTCTCCAATGACTCCCTGCTGTAAAAATCAAAACGCTCCACCACGCCGAACCGGGCGCGCAGCGGAGCCGTCATCAGCGCCAATCGCGTCGTCGCCCCGATGACCGTGAACCGCGGCAATTTCAACCGAATGCTGCGCGCGCTCGGCCCGCTCCCCACCGTGATGTCCAGCACAAAATCCTCCATCGCCGGATAGAGGATCTCCTCGACCACACGGCCCAATCGGTGGATCTCATCGACAAAGAGGATATCCCCGCTTCGCAGATTCGTCAGAATCGCCGCCAGATCCCCCGCCTTCTCGATCGCCGGCCCTGAAGTCGGCTTGAGATTGCCCTGCATCTCGTGCGCAAGAATGTGGCTCAGCGTTGTCTTCCCCAGCCCCGGCGGGCCGTACAGGAGAACGTGATCAAGCGCCTCGCCGCGCTGACGCGCCGCCTGCACCAGAATGCGCATCTTCTCGCGCATCCTCTCCTGCCCGACCATCTCGTCCAGGCTTTTCGGGCGCAGGGCATAGTCGACCCCGCCATCCTCGGCCTGCCTTTCGCCCGAAATCTCCCGCCTGCTCAGTCCCGAAACACGTTGACCTTCGCCTTGCGTTACACTGCGTTCATCAGCCATGCTCGTTTCCAGTCACTCTCAAAGAACGATTGTGCTACAAATAGTATACCAGAGCGCAAATCAGGGCAAACCGGCGCCGTCTGACCCCACACGTATCTGCGCAGGGCAATTGCATCCGAAATGGGTCGACAAGGCGTTCATCCCAAAAGTGTTGATAAGTCAGAAGAGGCCAAGGATAGCAACCGGGTTCAGGTTTGTCTGACCAAATAGCGTTGAGCGCAGTGCACGCATGGCTTGAGCGCCTGATTTGGACCAACGCATACCAGCTCGCTTAAGGCGCTGCTGGACGAAAAGCTGGCAGGCCGATTCGACAGTGCCGCCGCCGATGGGATAGCCTGCCTTACGGAACAATTGGTAACGCATACGCCATCGATCATTGTAGAGATAGAGAATGGCGCGACGTCCGGTAAGGGTCTTCCCCAGGGGAAGAGCAGGCGGATGCACTGCAGGAGAGTGGGCAGACGCCCTGCAATCAGGCACTTTTTCTGGGTGCAGACCCAGTTGGTCGCCTTTTTTGATTCGGTGTCGAAGCGGTGTTATGCGACCAGCCACAGCTTTTCGACTGCCTGCCGCCAGTCGATGATTTCAACACAGTTGCCATGCACATGAGCACGATGTTCCAGATCCAGGCAGCGCCGTCACTGACACTGCCCAGATAGCTTGCACTGTCCCCACCGCGGCGGCAGGCTTCCGCCCCCTGCTGCTTGCCGAACTCTGTAGCATCCCACAGACCTGCCCGATATCTATGGTCACGCAGCTGGGCGGCTGCTCTGCCTGTCTTCGCATCCAGCCGATGGCGCACAGCTGAGACCGTCACCGGTTTCACCTCTTTCCAGCTTTCCTCGCGGATGTTGACCATCGTACCATCCATCGAGACGTTCGTCATTTCACTGGCCGGCTCCACCTGCTTGCGCCGCCCCACCTCGGTCTCCTTGCTCGGTATCTGCACCATCGCCTGCGCTTCGTACCCTTGCTCTGCGACCAACCGTCTGACCGCGTTCAACGGGCAGAGCTACGGTTACGGCGATGGCGGGCCCTACCACGCGGTGGACCGCATCGGCGGCGCTGACCGCTTCGACTACGACGCCAACGGCAACATGACCGTGCACAACAAGGGGCTCACCGGCCAGCAGACGCTTGTGTGGGATGCGCAGATCCGGCTGTCCGAGGTGCGGGACAACAACGGCGACATGCTGGAACAGAGTACTGGTATGACGTCGACGGAAGTCGCGTCAAGAAGGTGAACGGCAGCACGACGACCTACACCTTCTTTGGTCATTACGAGGAGGAGGTGACGAGCGGTGTAACCACTGCTGTAAGCCACTACACATTCGGCGGGCTGCGCGTTGCGGTGAAGCGGGAGAGCACCCTCTATCACGTGCACGGCGACCACCTGGGCAGCACGTCGGTGACGACCGCCGGCTTGGTCGTGGAGGGCAGCCGCGCGTACTACGCCTACGGCGCACAGCGCAGCGCGTCGGGAACGCTGCGGACGGACAGGACGTTCACGGGGCAGAAGGCGGATGGGACGGGGCTGCTGTACTACAACGCGCGGTACTACGACCACGCGCTGGGCACCTTTATCTCACCGGATACTAATGTGCCTGACCCGGGAATGGCCATCGACTACAACCGCTTCCTTTACGCAAGGGGCAATCCGCTCAAGTACTCGGATCCGACTGGGTACATTCCACTAGACCTTCCCGACGCACCGAGGGGGCCCACTCCTGAGGCTGATCCGTGGGTGGTAGACTTTTACTGGAAGAATCGTTGGTACAACGCCCGCGGCTTCGCACGGGGGGCGGACGGTCACTGGAGCAGGTCGATACGGCCCAGATATGAAGACAAGCAAATTCTCCACGAGGTGATAAGAGAGGATCTGCTCGGCTGGTTTATCCGCGAGATTAGGGGAAATACACAAGACCGGCAACTCAAAACTATCGCCTATCTTAACCTGACTGGCAAGTTGACTGCCGGTCTGCCTTCAATCTACTTTCCAGCCAAAGCTAACGCATTCACGATCTGGGCGTCCCTGGTAGGGCCGGGTAGACCGTGGGATTACAAGGGACATATAGGGAAGGCAATGGGAGGCGTTTGGACCTACTATGAGGGAGTACTCTATTTTTACGATGTATGGGCGAACATCAATTACGGCTATGCCGGGCGCGCCGCTCGCTTTACACGTTTGGAGCTTCTCGTCGGCGCCGGCGCCGGCCAGTTCGGAGCTGACTTAATTGGAAAACAGGAGGTCAACTACAATTGGCGCAGCTTTTTTGATGATCCCGCCGATCAGGCGGCGGTCCGGATTGGGATAAACCTGTATGATCAGCATGGCTTGACCATAGATGAAGTTAAGTTCAGGCAGGCTTTCCAAAGGGAAGCCGGCAATCTGAGGACATCGCAGGAGGACCAATATAGAATTCCTTGAGAAATGTAACAAAAAACAGAGCACTTTCGACGGCAGGAATACTCCATTGAAAAAGGGTGGTAGACCAAGCTAGGAGTTGGCGATGGAGAAAACCGGCCTTCATCGAATGTACAGATGGCGTCCTTCGGCCAGATTCGGTTGTCTAAGTGTTTTTGTCCTCAGCGGAATCCTGACAGCTTGTGTGATCGCCTACTACCTTCAAGGCATCATGTGGGAACCGCCTCTCTTAGAGACCCGCATGAAGGTGGAAGCAGCCCTGCACACATGCACGCTGAAGGAGTCAGAGTTGCCCGACGAATGGAGTAAAGGTTGGTCTGCAAGCCTGCCCTTGGAGGGTCGCCACCTCTCTGGGCCTTCTGGAATGCTTGGCGGTATATTCGCGTCTTTCTCTCACAAGAAACCCGAAACAGGCTGGGCCGCGTCTCATGAGTTGCAATTCTACGAAAGGCTTGATCAGGTAGTGTACTTCTATGTAGTTCGACGAATTGGTTACATTTCAAGGTGGCAGCGTACTTGGGTGCCGCTTGATTTGACGCAGGCCAACCTCTCCGCCGATGAATATCGAGCCAAGTGTGCCGACTTTGTGCCGGATATCGGCCAAGGACGAGGCGAAAAAACCTGCGAGACTAAGACAAGATACGGTAAATTCCTTTCTGTATTCCAGGCGGATCTATCTCCCAGCACCATCTCGGTGGAGGAATACATTCAGCTGTTGCAGATTATAGATAGAAAAATGCTGCAATGTGTCGACCTCTTCGCCGACAAGAAGTGGAGAGAGGAGTAGTGCGACCAACCCCGGGACCGGACCGCTTGCGAATGAATCTTTCTTACATTATCTTGCCGTTTTGGAGCCGATTTCTCTCATTTGGGTTATCGCAGCCCGCGGCATAGCGCGCCGTAGCGCAAGAATCTCCCGCCGTCCAAGCCTAGTCGGAAAGCAAAATCACCAGCCAGGTCGGCCAGCGATCCATTCCCCTTTTCCTTCTCCATAGCAAAGCTAACGCTTCGTCCGCCGGGCTGCGTGTTGCTGTGAAGCGGGGGAGCACGCTCTATCACGTACACGGCGACCATCTGGGCAGCACGTCGATGACGACTACCGGTTCGGTCGTGGAGGGCAGCCGCGCGTACTACGCCTACGGCGCCGACCGCGCCGCGTCGGGAACGCTGCGGACGGACAGGTCGTTCACCGGACAGAAGGAAGATGTGACGGGATTGCTCTACTACAACGCGCGGTATTATGACCCCGCGTTGGGTATCTTTATCTCGCCGGATACTAATGTGCCTGACCCAGGAATGGTGATCGACTTCAACCGCTTCCTTTACGCAAGGGGGAATCCGCTGAAGTACTCTGACCCGACGAGAAATGACCCTTTAGATGAAAATTGGGAACGAGAGTTCTATGATGTACACAACAGAGAACCGACGGACAAGGATAGATATGACCGTCTGTTCTCGCTCTTATTTCGCGGCAGCGGGACCAACGGCAGTTGGACTTACTCGGATTGGAAACGTTACCATGACCATTCAGATCCGAAAGATTATTGGAACGGGGTGAGAGAGTGGCCTGGAGCCCGGCATCCAGGATTAGAACGATTTGCCGTCCATGTTGAGCGCTTGGCATCTTACTATACGTCCGACGAGGCCCTAGAATTTGCCAAAGCTTTCGGCTTCATTTTTGGTGGGATACCGCTCCGCGACAATCCCTTTGATGCTTTGATAGCAATGGGAATAAATCCACGTGCCGCTTGGGCTGAATTTCCAGCTCTTTATGAAGGATATGCGGGATGGGATCTTCAATACGTCGACCTTCATGAGAATGATTTCAATCCCTCCCATCACTATGCAGGCTTGTTCTCCGCAGGCTTTTTATTAGGTTTCCGGGCTGGATACTGGATCAACTATGCTCGTGACGGTCATTTTAGCAGTTACAATGCCGAAGATATACGTCTTGGACATTATGCGGCCCTCCATGGCTCTTCAGTATCTCGGTACTGGCTGACGAATGGTCGATATGGATTTGGCTTTCATCAGCTTGGCAATATGATTCGTAGATTTCAGAGACCGTTATGGTATGACGTTCAGTAAACGGAGCGGCACGTATGAATCTCAAAGAATTGAAGAAGCTGAAGATGCAGAGTGGGGCCAAATTGCTTGAGAAATGTGTACAATATTTGTCACGAAAATCGCAGCATTAGAGAGGGCGGATATAGAATGAGAGACATGACGGACCTTCCTCTGTGGCTGAAAAGGATGGTCGGCTTGCCGTTTGTCCTGCTCATTGTGGTCACGATAGGGAAAGCCACAATCTTTATCATGTTCGTCAACCCTTTGGTAGCGGAATTCGCCTTACCGCAACCAATCCCTATGCCTGACCTGCCACCAGTCTTGGCATCCCTTCCTGCATCGGCAAGGATAAGGGATAGCGAATTGCCTAGTATGGATTCTTCTGAGGCGTCAACGCAGAATTTTGTCGATGTCTGGACGCATCCCGCCACCTTTCCTTCCCGCCCTGACGACAGTGTATACGACTGGACTCCTAGTGGGGATAGAGGCGCACGTCAGGGACGAGTACCTCGGGGCACTCAGGTCCGGGTAACAGAGTATGCTTGGTCCAGCATCGAAGGTGAGTTCTTTGTGAGGATTCAAGTGGCGAGCATGCGCCGACCGGACCAAGAAGGCAAGAGTGGGCAGCAAAATCCGCCCACGCATATATCAGGATGGATCCCTATTAATCTTCTTGTCTTTCAATAATTTTTTCCAACGGAGCAGAATACGGTTAGGTATGCCTAGCCTCTTCCCCATTGATCGACGGAAACAACTATGGATAGTGCCATAGACGAAAAGCTTTCAATCCTGGAGAAGATACAACAGCTAAAGGCGCTCAGGTACACCATCGATCTGCCTGTCCTTGTGCTTTCCTACATAGCAATCATATTTAGCTGGTCCGTCACTTATTGGTTGCCATGGCTGACGGCGACCGCTATGTTGCTACCCTTTCTGCCGATTCTGACACTATTATGTTTATTGATGGACTTACTACTTAAGTGGCAGTGGCTCCGGTTGTGGCCCATTGAGACGAACTGGCGAGGAATGATTCTATTCTTTACATTCGTAGCCTTTCTGATAGCTACAGGACCCGCTTACGCTTATTCTCATGGGATCCGAATTACTCATAACCTTATCAAAGAGTTTGACCTTGACGTTGAGGTGGAAGATAGAGACTTAGTCATGGTCGAGTCGGTTGAACTGACAGGTCGATCTCGAAGCTTTCGAAGCATCACAACCGTCTATTCTGTACTTGACCCGATTGCTGAAGCCAAAACCAAACTGAGAAACCGTCTTCAGAATGAGCCCGGTTGGCTTCTCTCGAACACAAACTACTTTTGGGGTTCCTGTGATCGAAATCATCTCGGCCGGTACATCACAATGTTTCTTACCGAAGATGGGGCTTTGCATGTTGCAATTCAGTATGGGGTCCCCGAATACTGCCTCCTGAATTACTCGGAGTAGCTGCCTCCTAACTGGTACAACAACGTAGTGCTGGTTTTATCAGTTCGGTGATCGGCGGCAATCTCTGGCGCACGCAGCGCTACTATCCCTGGTCGGCCAAACGAAACGGCGGCATGTTGGAGAGCCTGAAGGTGGGGCTGAGCGAAGGCGCGGGCGAGCGTCTCAACCGCAGCTACGCTTACAACTACTTCGGCGACATCACCGCATTAACCGAGGAAACGACCAGCAACAGCTTCACTTACGACGGGCTGGGACGGTTGACCGCTGCGTACGGAAGAACTTACAGCTATGACGGCGCCAACCGGCTGACCGCGTTCAACGGGCAGAGCTACGGTTACGGCGACGCCGGACCCTACCACGCGGTGGACCGCATCGGCGGCGCTCACCGCTTCGACTACGACGCCATCGGCAACATGACCGTGCGCAACAAGGGGCTTGCCGGCCAGCAGACGCTTGTCTGGGATGCACAGAACCGGCTGTCGGAGGTGCAGGACAGCAACGGCGGCCTGCGTGGAAGGACAATGTGCGGGCCTATGACGTCGTGCATCCGAGGCTCCATGACGGCACGGGTGCGCGGTTGCTGACCGTCATCCGCGAATACAGCAGAGAGTGTCTGGCGATTCGGGCTGCGCGCAGCCCACGGTCTGCCGATCTGATAGACGTGCTGGCCGAATTGATGGTGTGCAAAGGCGTGCACGGCCCGAGCTGTACGCAAGCGGTTTGCGCGGATAGGAGCCAGAACGCTCTACATCGAGCCTGCGTCGCCGTGCGCGACCGGCCGCCGCCGCCTGAGGCCCTTTTGTCTGCCTCACCTGGCACTGTGCTTGTCGGACGAACATAACGGGTGGGGCAATCATCGGGGGCGGGTCACTACAGTTCACACAATCTCACGCAAACGCCTGCAAAGAGAGAAAAGTGCCCAAATCGGTTCTGCCGCCAAACGTAAACGAGCTGCTTGGTAAACTGACGATCTCCCTGAAACTCCCCCTCCCCAATTAGATGCGTATGCCCTGCGCATTTGCGTCCAAACCCTTGACGTAACACGCAAAAACTGCTATAACATTTCCCACATTTTCTACTCTATCTGTTTCTACCTTTTCTGCGAATGATGAGGAACCGTCATGGCCAAGAAGTCAACCAAAGAGCGCAAAAGATTACTGACCAACCTGGATCAGGTGAATGCGGAACTCGAACACCTGCGCACGATGATGCAAGGTGAAGTGGATGTTGAGCTGGACGAAGGCGATACCGAAATCGTCGAACGTGAAAAAACCGCCGCCCTGATCGTCGTGCTCGAACGTCGCCAGCGTGACATTGAACACGCCCTGCGCGTGATCGACTTGGGCCAGTACGGCGTCTGCGAACGGTGCGGCGCTCAGATCCCCTCGGCCCGCCTCGAGGTTAAACCGGACGCAACATTGTGCTTGGACTGCCAGAGAGAAATTGAAGCGATTAACCGCCGCGGCCGCATCACCCGCGCCGCCTCCTCCCGGTGGTAGCAACAGACCGCCTCGAGAACAACCGAGATAATGCGACCAAGCAAGGGACCTGAATGACGGACAACCTGGTTGTATCCGGCCACCCACTGGTGGAACACAAAATAACGCAACTTCGCGACACAACGACAGACTTTCGCCAGTTTCGGTCTATCGTCGCCGAACTGTCCATGATCCTGGCCTATGAAGCCACCGCCGACCTGGACACAAAACCCGTCGAAGTGCAGACACCGCTCACCACGACCGCCGGCAACAAATTCGACGAACGCGTCGGCCTGGTCCCAATCTTGCGCGCCGGACTCGGCATGGTAGACGGTATGCTCAGCCTCATACCGCAGGCCGAAGTCTGGCACCTGGGCTTCTACCGCGATGAGGAAACGCTGCAACCGGTAATCTACTACAATAAGCTCCCCGAAGATCTCTCCACCCACACCTGCTTCATACTCGACCCCATGCTCGCCACCGGAGGCTCCGCCCTCGCGGCCGTCGACATCCTCAAACAACGCGGCGTCACCCGCGTAAAGTTTGTCGGGCTCCTGGCCGCGCCCGAAGGAATCGCCGCCCTGCAGGGCGCCCACAACGATATTTCCATCCATGTGGCAGCCGTCGATGAACGCCTGACCAATACCGCCGACGCCCCCGCCGGGTTCCCGCCCGGCTTCATCTGGCCCGGCTTGGGGGACGCTGGTGACAGGCAGTTCGGAACCAGATAGGCCGTCCGCGAAATCCAACAGACTGACCGTCGCCCAGGCCGCAGCGCGCCCGGCTAACGCAGCGCTATCACCGTAACCGCTTCGTCGCGCGCGCCGGTCGGGCCGCTGATGACAACCTCACCCCCGTTCCCGTCGATAGCCAGCGCCTCGCCGCCCGCCAGCAGCCGCGCAGTCCGCGCCTGTACCCCTTCAACCCGTATCTGCCCGTCGACAGGCCACTCGAATATGTGGAGGTAGACCACCCCCTCCTTGCTCGTCGACCGCAGGTCCTCCCGTCCCTGGATCGGACCCGGCGCCGTGCCGTAAATCGCCTCGCCGTTCGCCTCCAGCCAGCGTCCCACCGCCTCCAGACGCTCTACACTCGGCTGCGGAATCACCCCCGCGCCGGTCGGGCCTACATTCAGAAGGTAGTTGCCCCCCTTGCTGACGATGTCCACCAGCTTCCGAATCAGGTCGCCGCTCGATTTCCAATTGTGAGCGTTTAGCTTATACGACCAGCTGTCGTTGATCGTAGCCGGCGTCTCCCAGTCCAAGTCCAGAACCTCCTCCGGTATCCGGTTGTCTCCCGCCGTGGCATAGTCTCCAAGAGCATTGCCCAACCGGCCGCACACAAGGCAGTCCGGCTGCAACTCGTTGCACAGCTCCAGCAGCGAACGGCTCTGCCGCTCCGAAATGCCCTTCGGCGTATCAAACCAGATAATGGCAATCGGCCCGTAGTTGGTCAGAAGCTCCCGCACGTGCGGCTTCACATACTCCTCTATATACCCGTCAAAATCCTTCTCCGCAGGGTCAAAATCCCAATCGTTGCCGTCGCCGTCCGGATGATGCCAGTCCTGCGTCTGAGAGTAATAGAATCCCAACTTGATATCCTGCGCCGCGCACGCCTCCGCAAGCTCCTTCAGAACATCCCGCTTGAACGGCGTGGCATCGACCATGTCGTAGTCCGTAACCGCTGAGTCGAACAGACAGAAGCCGTCATGGTGTTTCGACGTGATCACCAGGTACTTCTGCCCGGCCCGCTTCGCCAGCGTAACCCACGCCTCCGCGTCAAATTCGACAGGGTTGAACTGTCCCGCCAGCTGCTCATACTCCGCAACCGGAATCTCCGCCCGGTACATGAGCCACTCGGCGATGCCCGGCCACTCGCGCCCCTTCCACACGCCGGCCGGAATCGAGTAAAGCCCCCAATGGACAAAAAGGCCGAACTTCGCCTCGCGCCACCAATCCAGGCGCGGATCGCTGCGCGCGCCGGGCCGCTGGCTCCGGTCCGGCTCCACATCCGGACGCGTGACCGCAAAATCATAGCCCCGCCGCAAAAGCAGCAGAGCCATGTCCTCCATCGACTCATTCTCCTCCGCGGCCACCCGCTCAATTCGTTCCGCAAACGTCGAGGGGATGTCTATTTTAGTCTCTGGCACAGCTCTCCTCCTGAAAATGGCATCCAACATCTGCCGACGAACGGCCTCGTCATCCACAATGCGGCAGCCGGCCCCTACCCCCAGTCCACCGCCCTCACGTCTTGATTCCTGACAAGATCACACCGCGAATCATCAACTTCTGCGCAAAAAAGAAAACGACAATCATCGGAATCACCATCAGAAAGGACATCGCCATCATGTAGGGGATCTGCGTATTGTAGAGCCCCTTGAAAAACGTGATGCCCAGGGCGAGCGTGTAGTTCTCCTGGCTTGTCAGGAAAATCAGCGGCCCGAAATAGTCATTCCAGACCGCCTGAAAAGTAAAAACCGATATTGTGGCGATGACCGGCCGCGACAGGGGCACAAAAATCTGCCACAAGATGCGTAAGCGGGTGGCGCCGTCAATCAGCGCCGCCTCTTCCAGTTCAACTGGGATTCCCTTGAAAAACTGGCGCATCAGAAAAATGTTGAAAGCGCCGCCGCCGAAGAAAGCGGGAACCGTCAATGGCAAAAACGTGTCCAGCCAGCCGACCCGATGAAAACCAACAAAGAGCGGGATCAGGGTAACCGTGCTCGGCAACATGATCGAAGCCAGAACCATGACGAACCACACATCCCGCCCGGGAAAGCTGATACGCGCGAACCCATACCCGCACAACGTGGCCGAAACCAGTGTCCCCACCATCACCGCAAATGTGATCGTCAGTGTATTCACCAGCCAGCGAGTCCACTGCATGCTCTCGTATGTCCAGCCCTCCGGGAAGTTCTGCCAGCGCAGGGTCTCCGGCCAAAATGTCGGCGGAAATACGTAGACCTCCGCCTGGGTCTTCAGCGACGTTGTAACCATCCACAAGAGCGGCAAAAGGAAAACAGCCGCGCTGACGATCAGAATCAAATAGGTGAACAGAATGCGGTAACTCTGGCCCGGCCGTCTCCGCCAGTCCAAATCCAGCAAACCTCGGTAAACTTCCTGATCGCTGACCATCACTTGACCTCAGCTTCGTAAAATACCCACAGCGCGGAAGAGCGGAATACCAGAAGTGTCAGAATCAGGACCACAAACAGCAGAAACCAGGCCATCGCCGAGGCCATGCCCATCTGCGTCCAGTTAAACGCCCGTTCATATAGCATCAGATTATAGAAGTATGTCGACTTAAGAGGACCGCCCGATGTGAGGACAAACGCATTCATAAATGTCTGGGATGCCGCAATCAGGCCCATTACCAGGTTGAAAAAGATCGTCGGCGTCATCATCGGAATAGTGATATTCCAAAAGAGCTGCGCCTCATTCGCCCCGTCCAACTTCCCCGCCTCATACAGAGATTCAGGTATCCCCTGCAATCCAGCCAGGTAGATGATCATGCCTGCCCCCACACCCCACAGACTCATCATCACCATCGAGGCCAGCGCCGTCTCCGGTTCCGCAAAAAAAGAAAACTTCTGGAAACCCAGTCGCACCAGAACCGCATTGATCAGCCCGTAATCCCGGTTCATCAGCCACCCCCACAAAATGAGACTGGCGATGGCCGGCACGATGGCCGGCATATAAAAGCTCGTGCGGAAAAAAGCAATCCCCTTGACCCGCTGATTCAATAAAATTGCCAGGATAAACGCCCCCACCAGGCCCAATGGCACCGAGGTTGCGGCGTAAGTCAGCGTGACCTTGCAGGCCTGCCAGAAGTTCCTGTCCGAAGTGAACATCACGACATAATTGCGCAAACCGATCCACTCCGGCGCGCGCAACAAGGGAAACTTCGTGAAGCTCATGTAAAAGGAGGTCAGCATCGGGCCAATCGTGAAGATCAGAAGACCCAGTACAACCGGGCTGATAAACAGATAACCCTGGACCGTGTCCCGCATGCGGCTGTTCATGAGCGCTGTCCGTCCTGCCAGCTTGAATTGTGCGAGGGGAGCCGATCAGGTAGGCCGCGCGCCTGCCAAACAGATGCGACGGCAGCCAATGTGCAGTCTGCGCCGCCTGCTCGCGGCTGGTGGCTGCCAGGTCCACCAGCCGCGAGCGCCTGCGCGCTGCGAACCGCTTTCGTTACGCGTTCTGATCCAGGCAAGACTGAATCGTGGCATCCGTCTCCGCGAAAGCATCCGCCGCGTTCGCTTCGCCTCGGATCACCGCCTCCAGCGCCTGCCGGTAGCTGTCACTCACCATGCCGGCGTAGAAACTGCCGCAGTCGCCCGGGTGCTCGATTACGGGCAAAATCGCGTCATCAGCGCCGTTGATGAAGGCCATCAGATTGCTCGGCGGCGTCGGCAGCCCTTCCATCCAGCTGGGATCGCTGGCCACCGATCTCAACAGCGGTACACCCAGCTCGGCCTTGGCTGCCTCAAGCTGCACCGTCGGCCGGATCAACTGCTTGATGTATTCGTAGGCCATGTCCAGGTTGCTTCCACCCGCGAACGCCGACATGCCCCAGGTGCCCATGCCCGTCCGGTGCCGCCCGTCCGGCATTAGCGGCATCACCTGTACGTCCCAGTCAAACTTGTCAGCCGCGGCCTCGCGTACCGGGCCCCGCAGGCTCTGAATGTGCGTGTACACCGCGGCCCGGCCAAGCATGAAAGCGTTGCCCCCGACGTCAAGACCCAAAGGCTGGGCAACGTTGTGCTCGTTCCAGAGCGCGGCATAAGCCGTCAGCGCCGCAACCGTATTCGGGTCCGACCAGGTGGACAGGTTGTTCTCAATGTCCAGAATCTTGCCGCCGTAGCCGACCACCCAGGGATACACCTTCGCCCACCAGCTCCAGGTCGCGTTGGAAAGACCCCAATACCGCGGCGTGCCGTCGTTCTCAGTCTCAAGCGCCGTGATCTTCTGACAGTTGACGATGAAATCTTCCCAGGTCCAGTCCTCGCTCGGCTCATCCGCGCCCGCCTCCTCAAAGAGGCTCTTGTTGTAATACATCGTCACCACATCCAGCGCGGAGGGCAACATCTGGATCTTGCCGTCAAAAACGCCGAGACCCAGCATATTGGGGAATACATCGTCAATATCGACGTCGGGATCCCCTTCCGTGTACGGCGTCAAATCCAGCGTAACATTGTTGTTTGCAAAAGGAACCACAAACAGATCCGCGCTGAAGAAGACGTCGGAGAGCGTGCCCGCCGCCGCCGCCGTGTAATACACCTCCGCCAGGTCGCCGGATACCATGTTGAACGTGACCGTAACGTCCGGGTGCTTCTCATTGAACGACGCTTTGATCAGCTCATTGACCGGCTCGACAGGCGCTCCGGCCAGAATCGAAATCTCCAGCTCGACCGGCTCATCGGCCATGGCGCCCTCTCCGCCAGCCTCCGGAGCCGCCACCGGCGCGCACGCAGCCAGCGCTGCCGTGCCGCCAACCCAGGGCAATCGCATCTAATTTTGTAGGCCGATTCCGTTGAAATCATGGCTAGAACAAAGCGCGAATAAGTGGAAATCGGCTTCAGGTTGCTGGATCGCGAGCAGAAGTTGCCGCGGCACCGGCCGTCAGGCGTCGAA
>JAJDZJ010000096.1 GCA_022824685.1 Caldilineaceae bacterium
CTCGCCGACTGAGGGCCTGATCCGCGGCGTCTTCCCGTCGATATTCAGTAAGCGCAGGGTGATTTCCACTTATTCTCGCTTTCTTCTGGCCACAATTTCAACTGAATCGGCCTACAGATTTAGATGCGATTGCCCTGTCAACTCAAGACACATTCGTTGACGCTATGCTTAGCTTGCACTATACTATGGGCGGAAAATCCGACGTCGGCGCAGTGGCTCTGTAGATCTGGGAAAGCGGCCTCCACGTGGATAGTACAGCTTCTCGACCTGCGGCATTTGGCAGTGATCTCGGACAGCAGGCGCGAGCCGCCCCGAGTTGGTATCGCGGGCGGCAGGGCAGGCGTCTGCGCGAGATGCTGCTGGCCTATTCATTTCTGGCTCCCGCCTTTATCATCATTGGTCTTTTTGGCCTGTTTCCCCTCGCCTTTGCCGCCTATGAGAGCACTTTGCGCGGTCTGAACAAGATCGTTGGCTCGTATGACGGGCTGGGCAATTATGTCAAAGCAATAGACAACCTGATCTACATTCTAACGTTCTGGATAGCAGCCGCCCTGGTTTACTATGCTGCGCGCACGATCGCGCGCGCCATTCGTGAGCACCGGGAGGAGCAGACGGACGCGCTGCGCTGGATATTGCCCGGGTTTTTGACGGCAACCGGGGTAGCCCTTTTCGCACGTTTCGTGTTCATTCTGTTGCCGGAGATGCTGCTGATTCCGTCCAAGCTGCGGGGGCAAGCGAACACGCAGGAGGCGTTCCGCAGTCTGGTCGTGGAGACCTGGTGGCTGCCCAAGGTGCAGATTGCGCTTTGGGTTGCAGTCGTCCTGCTGGCTGCGGGTTCGGCATGGGGGTTGCACGTCAATCGCAAGACGGCCCGAGACAGTCGCGAGCCAGTATATTTCATGCCATTCTTCAGCGCCGGAATCGGTTTGATAGGCGGCGCTGCCCTGCTGTGGTTGACATGGCAGGAGATCAACGCGGCCTATGCGGAGGCGCTGGAAGAGGGCGCGGGGTTGGAAATCTGGTCTCAGATCGTGACGATCAGCGCCGGATTTCTGCTGCTGCTGGTGGCATGGCGCTTGTGGGAGAGCGCGGGGCAGCGGTCTTCCAACACGGGCATGGCATTGCGGCTGGTGGGCGCGGTGGCGATGATGGCCGGCGCGTGGGTGTTGATTGCGGAGTTGCCGCGGGTCGTCAACGCGGGCGACGAGGATTGGTGGAATGGATTGATGGCGACTGTCTTCTACGTGATGGGGACGGTGCCGATTCAGCTGGGGCTTGCGCTGATACTGGCGGCGCTGCTTTTTCAGAAGATTCGCGGGCAGACGCTTTTCCGCGTGCTCTATTTCTTGCCATATGTGGCGCCCTTTGTGGGCACGGCGGCGGTCTTCCGCATCATATTTTCCAACAGGCCGACGGCGCCGCTGAACGGTCTGCTGGATCTGTTCGGCGCGGAGCCACTGCTCTGGTTGAGCGAGCCGGCCGGGATTATCGAGATGATCACCGGAGGGAGGTTTGACCTGGGGCCGATCCTTTCGGGCCCGAGCCTGGCGCTGGTCGCGATCATGCTTTACGGCATTTGGACGTATGTCGGCTTCGACACGGTGATTTTCCTGGCTGGGCTGGGCGCGATACCCAACGAACTGTATGAGGTCGCTGATATCGATGGAGCCGGGGGTTGGGCACAGTTTCGTCATGTGACGTTGCCGCTGCTGTCGCCGACGATCTACTTTCTGTCGTTGTATGCGGTGATCGGGACATTCAAGGCATTCAACCACATATTCGTGTTGCGGCAGGCGGCGGCGTTGGGCACGACGGATACGGCCAGCATCGTCATATTTCAGGCGTTCAAGCGGGACACGAGATATGGATACGCGTCCGCGCTGGCGATTCTGCTCCTGATCATCATCATGGTGATCACACTGGTCAACAACCGGATAGCCAGCAGGAGAGTCTTTTATGGCTAGTAATGCCGTGGCCGGAAGGGCGGTCGGCACCCGGCTGGTCGATCCGGCAACGCGTCGCGCCGCGCTCAACAAGCTGCTGATTTACGCTGTTCTGATTTTTGGGGCGGTGGTTTCGGTTCTGCCCTTTCTTTACACGGTCAGTGTTTCATTGATGAACCTGACGGAGGCGACGGGCGGCCGGGCGTTGCCGACGACGCCGCAGTGGAGCAATTATGTCGAGGCCTGGCATGACGCCCAGTTTTCGCTCTATTTTATGAACAGCGTTAAGATTACACTGATTTCGGTTGGCGGAGCGCTTGTGTTTTGCGCGTTGGCGGCCTACGCGTTTGCGCAGATGGAGTTCCCCGGCAAGAGTTTTCTGTTCACGTTGCTGCTTTCGACGCTGATGTTGCCGGAGGCGATCACCTGGGTGCCGAACTTTATTACGGTTTCCTGGTTGGGGCGGATCAGCCCTGTCCCGTGGTTGAACAACTGGCCCTCGTTGACGATTCCCTTCATGGCGAGCGCGTTCGGGATTTTCCTGCTGCGCCAGTTTTTTCAGCAGATCCCGCGCGAGTTGTGGGATTCGGCGCAGATCGACGGGTCGGGCCATTTGCGCTATTTGCTTCGAGTGGTACTGCCGCTTTCGAGCGCGGCGGTGATGACCTTGGTCCTCTTCGGCTTTGTCGGCGCCTGGAACGCGCTGGCGTGGCCGATACTGGTAACGACGACACCGGACTGGCGTCCGATTTCGTACGGATTGCTTTCGTTTTTGGACGAGGCAGGCGCGCTGCTGCATTTGCAGATGGCGGGCGCGATTATCACGATGCTTCCGATCGTTGTTCTCTATTTCTTCACGCAGCGCCATTTCATTGAGGGAATCGCCACGACTGGCTTGAAGGGTTAGCGTGGGCGGTTCAGACCAAGTGTAGGAAAACTCGCGTCCAGGACGGTTGGGCAGCGACTTTCTAAATCGTGATTTTCGTTTCAGGATTCAACCCAAAGAGGAGACCAAGCCCAATGAATTCAAAACGCATGTGGATGTTGGCAACGCTGCTGGTCGCCGCCCTTGTTCTCGCCGCGTGCCCGGCGCCGGCGGCTCAAGCGCCGGCGGCAATGGAGGAGGAAGCGGCTGCTGAAGAGGCGATGGATACGGGGCTTTGCGCGCCGGCGTCCGAGGGCCCGCTGGCAGGCATTGACCCGCGCGGTCAGACGATCGTCTGGTGGCACCAGCACAGTGGTTCCCGCGAGGAGAAGCTGTCGGTCATTGTTGAGGATTTCAACGCCAACAATGAGTGCGGTATCGTCCTTGACGCCCAGAACCAGGGCGGCTACAACGATATTCGGGACAAGGTAAACGCCAGCACGGCATCGGGTGAGCAACCTGCCAGTCTGCTGGTTGGCTACCAGAATGATCAGGCGTTCTACCAGTTGAACGGTGTACTGGCGGACTTCGACACGTTCATTGACGATTCCACGTGGGGTCTGTCCGCTGACGAGAAGGCTGACTATTTCGCCAGTTTCGTCGAGCAGGGCGTCCATCCGGTCTTTGACGGCCAGCGACTTGGCTTCCCGCCCAACCGGTCGATGGAGGTGCTCTACTACAATCTGACATGGCTAGAGGAGTTGGGATTCGACGGGCCGCCGACGACACCGGAGGAGTTTGAGGCGATGTCGTGCGCCGCCGCGGAGGCAAACGGCGACGGCACGGGCGGCTACATATTGCGAGATGACGCTTCCGCGACGGCATCGTGGACATTCGCTCGTGGAGGAAACGTGTTGAACGAAGACAACACGGGATATGTCTACAACAGTCAGGCCACGATCGACAGCTTGACGATGCTGAAGCGCATGCTGGACGACGGCTGCGCCTATTTCTTCACCGAAGGGTACCCGAATCCTGAATTCGCGGCGCGGCGTGCGGTCTTTACGACAGGATCCAGTTCTGGTCTGCCGTTCTACGCCAATGATATGGTGACGATTGCGGAGGAGCAGGGACGCGACATGGATGTATGGGGCGTTACGGCGATTCCGCACACGACAGAGAATCCGGTGCAGAATATATACGGCGCGGATGTGATGATCACAGCGGGGGCCCCGGAACAGGAGTTGGCGGCCTGGTTGTTCATCAAGTGGTTCACGTCTCCGGAGGTGCAGGCGCGGTGGGTGGAGGCCAGCAATTACTTCCCGACGCGTGCGGCAACGGAAGCCCACCTGAGCGGATACGTAGACGAGAACCCTCAGTACGGCGAGGCGCTGGCGCTGTTGGGCTACGGCGCGTATGAGCCGCAGTTGATCTCCTACCAGGCTGTCCGGGACGCTGCAGAGACAGCCTTCAACGAGATCATGCAGGGCGCGGACATTCAGGCGACGCTTGACGCCTTGACGGAGACCGCGAATGAGTTGCAGGAAGAGCTGATGGGCGAGGTAGAGTAGAAGTTCGTGTCGGATGCGCCGTCATCCGATTGACGAAACAGCTGCAGTTCAGAGAGTGGAGGGGGGATCCTCTCCACTCTTTTTGTTTCAGGATTCCGATTTTTGGGAGCTTTTGTCGTCTTTTTTGGGGCCTCGCCGCGGTCGACTGCGAAAATCCAGTTGCTGGAAGCGCTCGAAGTGGCGCTTGGTCCCGTCTTCCTGTTCCTCGCCTCCCCACTCCCGCATTCGTTTTTCGGTGGCTTTGAGGTCATCGAACTGGCTTTCGTGGCAGAGGATCGCCTTGATCTTCAGTTCAAGGTCATCTGTAATGTCCACTTCTACATCGGTCTCGTCACCGTGGCTGATGTAGAGCTGGCTGATATTGTGAGGCGGGTAGCCCTCGTTGGTCAGGTCGGGATAAAACATGGGGTTGTCGGCGGCGGGGAAGATTGCTTCGAGAGCGATGAGGCCGGCGTTGCGATGGTCGGGATGGTTGATGTAACCGCGGCCGGAGATGTAGCGATCGGGGCTGTTGCAGATGATCAGCTGGGGCCGGATGCGGCGGATTTCGCGACAGACGCGTTTGCGGATTTCGGGGGTAGGGCGCAAAAATCCGTCCTCCTCATCCATAAACAGGACATGCTTGACACCGCAGAGGGCGGCGGCCTTGCGCTGCTCCTCTTTGCGCATGAGGATGAGCTGGTGGCGGGTGACAAGGGGGTTGTGGTTGCCTTTGTCACCGTTGGTCAAGATCATGTAGGTGACCTCGATGCCCTGGCGCGCCATCTGGATGGCGGAACCGGCGCAGGAGAAGTCGGGGTCATCGGGGTGGGCCATGATAACAAGGGCGCGATCGACCTCCGACCAGTCCGGTGGCTTGCGGTCGCGGGAATCGGTCATGGGTATACCTCCTGATACAGCGGAAGAGTCAACTGAAGATTCAGCGGGAAAGCGGGCGGACAGAAAAGCCCCTGCGAGGGCAGGGGCGTAGATTCAGATCGAACGGACCGGCTCTGAAATGGGACGTTTCGCCGAATAGAGTTTGGGCGAAGACGCCGCTTCTTCAGCGATCGCCGATAAGAGCAGAGCGGGCCCGCGCGAAGAAGTCCAGCATTGTCAAACCATGTCGAGGGCTTCGTAGCCGGGTCCTTCCTCGAAGTACATGGCATTCAGTTCGGTTGTATAGGCGTACTCTTCCGGCAGATCTTCTTCGGCGAGAATGGCGTCTGTCGGACATTCGGGCACGCAAGCGCCGCAGTCGATGCAAGTTTCGGGATCGATATAGTACCAGGGCCACTCGTCTTCCGGCATGCCTGGGATGATACATTCTACGGGGCAAACTTCCACGCAGGCACCGTCCCGAATGCATAAGTCGAAGATCACATGGGTCATTGGGTTGACTCCTCTATCAGAAAAAGAAAAACCTGGACGTAAACCGCTAACATCTTACTTCGCTGTTGCCTACGGTCCAAAGCCACAATACAACAGATACGTTAGCCAGCGCAAATCTTTTTTGGTACGTTTACCATTTGACTGTCAGAAGCTGGGCGGGCACGGGCGCGCGAAAGATCATTGTGGTTGCGAGGGGGCATTGGGAGGCGGGGCGGGAGACCGAAGTCGAGTTGAAATCCCTCGCTGGACCGTCAGGCGGGGATGGCAGCCGGTTGGGTCAGGCATTTGGTTTGGCGAGAGGAAACCTGGGCACGACCTCCGGGTTGACAAGGTTGTCGGGGGAGGGCCAGAATCCGCTGAGCACGGCTGCGGCGTTGGCCATGCCACCGGTAGAAACGTCCTGCATGGCCTGCACGGAGATGGCGCCGACATGGGGGGTGAGAATGACATTGTCGAGCGACAGCAGGGGGTGATCGGGCGGTTTCTCCTCTTCGACAAAGACATCGATGCCCTCGAAGGTGTCGATCCCCGCTCCCGCCAGTCTTTCCTCGCGCAGGAACTCCACCAACGCCTCTTCATCGACGATGGCGCCGCGCGATGTGTTGATCAGGTAGGCGCCGGGCTTCATTTTGCGGAGCATGGCTCTGTCAAGGAGATGGTAAGTGTGATCGGTCAGGGGAAGGTGAAGGGAGACGTAGTCGGCCTGCTGAAGGAGGTCTTCGAGGGCCATCATTTCGACGCCTAGCTCGTCAGCTTGGTCAGCGGGGGCGTCCATGTTGCGGCGGGTGGCGATGACGCGGATGCCGAAGCCCCGGGCTCTTTTTGCGACGGCGCGGGCAGAGTTGCCGAAGCCGACCAGTCCGAGGACGGAGCCGGAAAGGCGCTGATTAGCAGAAGCTTGACGCCGAGCCGCATTCCAGGCTCCTTGTGTCATAGCCTGGGACATCTGCGGCAGCTTGCGAAGGAGAGCCAGAAGCAGGGCCATCGTGTGATCGGCCTGCTCTTCGACGCAGAATGCAGGGACATTGGTGACAAGAATTCCTTTGCGGGTGGCGGTGACGACGTCGATTTTGTCGGTTCCTGTTCCGAGTCGTGAAATCACGCGACAGCGGCTTAGGCTCTCGATCACGCTTTCGGGGAGCGCGGTCGAGACGACAAAGATGGCATCGCAATCGGCGACGCGGGGAACGATGGTGGCGGGGCTGTTTGCCTCGGCCTCAAGGGGGTGGAGGCGGTGTTCGCGGAAGAGATCCCTTTCAAACTGGGACATTGGCGAAAGCGCGGCGTTGAGGCGCACGACGCGAAAATCCTGAAGGTGGCTCCAGTCGGACATTGGTTCAACTCTCTATTCTAGCTGTTGAGAAGTGGGAAATCCCATGCTGTTGCAACGCCTGGCAAGCAGCAGCGTGCAAGCCGTTCCGGCTCGTTCGAACAGGCTCGGCTAAGCCTGTTCAGACCAAGAAATGCCGTTTGCGCGTCGACCAAGGCTATGTTACGATTTCAAACATATACAGTATAATGTTTTTCGATTCATTCTGTCAATTTCCTTAACCGGTTTTGCTATGGGCTTGGTTTATGCCGTTTCACAATACCATATCCGATTGATTGCATCACAAATGGATAGGGACTGGCGCCTATTTGACAGTGCCCTTCCCCACTCATTCTGTATGGCGCCTGTTTGTCAGGTCTGACCAGCCAGAACGCCCGCCAGACGCAACAAACTGACTTGAAATGACCCGTCGCCAGGATTGCCGCCCGTGCAGCCTGATGTATCCAACGTGAATTCAGCAGGTCACTAAAGACATTAGCGAGGAGAAGAGACGATGAACAAGAGACGAATCAGCAGACGCTCGTTTTTGCGGCTCAGCGGTGTCGCTATAGTGGGAAGCGCCTTGGCCGCTTGCGCACCGGCCACGCCCGCGCAAGAAGGCACCGGCGAGGAGGCCGCCGCGGCAGAGATGCCGGCTGGTATTGAGGGCAGAGAGTATGTCTTGTGGGGTTTGCAGTATGACCCCCATGTCGAACGTTACCACATGCTGTCGGATGCCTTTGAAGAAGTGGCCGGCGCTGTGGCGATTGTGGAACCTCAGGCGTGGCCGCTGGAGACGAAGGTCATCTCTGCCATGGCCGCGGGCACTGTCCCCGACGTGACCTGCATCATGGGAAAGCAGCTCGTGCCCTTGCTAGAGCAGGGGGCCCTGCTACCGATGGCAGACGCCGTGTTCGAGCCGGCCGGAATCGACCCTGACGAGTTTTTTAATCCTGGTGCGATCGGCGCCTACTTCTATGACGGACACCATTGGGGCATACCGGTTGAGGACAATAACGTTGGACAGGCAGTCGGGGTGCGCACCGATTGGGTCGAAGAAGCTGGCGACGAGGCGATGGCAATTTGGGAGACTGCGCAGGAGTTGGGGTGGTTTGACAGCTTTGAATCGGTCTGGCAGTTGGCGGAGATTCTTCAGCAGACCGACGCCGATGGCAATGTCACCGTCTGGGGCTTGAACGGCCAGGGGTGGGACAACCGCACATGGATGGGCATAATGCGTGACCTTGGGCAGCACTGGTGGGACTCCGATAATCAGGAGTTTTTCCTCAATAGTGAAGAGGCGATGGAGGCGCTCAGGATATACGTAGACGAGCCCATCTTCCAGCGCGGGATCGAGGCGCACTTGGATATGCATCACTTCAATGCCCTCCTGGCTGGGCGCGTTGCGGTAGCAATGGGGAACAACGCGATGGCTGGCGAGGGAGCCAAAATCGGCCTTGCAATCGAAGCGTCAGCAAGACCGCCCACAACACCGGGGCAGGATCCTCTTTTCGTGGGCGAAGGCGGTTGGGGCTTCGAAGTGCCAAAGGAAGCAGAGAACCAAGACGTAGGGATAGAATTTCTGCGATATATGTGTACGTATGACGCGCAGTATATTTTTTCTGGAATCTACGGGGGAAGTATGCCTGCTGCCACTGAAGTCATGCACTCCGACATCTACCAAGGCGATAACCCGGTTAAGCGCAGCGTACGTCGAAGTGTAAATGTGCTTTCCAACACCGTCTACTATGGGTGGGGATTTGGAATCCCCTCGGAGATGGAACGCATAACATCGACTGCGATCACACAGGTGCGCACGGGTGAGTTGGGCATCTCCGACGCCTGTGATCAAATGCAGGCCGAGATGATCCAACATCATAGTCAGTGGCTGGAAGCCCAGTCATAGGGCCGCAAGATTGAAGGTCAAACATTGAGCAGGTTTCCGAGCAGATTTGGGGACCTGCTCAATCTATTGGAGAATTGTCAAAACAGGAATTGTGGGTTGAGGATAGTGCTGGCAGGGGGGAGGGAGAGTGAAGGGACGTAGTCCAAGCGACCTTCTTTTGGTCGCGCGGCAGGTTTTGCGAAAGCCTCAATTCTGGTTCGGCCTTGCAATGCTGGGACCGCTGATCATTTGGTACATCTGGTTTGCTTTTTCGCCAATCCTACGCGCTTTCTGGATGGCCGTGGTCGAATATAAGATCTTGCAGCCCGACCAGAGTCCCTTCGTGGGTCTACGGCACTTTCGGATGCTGTTCGAATACAGTTTGTTCTGGGTCTCAATTCGCAACACACTTGTCTATGCAGCAGTTTTCTACGTCGGGATGGTTCCATTGGCGGTTTTCGTTTCCGCCTGCCTGACTTCTGTGGCGCGCGGGCGGAACTTCTACCAGTTTGTAATATTCTTGCCTGTAGTTGTCTCGCTGGTGGCGATCTCTCTATTATTCAAGATGCTGATGAACCCGCAACTCGGTCAGATCAACCTGATTCTGAAGTCAGTGGGAATCCCTCCCAGTCAGTTCCTGACCAGTCACGAGACTGCGCTCTATTCTGTAATCGGTGTGGACATTTGGAAGGCGCTCGGCTTCTACGTGGTTATCCTGACCGCGGGCATGTTGAACATCCCTGAAGAGATGTATGATGCGGCCAAAGTGGACGGGGCCGGCATCTGGCAGCGGTTTTGGCGTGTCACTTTGCCGCTGCTGGGGCATACGCTGACGCTAGTCAGTGTTCTGATCGTAATGCACGGGCTGCAGGTTTTCACTCAGGTTGTGGTCATGCCTTCACAGCCGGGCGGGCCAGGCAATGCCACGTACGTAATGAATTTGCTAGTTTACAATGAAGCTTTCACCAACCTTCGCTTCGGTTTCGCAACTGCGACCGCCTTTACTCTCTTCGTATTTGTCTTCTTGATTACTGTCGTGCAGTTGCGACTTCTGCGCCCAACTTGGAGCTATTAGACTTATATGATTCCTGGCGCGGGATGCGATATCGCTCAGACAACGAAACAGCAGTGAATTTGCAGCCTATGAAAAGCGCAAACAGGGTCACAGTTTCCAGAAACCAAATGGCGGCCCTGCTCGAACAGATACGCGTTGCGGTGATTCATGCGATTCTGCTTGCGATCGCGTTCACTTCGGTTATGCCGTTCGTGTGGATGTTTTTCGGCTCTTTCAAGTCGTATGTTGAACTCACCAGCGGTGAGAGCCTTGTCCCACAGGCCTGGACAGTAGATAACTATCGCGCAATCATCTTCCGGGCGAACTTCCCACAGGCATTTTGGAACAGCACGATCGTGTCTCTGGTCGTAACGGGTTGCGTCGTCCTGACTTCTGCGGCGGCGGCCTACGTTTTTGCCAAGTATCGTTTCTGGGGCAAAGAGCAGCTTTTCATTGTAATCCTCTCGACGATGATGGTCCCGTTTGCAGTCGTCCTGGTGCCCCTATACGTGACTATTGCTGATATAGGGTTAAACAATAAGCTGGGCGGCGTGATTGTCCCGGTACTCTTCTCCACGTTTGGCATCTTCCTGATGCGCCAGTTTCTGGAAGGGATCCCCTCCGATTTGATCGACGCCGGACGAATTGACGGCGCGTCGGAATGGTGGATCTTCAGCCGCATCATCATTCCGTTGTCTACAGCACCGATGGCGGCCTTGGCCGTTTTTACATTCCTGTTTAACTGGGACAATTTTCTGTGGCCGCTTGTCGTCCTGACAAGCCCGCAGTCGCAGACATTGCCACTTGTGCTTGCGGGACTGCGTAGCCTATATTGGGAACGCTATGACATGTGGGCGGCGGGATCCATGTTGACCGTGGCTCCCGTCATGTTGCTCTATGCAGTAGCGCAAAAGCAATTCATCAGGGGCATCACCATGACTGGATTGAAGGCTTAGGAGGCAGAGTTGAAGATCCAGAAGCTGGAGACGATCTGGTTTGAGGAGCAGTTCAATACGCTTTGGCTGCGCATCCACACGGATGAGGGGCTGATTGGTTTGGGGGAGACGTATTATGTGCCGCGGGCGGTTGCCGCGGTGATCCATGATGTATTTGCCAACCTGCTGGTAGGACGCTCGGTTTTCGACATAGAGAATCATTGGAATAACATGTTTGCGACGGTGAACTTTTTTGGCTTTGCCGGCGCGGAAACGCGCGCCATCTCTACGGTCGATGTGGCTCTTTGGGATCTGCTGGGTCAGTACACGGGCCAGCCGATCTATAATGTGCTGGGCGGGCGCAACCGTGATCGAATTCCCATATACAATACTTGTGTCAGCCATGGGCCTCATATGGATTACCACGCGTGGATGGAAGGGCGGGCGGGTGAACTGGCCAAGGAGCTGCTGGCTTCGGGTGTTCGGGCGATGAAGATCTGGCCGTGGGACCAGTTCGGCGTCTCCTTGGGGGGGCCGGTCGGGCAGCGCGCAGGGGTCGGCGCGGTGGGGCCTGTGGGTCACTACCTGGACCCGGATGATCTCAAGCGCGGGTTGGAACCGGTTCAGCAGATTCGGGCGGCGGTCGGCGACAAGATGCGGATCGCGATTGAGGGTCATGCGAGATGGAATCTGCCGATTGCGATCGACATTGGGCGTGCGCTGGAACCGTACGACATCATGTGGTTGGAGGAGATCATTCCTCCTGACAACGTTGACTCCTATGCGCGCCTGGCGGCGGCGACAAATGTTCCCTTGTGCGTGAGCGAGAGGCTTTTCACCCGGTTTGGTTTCCGGCAGGTGGTTGAGAAGAATGCGGCGCACATCGTGATGCCTGACATGGCCTGGACCGGCGGGCTGACAGAGACGAGAAAGATTACGGCGCTGGCAGATACCTATTATCTGCCCTTCACCACGCACGACACGATAGGCCCGGTGGCGCTGTGGTCGGCTGCGCACCTGGCCGCTCATGCGCCGAATGCGATGATCATGGAGACGGTGCGGGCATACACGGAGGGCTGGTACAACGATGTGATGACGGAGGCGCTGGTGATCCGGGACGGGCATCTGGAGTTTCCCGACAGGCCCGGTTTGGGCACGGCGCTGCGGCCGGAGGTGCTGGCGAGAAGCGATGCCCACGTTGAGATCAGCGATGCATCGAGTTTGAAGGACGTTTCGACGGGTTAGGGCTTTTTTCGGCGCCGGGGACGGTTACACAGCCACACAATGCACGGAAAGTTGATTCGATGATGGAGTCCGCTAGGGGGAAGAGGCGGCCTGCCATTAGCGGTCGCGTCATGTTTGCATTATGTACAATCTTACACAATAATTCGCCATTGAGATGTTGATTGATTAGAGGAAGAGCGGAAGGCCCATCCTCGCCAACCCATTTTTTGCCCTGCTTTGATTCAAGAGTTGCACTCGAAGAAGCGGCTCTTGCCCTTGAGGGTGGCAGGAATGATCGGCCCGCAGGCAGATGCAGCCCTCAATATTGGTTGGCGCGCCCAATGAACCGTTGGTTGGCGTGCGGAAGAACCATTTCAGAATGAGTTGAAGTTCCTTTACAGCGGCGCCTGGGGGGCACAGTTCGGTAAGGCCGTCGCCTGCAGGTCGTTCACTTCGTTTTCCCCACACATCCATCCCAAATCAGAAGCCTAAAGAGAAGAAATGATGAGCCCAAAGGTCGTGATCGCGTACCCCGGATTCGGGGACATTGAGATTGAGAGAGAGATTCTTGGCGCTGCCGGCATGGAGACAGAGCACGCCGGCGGCCTGGATACTGAGGAGGCTTGGGAGGCGGCGCGGAGATGCGATGCCCTGATGGTGACAATCCAGCCGGTTCGGGCCGACTTGATCAGGAGCCTGGAACGCTGCCGGCTGATCTGTCGCGTGGGCACGGGGCTGGATGCGATCGACATCGAGGCGGCCACCGAGCGGGGCATTTGGGTGACCTATGCGCCGGATTACTCAGTTGACGAGGTATCAACGCACGCGATTGCGTTGGTGCTGGCACAGGCGCGTGGATTGCCCGGCCTTTTGGATGCGACGCGGCGGGGCATTTGGGACAGCGAGGCCGGGGGCGTGCTTTACCGGTTCGGCAACCGGAAGCTGGGCGTCATTGGCTGCGGCAGGATTGGGCAGGCGACGGCGGCCAAGGGGCTGGGGCTTGGGTTGGAGGTGCTGGCCTGCGACCCATATGTGGACGCGGCGGCGATGTCAAAAATGGGAGTGCAAGTTGTGGACCTGGAGACGGTGTTGCGGGAGTCTGACTATATTTCGCTGCATTCGCCTTTGACGGACGAGACACGCCACCTGATCAACGCGGAGACGCTGGGGATGATGAAGCCGACGGCGTTTTTGGTGAATGCCGCGCGCGGTGGGTTGATTGACGAGGAGGCGCTGCTGGCAGCGGTTCAAGACGGCCAAATTGCCGGCGCTGCGCTGGACGTGCTGGCGGTGGAGCCGGTGGCGGCCGACCACCCCTTTCTGAAGGAAGAGCGCATCTTGCTGACGCCACACGCGGGGTGGTATTCTGAGGAATCCAAGATCGATGTGCGGGTACAGGGCGCGGAGGAGGTGGTCCGCGTTTTGCGCGGGGAGCGCCCGAGGGCGCCGGTGAATGAAATCGTGAGTTCGTCGAGGAAATAAAGGAGAATGCCGGAATGACCCACCCAATTTTCGATCTGAGCGGCCGCGTTGCGATCGTATCGGGAGCGGCCAGCGGAATGGGGCGCGTCACGGCGCTGGGCTTTGCCGAAGCCGGGGCGAACGTGGCGCTGCTGGATATCAATGAGGTTGGCGCGCAGGAGACGGCGCACGAGATCGAACGGCTTGGCGTGCGGGCTCTTGCGATCAATTGCGATATTTCTGCCCCGGACCAGATTCGCTCGATGTTCGAGAAGGTCGACGGCGAATTTGGGCAGGTCGACGTGCTCAGCAACATCGCAGGCGAGGGAATCCGCACTGATCCGTTGACGCTTACCGAGGAGCAGATTCAGCAGGTGATGCAGAATCTGGTTGTGGGCCGCTACATTTGTACGCAGGAGGCGGCGAGGCGGATGATGGCGCGGGGGCGCGGCAGCATATTCAGTATCGTTTCGATAGCCGGTATTACAGCGCTGGGCCGCGGGCACATTGCCTACAGCATGGCGATGGGGGCGGTGGCGGCGATGACCCGGGAGCTCAGCACCGAATGGAGCAGCCTTGGGGTGCGCGTGAACGCGATCGTGTGCGCACAGATCATGAACCAGGATTTGGAAGTACGGATCGCGGCCGATCCCGCGCTGGGCGCCTCCTATCTGCGGGGATTGCCGATCGGCCGGATGGGTCATCCCAACGACATCAAGGGGCCGGCGATCTTCCTGGCTTCCGATGCATCGGCCTGGATGACGGGGGCGTTGATTCCCCTGGACGGGGGCAATCTGGCGAAGAATGTGAGCGGCTCCCATCCGGGCATGCCGACGGTAGTCCCGTCCTGAGACTTTTCGAGCTATCGCGGGGATTGGGGTTGGGCGTTTCGGACGGCGGCAACCCGGTCCACGCATCATCATGGAGGTGGGCATCATGCCTGAATCGGAACAACTGCTGGCGCTCTACAGGGAGATGCTCATTATTCGTTACACGGAGGAGCAGTTGGCGCGCTCGCATCAGATGGGTTTGATACACGGGGCGTGCCATACCTATGTGGGGGAAGAGGCGATTGCCACCGGTGTGTGCGCGCATCTGCGGCCTGACGATGCGGTGTTCAGCACGCACCGCGGGCATGGCCACGCGCTGGCAAAGGGGGTAAGCCCGCGCGAGGTGATTGCTGAGCTGTTTGGCCGTTCGACCGGCTGTTCTGAGGGGCGGGGAGGCAGTATGCACCTCTTTAAGCCGGAGGTGGGGATGATGGGAACGAGCGGTATTGTTGGGCCCTGTATTCTGCAGGCGGCGGGCGCGGGCTACTCTTTCAAGCTGCTCAAGAGCGACCAGATCGGCGTTGCCTTCTTTGGCGACGGCGCGGTGAACAACGGGGCGTTTCACGAGGGATTGAATCTGGCCAGCATCTGGAAGCTACCGACGCTGTTCGTGTGCGAAAACAACATGTACGCCACAGAAGTGCCATTTGCCTATTCCGCAGGCAACCCCCACGTGGGCAATCGAGGACCGGCCTACGGGATGAAAAGTTTGACGGTAGACGGGAACGACATATTGGCCGTCTACGAAGCCGCGGGGGAAGCGGCGCAACGGGCACGCGGGGGAGAAGGGCCGACATTGATCGAGTGTCGAACCTATCGGACGCGCGCGCACGCGGAGGGCATGCGGGACGCCGGGTATCGAACGCCGGAAGAGGTAGAGGAGTGGAAGGCGCGCGATCCGATCACGCGCTACAACGGGTGGCTGCTGGAAAATGAGGAGGCGGGCCCGGAGACGCTTGCCGCGATCGAGGCCGAAGTGAAGGAGATGGTGGCGGATGCGGAGGAGTTTGCCCGCAATAGTCCATGGCCGGAGGCGGACACGGTCAGCGAACATGTATTCAGCCAGAGGTGAAGGCCATGCCAGAGATGACTTTCGTTGAAGCCACATTGGAGGCGTTAGACAACGCGATGGCCCGCGATCCCTCGATCTTCGTTGTGGGCGAGGGGATTGGCGAGCGGGGCGGCAACTTTAATACCACCGTGGGTCTGTATGACAAGTACGGACCTGAACGTCTGTGCGACACGCCGATAAGCGAACGCGGTTTTGTTGGCATGTGCGCGGGCGCGGCCATGACGGGAACGCGGCCGGTTGTCGACTTCATGTTTTTCGACTTCATACTTGATGCATTCGGCGAGCTGGTCAACCAGATCGCAAAAATGCAGTACATGAGCAGCGGGCGGTTGAAGATGCCGATCCTCCTGCGGGGGGCGATCGGGATTGGGCATTCGGCGGCGACGCATCATTCGGGCAGCTACTACCCGATCTTCGCACACCTGCCCGGCTTTCGGGTGGTGGTGCCTTCAGTTCCCTCTGACGCCAAGGGGCTGTTTGCCACTGCGCTGCAGAGCGACGATCCGGTGCTCTTTCTGGAGCACAAGTCGCTGCTTTTCAACCGGGGCGAGGTTCCCGAAGGTGAGTACACCATCCCGTTTGGGCAGGCGCGCATTGCGCGCGAGGGCACGGACTGTACGCTGGTAGCGATTGGCTCGATGGTGGACAAGACGCTCGCTGCGTGCGAGAGGCTGGCGGAGGAGGGCATTTCGTGCGAGGTGATCGATCCGCGCACGATCGCGCCGTTGGACATGGAGACAGTCCTGGCGTCTGTTCACAAGACGGGGCGGCTGTTGATAGTGGATGAGACATTTCAGCCATGCGGCGTGGGAGCGGAGATTTCGGCCCAGGTCATCTACCGGGGATTCGACGATCTGGACGCGCCGATTCGCCGCTTGAACGGCGCGCATGTGCCGACGCCGTACAGCCCGACGCTTGAGGAAGCGACTGTCCCGGAGGCGGAAGAGATCGAGCAGAGCATTCGCGACCTGCTGGCTGAGTGAGCATGACCGACTTCGGCAGGAACGGTTTCACCATCACGTCCAAGACCCGAACTGTGCAATAGGGGAGATCCGATGGCCTACGAAGTGACGATGCCGCGCCTGGGATGGACGATGGAGGAGGGCGTCTTCGGCGAATGGCTGAAGCAGGATGGCGACGAAGTGCAGGCGGGCGACCTGCTGTTTACTGTCGAGGGAGATAAGGCAACGCAGGAGGTGGAGGTTTTCGAGGCCGGAATTCTGCGTCTTCCCGCCGGCGCGCCTGCGCCGGGCGACGTGATCCCAGTGGGCGCGCTGCTTGGCTACATTGTGCAGGCGGGGGAATCGCTGCCGCCGGAGGGCGGCGAGGCGTTGAAACCTGTGCCGCAGGAGGGGCAGGGGAAACCTGAGGGTCAGGCCGGCGCGGCGAAGTCTTCCGAGCGAGGGGGACCCGCATCGCGGCGAGGGCGCGGGGACGGGCGCGGCGCGCCGACGGTGAGCCCGCGAGCAAGGCGCACGGCCGAGGAGCTGGGCGTAGACTGGACGCAGCTGACGGGCAGCGGCCGCACGGGACGAATCGTGGAACGTGACGTACGGGCCGCGGCGGAGATGCGGCCGGTCGGCGTGGAGGTAGACGCGAGCCCGGTGGCGCGGCGTCTTGCCGCAGAGGCCGGGATCAGTTTGGCTGCGCTGGCGGCGGAGAAGCCGGGCAGCCGCATTCAACGAGAGGATGTGGAGGCCGCGATCGCGGGGCGGCAGCAGCAGACGCAGGAGGTCGAAGAGGGGGCGCAGCTTGTACCGCACAGCCGAATTCGCCAGATTACTGCGCTTCGTATGGCGGAGAGCGCCCATTCAACTGCGCCCGTAACGTTGACAACCGAGGCCGACGCCACCGAGCTGGTTGCTCTGCGCGGGCAGTTGAAGGAAAGCTACGCCCGGCGCGGCTTGCCCGTACCGAGTTACAACGACATTTACCTCAAGTTGACGGCAGCCGCGTTGCAGGAACACCCGACACTGAACGCAAGTTGGCGCGACGACGGGTTGATTCTTCACAGGGACGTTCACATCGGGTTTGCGGTCGAAAGTGAGCAGGGGTTGCTGGCGCCGGTGTTGCGGGACGCGGCGGCAAAGTCTTTGCGCCAGATTGCGGCGGAGACGGCCAGCCTGATCGAAGGGGCGCATCAGGGACGGCTTGGCAATGAGGCGATGCAGGGAGGGACGTTCACGATCACCAACCTGGGGATGTATGGGATCGACGCGTTTACGCCGATCATCAACCTGCCCCAGGCCGCGATTCTTGGCATTGGCCGGATCGTTTGCAAGCCTGCGGTGCATGAGGGAGCGGTTGTTCCCCGGCAGATGGTTGCGCTCAGTCTGACGTTTGATCATCGCGTGGTAGACGGCGCGCCGGCAGCGCGCTTTCTGAATACGGTGCGCGAGTACGTCGCCGAGCCAGTTTTGTGGCTGACGGCGTGACCGCTGTTGGAACGGCAGTCGACGCGGACGGGCTCCGACATGCTGGTCACAGTTTGGCCGTTTTTGCCCGTACAACTTAGGAATTGGGGAGTAAATGGCCGAACTGAGTAACCGGTCTGTGGACCTTAACTTGGGCAGGAGGCCAATGGGCGGATGCCGGCGCCCATGACAGGCAAGAAGTGGTAGGGGCACTTGCGGATATTGACATATTCGGCGAAAGCCTTAGTATTGGCGAAAATCCCGTTTGCAGGTTCAACGGCAGTCCTATTCGATTTCACAGAGGAGACGTCCAACAATGACGCACAGCACGACCTTGTCCAGAAGAACCTTTCTTAGAGTCGGAGGAGCGTTTGCCGGCGCCGCTGCTTTGGCGGCCTGCGCGCCCGTTGCCGCGCCTGCGGACGACGGCGGCGCGGGCGAAGCGCCGATGGCGGAGCGCGTCACGATTCGATACGGGCGGCATGATCCCGCTGCCGGGGTTGCAACGACCCTCAAGGCATTCCACGAGGAGTTTCCTGACATTGAGGTCAGCGTAGAGCAGATTGGCGAATTTCACGCCAAGATTCCGGCGCTGGCGGCGGCGGGAACGCTGCCCGATGTCGTACGCAGCTGGGAGGCGATGGCGCTCGACATGGGGCGCAACAATCAGTTCATCGACATTCAGCCCTATGTAGACGGCGAACCCGGCTTTGATCCTGACGACTTCTATGAGAACTGGTGGAACTATCCGGTTGTGGAAGGGAATCGCTTTGGCGTTCCCGATGCGGCGGCGCCCCATGTGACCTTTTACAACGCCGACCTCTTCGACGCGGCGGGCGTCGAATATCCGGACAAGAACAGCTTCACCTGGACCGATTTCGAGGAAAAGGCCCGCGCCATCAGCGATCCGGACAACAAGATCTGGGGTTCGGAGACGATACCGGTTGGCTGGCACATGTTCAGCGTTAAACAGACGTGGCAGAACGACGGCAGCTTTTACAGCGAGGATTTCCTTGAGTCCAGATTAGACAAGGAAGAGACGATCCAGGCGATCCAGTATTGGGCGGACATGCTTCTTGACGGCCAAGTGATGCCCTCGCCATCGCAGATTGTTGGCATTGGCGGCGCGGGCGCGGCTGCGGAGTTGCTGGCAGCGGGCAAGATTGGGATGCAGCGTATGGGGTCGTGGATAACGGGAAGTCTTGTAGACGCCGGATTCCGCTTCAACGTTGTTGCGGAGCCCAGCCAGGCGCGGCGCGACACGATCACGCACGGCGCGTTTAACAACATCTCGACGACCTCCGAGCACAAGGATATTGCCTGGACGTGGCTCAATTACAATACGAGTACGCAAGGCATTTACAACTACGCGTCGGAGGCGAATTTCCCCGGTACACGACGGTCATCGAACGAAATTGAGCCTTTCCCTTGGGTCGCGGAGGTTGATTTCGAGGTGGATTGGGACGTGATTCCGGACGCGCTGACCTATGGGCACATTCTGCCTGGTCCGGCCAACGAAGGCGAGGCGCTGAAGCTGATCGGAGACGCGTTGGAGAAGGTGTATTCGGGTGATGCCAAGGCAGCTGACATCTTCCCTGAGGTTTCTCCGAAGGTGACGGCGGTTATTTCCGACATCTAGCCCATTCCATGGGAACTGCAGAGATCATGAAGTAAAGCGAAGGCCACGGTTACAGATGTGGCCTTCGCGGTTTTCACCCTTTTTTTCGATAACAGCTGCGTGAACCGGCCAGGGTTCTGCTTTAACAAGCTCTGGCTGCGCTTCAAGGCGAAAAAAGAGTCGTATTCCGTGGCCACTACCGGTTTGGCAAGTTCGAAGAGTTTCTGGCAGAGCAGACGTTTTCGCGATGCCATGGTCGCATATGCGTTCATTCTTCCTTGGGTCATTGGCTTCATCCTCTTCGTAGGCGGTCCCATCGTAGCATCTTTCGTATTGAGTTTCTTTCGCTGGAAGATGATCGCGCCCCCCAGGTTTTACGGACTGACACACTACATCAACATGGTCACGACGGACGAGCTGTTCCGCACTTCGATCTGGGTGACGTTCAAGTTCGTACTGATTTCAGTGCCGATTGGACAGGTGCTGGCGCTGGGTCTGGCGTTGCTGCTGAACCAGCGGGTCCTGTTACTGGGCTTCTGGCGCTCGGCATTCTATCTGCCTGCCGTTGTCAGCGGCGTGGCGGGTTCGGTGATCTGGGTGTGGATGTATCACGTTGAGCTGGGGATCGTGAACAATGGCTTGGCGCTGATGGGGTTGGAGGGACGAAACTGGCTCTTCGACAGGGAGCTGGTCCTGGGCTCGCTGATCGTGAAGAGCCTTTGGAATATCGGCATTCCGATGGTGATCTATCTGGCTGCCTTACAGGGATTGCCGCAGCAGCTCTATGAGGCGGCAGACATAGATGGCGCGGGGGAAGGCTCAAAGTTTTTCTCGATCACGTTACCGATGTTGTCGCCAGCCATTTTCTTCAACGTCGTGATGGGCATCATCGCGGCGGTGCAGACCTTCGCAGAGCCGTATGTGATGACGGGAGGCGGGCCGGACAACGCAACGCTTTTCCTGGGGCTGCATCTTTATCAGAACGCCTTTCACTATCTCAAGATGGGTTACGCTTCGGCCATGGCATGGATCATGTTCTTGCTGATCTTTGGACTGACTGTATTTCAGTTCGGCCTTGCCAGCCGTTGGGTCTATTATGAGGGCGGGACGCGCTAACCCGCGGGGAGAGCTGCGAGTGTTCGCTGGCAACGAAACAGTAGCGACTGCTGAAGGGTTGGGGGGAGAGACCTTTTCTCGCCCTAGCAGGTTGCGGACGCTGCTATTGGGCAATCGATTCCGGTCAGGCATGGTCAGGTTGCTCCTGGTTTACGCGCTGCTGTTATTCGCGGCATTCCTGTTTTTGCTGCCGTTCTATTGGATGGTGAACACTGCGCTCAAGCCGCCGAATCAGGTTTTTACATTGCCGCCTACGTGGATTCCGAAGCCGGCGATGTGGTCCAATTTTCTGACCGCATTCACGATCCAGTACGAAACGGACCCACCCGTCTACAACTATGCGCTGAACACGGTGATTATCTCCGTGAATGGCGTCATCGCGACGATATTTTCCAGCGCGCTGGTGGCGTACGCTTTTGCGCGCCTGGAGTTTCCGGGCAAGAACGCCATATTTCTGGGGATTGTGAGTACGCTGATGATTCCCTTTGCGGTGGTGATGGTTCCCCAGTTCATCATCTGGCGAAATCTGAACTGGTTGGACACGCTGTGGCCCTTGATAGTTCCCCACTGGTTCGGATCGGCATGGAACATATTCTTGCTGCGCCAGTTTTTCATGACGATACCGAGCGAGTATGACGAGGCGGCCTATCTTGACGGCGCATCACGGTGGCATATTTTTGTCCGGATCATACTGCCACTATCCAAGCCGGCGCTGGCCGCGGTTGCCGTGTTCGCGTTTGTCTTCTTCTGGAACGACTTTCTTGGGCCGCTGATTATTCTGTCGACGCCGGAGAACTTCACGTTGACGTTGTTCCTGGCGAACTTCAATGTGGCTTATCGGGGCACGCCGTGGCACCTATACATGGCGGCGGCGCTCATCATCATTCTTCCCTGCCTGATTCTTTTCTTCTTCTCCCAGAACGCCTTTCTCAAGGGGATTACGGTTACGGACCTTAAGGGTTAGAGTCTACTGTCTCTTCCTGACAGAGGCTGCAGGGCATTCCTTCACATAGATCGGGGCGACAATGAAAATCAAAGAGATTCGAGCATTTGAGATTGTGGCCGAGGCACGGTCGCGGACGGAGCCGCGCAGGCCGAGCCGGGCAGAGACGGTGCATATGAACCGGCCGATGGCGCGCTATCCCCGTTTTCCCAACGGTGAAGGGCACGTATCGATGGCCCCGTGGAAGCGGCCTGCGGTGCTGGTAACAGCCGAGGACGGAACGCAGGGATTCGGCATCTCCCTGTACGGCCCGGTCGCGGTGCGCATGATCAACGAGCATTTCGGCCCGAACCTGGTCGGTGAGAACGCGATGGCGACTGAGAAGCTGTGGGACATGATGGTGCGGCTCTCGGCGGCCTTCAGCCCGACCGGCATCACCAGTTACGCGATCAGCGCGCTGGATGTGGCGCTATGGGACCTCAAGGGCAAGTTGCTGGGATTGCCGGTGTACGAGCTGCTGGGCGGGCCGCAGAAGGAGAAGATCTTTTGCTATGCGTCCGGTTTCGACCAGGAGTGGTACATGGAGCTGGGCTTCAAAGCGACAAAGCTGTTCAGCCCATGGGGACCTGAACAGGGTCTGGAGGGACTGAACAAAATGGAGGAGCTGGTGGCAAGCACGCGCGAAACCATCGGCGACGATGTGGAGCTGATGTTGGACGGGTGGACCGCCTACGACCCGGAGTACACGGTGCGGGTGGCAGAGCGGATGCGTCCGTACAACCTGAAGTGGCTGGAGGACTACATCCAGCCGGAGGACCTGCTGGGGTACGAATCGATCCGGCGGCGGGTCCCGTGGCAGACGCTGGCAACGGGCGAACACTGGTACAATCTGGCGCCCTTTGCGGCGGCTGCGGGCAAGCGGCTGGTGGACATTTTTCAGCCGGACGTGCTCTGGTGCGGGGGGATCACTGCTGCTGCCAAGATCTGCCATCTGGCGCAGGCGAATCACATCTCGGTGATTGCGCATGCCGGGATGAACTATCCATTCGGCCAGCATCTGTCGATGGCGATGCCGGCGGTGACATGGGGTGAGCGATCGGAAGGCGTTTCCGCGCCAGGCGTGCCGCTGGCGGAGATGGTGAAGCTGCCGGGAACGGCGGTAATTGAGGATGGATACGTGCGGCCGAGCGACGCGCCGGGGTTCGGGCTTGAAATTGACGAGGCTTGGCTGGAGCAGGTGACTGTCTGAGGCGAGGCAGAAGGCGCCCAGGCGCGCGGGGCTGGCTGCGGGCGAGCAACGACACAACATTCCGTCCCATTAAACTGGAGAAGAGACTATGGAACTCGGCTATTTCATGATGCCTGTTCACCCGCCTGAGAAGGACTTTACGCAGAGTCTTGAGGAGGACATGGAGTTGATCGTGCGGGCCGAGGCGCTGGGGTATTCGGAGGCATGGATCGGCCAGCATCACTCGGTCAAATGGGAGCCGATGCCCTCGAACGATGTGTTCATCGCCAATGCGATGGCGCGTACAAGCACGATCCGGTTTGGAACGGGGGTGACCATTGCGCCCTTTCATCATCCGGTCAATGTGGCAGTGCGGTTGTCGATGCTGGACCATCTTTCGCGCGGCCGGCTGATGTGCGGCTTTGGTCAGACCGGCATTCCCACGGACCTGAGCCTGTTCGACCTGCCTGCCGATCCGCGGACGCTGGGGCTGATGACGGTCGAGAGCATCAACATGGTGCTGAAGCTGTGGACGACGGACGCGCCTTTCGATTTCAAGGGTGACTACTGGCATATCCATATTGATGAGACCCGCCCGGATATTGGCCTGGGCGAGATTTTGCGGCCGTATCAGAAGCCGCATCCGCCGGTGGCGATGGCGGTGTTGAAGGGCACCTCGATGGCTGCGCGCATGGCGGGGCAGCGCGGGTTTTTCCCGGTGAGCACGAACCTGGTACCGATGGCCACGCTGGCGGAGCACTGGGAGACGTTTTGCGCGGGGGCGCGCGAAGCCGGGCGAGAGGAGCCGGACCGGAGCATATGGCGGGTGGCGCGCAATATCTTTGTGGGCGATTCGAATGAGGAGGCGTTCGAGTTTGCCTTGAACAGCGCCTTCGGCCGTTCATTCGAATATCTGATCGACTTGATCGGGCCCGGCCGGCTTGACGGTTGGAAAGAGGACCCGGAGATGCCGGATGAAGAGGTTACGGCGGAATATGCGGTGCGGCGGCTGGCGATCGTGGGGGATCCGGACGAGTGCATCCGCCGGTTGCAGGAGATCTGTGACGTGACGGGAGGGTTTGGCACGCTGCTGGCCATCGGCCATGATTGGGACGACAAACCGCGCTGGCTGCGCTCGATGGAGCTGTTGAAGAACGAGGTGATTCCGGCGCTTTAGGCCAGGCGCGTGTTTTGACTTAGGCCCAAGCTCAGGCTTCGACGTTTCGACTCGCTAAACTGCCCCAAGGGGAAGGCGCGAGATAGCATAGCGGGCGCCTACCACTGATGCCGGAGCGGCAATGGTTGGCGGGGCGCAATGCCCCTTGTCGGTTGGCGGAATATTCCGGCGCAGGCTGATGGAAGGCCTGGGTTGCGACTCGTCGCGCGTTGTAGACTCCCTCAAACGGACAGTTGCACTACATAAGGAAGAGTTGGGCGCTGGTCGGTTATGCCAGTCCCAGTTCTTGGTCGATCTCGGACTGGTAGGCGTTTACCTTCTCTGCCAGCACCTCCTCCATGGTCAGCGCTCTGCCTGCCTGACTAGATTCCAGCATGGCGTAAGATAGTGCAACTGAACGCGTTCCCTGGGTGGCATCGACTTCGATTGGGCCGCCGTCCTCGATGGCGAGGCCCAGCTCGCCATATTCGACGGCGAGCAGTTTGCGATCGGTTTCGGGGAAGGGGAATTGATAGCCCCAGAGGCGGCCGCCGCCGAAGAGGGCAGCGGTGACCGGCTCGAGGTGGAAGTCGGGCACCAGGTCGAGCAGGCTGGCGTCGCAGATCGATTCGCCGTCTTTGTGAAGGGTGATGAGCTGGCCGGAGCGGTCGGAGGGCAGTTCGAGCGAGCCTTCAGATCCGTGGATCTGTCTTGTCCACATGCCCTGGCCGTGACCGGCATGATCCTCAATGTACTGGGCAACTGCGCCACTCTCGAAGAGGACTGTGGCGTAGGAGGCGTCTTCGGCGGTGGCCTCGAACTCGGCGGGCATCTGTTTCTGCCATTTGCCGTAGACGCCGGCGGGGTTGCTGGAGGACTGGCCAGCGGGTCCGGCGGCGGGGTTGTAGCGGATAGGCTCGTGCAGCCGGGACTGGGCGTAAACGGAGTGAACGGGGCCGAGGTAGAACTCGAGGATGTCGGCAAAGTGGACGCCGACGTCCAGCAGGACGCCGCTTTCGTTTTTCTGGTGCCGCCAGACGGAGATGGTCATGTGGCTGCCGCCGCCGATGGTGTTGTGAATCATCAGCCGGGGGGCGCCGATCACGCCGGCGTCGAGCAGCGCTTTGCCGAGCCGGTTCATGGGATCGCGGCGGTAGTTTTCGGCGACGCTGAGGATGCGGCCGCTGCGTTCAGCGGCCTGGCGGATGCGATTGCTGGCGCGGACGGTCAGGCCGACCGGTTTCTCGACCATGGCGTGCCAACCGCGTTCCAACGCTTCTTCGGCGACCGTATGATGGTAGCGAGGGGTGGTGGTAACGTCGACGGCTACCACGCCGAGGGCTTCGAGCTCCTCCAGGGATTCGACGACTTGAGGTCGTTTTCCCAGGCGCTCCTCGGCGTCGTCGGCGAGCGATTCGGCGTTGGCCCGCACGGGGTCGCAGGCGCCGACCAGATCAAACGGAGAGAGTCCGGCGTTCTGAAGCTCGGCCAAGCCGTACAAATGGCGATGGCCCATTCCGCCGCAGCCCACGATAGCGAGAGGGATCTTGTCCATGCAGGGTCCTTTATGGGATGAAGTGGCTCATTACGCGCGCTTTGATGCCATGATCAGCGCGCACGGTATCGGTACAGGGCGGCTATTCCTCACTCTTTACGAGCTGCACGCTGGTCACGTAGAAGAGTAGGGGCAGAGCCAGGTCAAGGACGGCCCATAGCCAACCGGCGGAGTTCTCAGGATTGGAAAACTGGAATCCAACCCAGTTCCAGAGCAGGCCGAAGAACAGAACAACACTGAAATAGAGTACTACGTTTGCCTCCAGGTACTCTCTGGTGACGGCTACCTCTGAAGAAGCATCCACGGTCCTTTTGCGCTGGTAGGCATAGTAGACAACGATCATCGTGCCCACGACCAGGAGGGGATCAAGGATGCGGTAGACTGTTTCAGCGGCGGCTTCCCCAGTCGGATCGTAGAACTGGGAAGCAATATACTGCACGTAAACCAGGACCGCCAAGACCCTAAGAGCAATTGAAAACAACGGTTTCACAGTTCTCCTCCTCGAGACTTCGAAAAGCTAATTGTGTACCAATACTTGGTTGGAATCTATCTTGTTTTCGCTAAAGAGGGGGAATCAGCGTTTGTCAGATTGGTCGCTCCGGACTTTTCGCGGCGAAGAGGGGGATTGCAGCCTTCCAATCAAATATAACGCAGTCACTCAACTTTGTTAAGGAAGTTCGGGGCGGTGAGCCAGATTGAAATTGGCTTGGCGTGAAGGCGTGGTTTCAGTCGGGCTCGCCAATCTTCAGATGGGAGATTGTGGTCTCCGGTTCCCAGACGCCGAGTTCGACGGTCGGTTTCAGTGATTCAAAGTCGTATACGACCAGGCGCAGTTCGTACTGGCCAGGTGGGAGATCAGACGGCAGATCGAGGTAATGGAAGGTGTCGACTGGTTCTTCCGGAGTCCAGTCGCGGGTCGTATTGGTGAAGCGGTTGCGGAGGACGAAGTCCTGCAGATGCACCCTTTCGCCCGCGGCATTGTGTAGGCGAAGAGAGATGGAGTACTCGATTTCCAGTCCCGGAGCGGTTTGCCAGAGGAGGGCGACCCACGGGGGGGGAGATTCATCCGTGGTGAGCTCTTGATGCGAAGGTGGGGGTTCCACTCCCCGGCCATGGGTGAATCCATTTAGCGAGATGCCGCCGTCGAAGTGAATCTCCAGCGCTTGGATATTCTTGTAGAATCTCCACGGCTGATCCAGTGACAGATCATCGAAGGTGTGAATCAGAAAGTCGTCGACCTTCTCGCTGCCCAGGAACACTCCGTGCTTGTCCAGAAGGGCGATTGCGTGCGCGTCGGCCCTGGCATCTCCGCCGACTACCTCATTGTCCCAGTCCAGATACTTCACAGTTGAGAGATTTTTCTCCAGGCTGAGCGCGCCTTCGATCTTTTGGGCCAGATTGTGGGGCGTGGTCGCGTGAATGATATGGGCGGGCGAGTCTCCTTGGTACAGATATTCGAATCCGAAGTGTTCGTCGGCGTAATGCTCATTGAGACGGGGATAGGGGAGAATGTAGACGACACCTTGTTCGTAAGGCTGCGCGTTCAAAAAGCGGGCGGCATCGGTCCACTCGGTATGATAGGCGCGAAAGAAGGCAGGCGTTCCCGCCCATTTGCTGAAAAAGGTTCTATAGGAGTCCACGCCTTGAAAAAGGACGGTGGCCGCGATGAGGACTCCAGCCGCGGCAACCGACAGTGTACTGTCTGCAGGGAGGTTGAAGCGGACGCGAGTCTGCAGGGCGGCGAAACGCGGGGCAAGGTACTGGAATGCCTCCCATATGCCGACACCGATGAGCAGGAAGACGGCTGGGGCAGCGCCGGACATGCGCAGGAAGTTGGGACCCATGCCTCGGGTCGCGGCCAGCATCCCAGGAAAGGTCATTACACAGAGCCAGAGGAGCAGGAGGCGGAGAGCAGGGTTGCGCCAGCGCCAAACCGCGGCGACCATACCAATCCAGAAGAACAGGGCTTGCCACATGTTGAGCAATGGCCGCCCGGCGAAATTGTAGCGTGTAACCATGTCGCCCCGGAATCCGAAGGCAAGCAGGTATTCCCAGACGTTGCCCAGAATTACTGAAACGAGGCTTCCTTGCTCTTCACCGAAGACCCAGAGCTGGCCGCTCCGGATAGAGAAATGATCAGGATTCAGGGCGAAGTGAATGAGGATAGGAGCGGCTACGAGGCCTGCAGTTCCCAGGAACACGCCTACAAGGGGCAGCTCTGCCCGCCACTTGTCCCTGGCGAGGGAACCAAGTGGTTTGAGGAAACTGAGACCCAGGAGGAGGAAGAGAAACGGTGTGAAACGAGCGGCCAGGTAGGTGTAGGGAAGAAGGCCGGTCCAAATACCGGCCAGCGCGACCATATTCCAGCTCCGCCGCCTCCAGCCCAGCCAGAGAAATGCAAAAGACAGCGTAAGGAGAAGCGGCAGGAAGTTTGCTCTGAGGGCTGCGCGTGAAAGGAAGACCTGGCTAACGGAAACTGCAATCAGCCCGGCGCCGGCGCCGCCGATCAGAAGCCCTCGCCAGGGCGTGCTCCGGCCTGTCTCAATATCCTGGCCAAAGAGCAGGCGTCCCAACCAGAATACGAGAAAGACTGTGCCTGCGCTCGCCAGTGCGGTGGGGAGATGGAAGGCCAGCAAGGATCGTCCCAAAAGGGCGGTGGAGAGAGCGACTGCATACACTCCGATCGCCTCGCGGCCGCTCGCTTTTTCGGGGAAGAATATGGCGTGGTCTCCCTGCAGGACCTGGAGAGCGTAGACGCCGTCGGCCCCTTCATCGCTCTGGATGCCAGGCGGAAGTTCGCCTAAGCGGTAGAAACGCAGCAGCCAGACTGCCAACAACAGAGCGAGGACGATTATCCAGGCCGCAAGCCCAACATGACTGCTGTCGAATTTTTGCCCCCGAAGGGTGTTCGGCGGACTATGCGGAAGTTCAGAGGCGTCGGACATTTTCTGGGTTTATTGTTTCTCTTCTGGGCGGAACCACTTTGCCCTCAGCTTGATCGAGAGGATATTGCGCGGCACAGCATGGCGGTGGGACGGCTGCCACTTTGCATCTACTTAGCCACAGATTGGGTATGATCGCAAGAGGGAGGGTTACGCGTGGGCGCAGAGCAACATGTGGGCGAGAGTCATGCTGCCTCTGGGGGATTACCCTGTGACCGGCAGCCCACTTAGTCAGATAGCCCACTAGTGGACCGCGCGCGAACTGCAATGGTCGATGGTCAGTGGGTGGCTGGGGGGGGATTCGCCGACGGTCAAGATGTGCTGAAGGTGGAAGTTGGCGCCGCAGGTGTGCCTGCCACTTGCCGGTGTAGGGAGAATGGCCCGGCTGAGTAGTTCAGTGGGCCATCCCATGGTTTCACTGCAGACCGGAAATCCGGAAGCTGGTCAGGACTGCTTCCGGTTCCCAGACGCCTAGCTCGACGGTTGGTTTCAGGGTCTCATAGTCGTAGACGATCAGCCGCAGTTCGTATTGGCCGGACTCGAGATTGTAGGGAATCTCTATGTGGCTGATCATTTCGACGGGTTTGTCGGGGCTCCAGTCATTGGTTCGAGAACGGTTTGGGTTGAGAAGAACGATGTCTTTCTGGTAGACGCCGCTGCCCTTGTCATGGGAATTATATACTTGACACAACCATGATGGTGTGATACAATGGTGGTATAGTCAACAACTAAGGACTAGCCACCATGAACCTCAAAAACTACGACAGCCTCTATAGCCTGATGGAAGCGTTCCCGACTGAGGAATCTTGCATCGAACACCTGGAGAAGCTGCGTTGGCCTTGCGGGATCGTCTGCCAGTGGTGCGGATGCTCCCGCAAATTCTATCATATCAGCCGTTCCCATCGCTACAAGTGCGCTGATTGCGGGCGGGAGTTCAGCGTCCGCAAGAACACGATTTTTGAGGAAAGCCGCCTACCGCTACGCAAGTGGTTCGCAGCCGCCTGGCTGATGGTTTCGCACCGCAAGGGCATTCCCTCAACGCAGTTGGCACGGGAGATCGGCGTAACGCAGAAAACCGCTTGGTTCATGCTTTCCCGCTTGCGGGCCGTGATGGAGATGATAGACGATCACGGCGGGCCGATGGACGGCGAGGTCGAAGCCGACGAAACCTACATCGGCGGGAAGGAAAAGAACAAGCACGCCAATAAGCGTCTGAATGCCGGACGCGGCACAGTTGGCAAGCAGCCGGTCGCTGGCCTTCGCTCCCGCGCCGGCAAGGTCAAGGCAAAGCCGGTTGCAAGCGTAAACCGGCGCGAACTCCACAGCTTCATTCACGCGAATGTCGTCCCCGGCACACAACTCTATACCGACGAAGCCCCCGCCTACAACGGCTTGATTCAGTACCGGCGCGAGAGCATCAACCACGGCGTTGGCGAGTATGTCCGAGGTCAAGCGCACACGAACGGGATCGAGAGCTTTTGGGCACTGCTCAAGCGCGGGTATATCGGCGTGTTTCATCACTTCAGTTGGAAGCATCTACACCGCTACCTGCACGAATTCAGCGTGCGGTGGAACATGATGCACCAGACAAGCGGGCAACGCATGGACGCTGTTTTGGGATCGGCAGCCGGTGTCCGCCTCACCTATCAGGAGCTTATCGCATGAATATGGACACCCTGCTCAAACAGGCGGTGAGCCGGGTAGACCCGTTCGTTATGGAGCAGTGGACGGGCAAGGTTCACCACGGGGACTGCATCGAACTCATGGACAAGATGCCGGTGGGATCGGTAGACGTGATCGTTACCTCGCCTCCCTACAACCTCAAGAACAGCACCGGAAACGGCATGAAAGACGGTCGTGGCGGAAAGTGGCCGACGGCGGAGTTGCAGAACGGCTACAAGACGCACGGGGACGCCATGCCGCATGATGAGTACGTGGAATGGCAACGGGCCTGCCTGCGGGCCATGATGCGCGTTCTGAGGGAGGACGGGGCGATCTACTACAACCATAAGCGCAGAGTGCAGAACGGCTTGCTACAGGACCGGCAGGACATTGTAGACGGCTTTCCGGTGCGGCAAATCATCATCTGGCAGCGAAGCGGCGGCATCAATTTCAACCCCGGCTATTATCTTCCCACTTATGAGGTCATATACCTGATCGCCAAGCCGAACTTCCGCCTCGCGCCGAAGGCAAACGCCCTGGGCGACGTATGGAGCATCCCGCAGGACAAGAACGTTCCCCATCCGGCGCCGTTCCCCGCAGAGCTTGCCCAGCGTTGCATATCATCCACTACGGGCCGGATCGTCCTTGATCCGTTCATCGGCTCCGGCACAACCGGCATGGCGGCGGAGATGGAACGCCGCGAGTGGATAGGTCTGGAAGTGTCGGAGGACTATTGCAAGCTGGCCAGAGAGCGCATCAACGCGGTGAGGGGGATGATCCGATGATCCAGTTTCCCGACGGACCGCCTCGGACGCGTGCTGAACTGTTCGAGCGCATGAGGGCCGTGATCGCTCATGGGCCGTACACCATGCCAAGCGGAAGCCGGTACAACGGATCGGGCGCGCCCGGAATGTTCCTGGAGGACTTGCTGGGGACAACGGCGGGCGCGCATGACATACCGGACGCTCTTGGCTGGGAACTGAAGTGGCATTCAGACCGCACAAGCCTTGTGACGCTGTTCCACAAGGAACCGGACGGGCCAGAAGCCATCATGCGCTACATGGTGCGCCGCTACGGGCGCAGAGACGCCCAGGGGCGGCTTAGCTTCCGACATACTATCCGGGGCCGCTCAGACCGCTTCAGAGTCGATACGGACACCGGACAAGTGATTGTGCGGCCGTTGAGGGGCAACGGGCCGGTTCCCTACTGGTCTCACGAGGAGCTGATCGGCGCGGCGGGAGCGAAGTTGCGCCGGTTGTTGCTTGTGAAGGGGGAGAGGAAGAAGCAAAGCGTCCGCTTCCTCCACGCGGACGCTTATCAGACCTTCCACCTGGCCGACTTCATCTATGAGATGATCCGCGGCTCAATAGCAGTGGACTTCGATTGTCGGGAGGCCAAGCCGGGCAGCGACGGGTTGCGCAATCACGGTACGAAATTTCGCATTCCTCCCGCCTACATCTGCCGCCTATACCTCAAGAAAGATCGCCTCTAGTTGCGCTAAGTATATAATTCCC
>JAJDZJ010000204.1 GCA_022824685.1 Caldilineaceae bacterium
AGGCCCTCAGTCGGCGAGATAAGTTAAATTCTCCGTCTACGTGCCATCTTTCGTACATTTCCCTGTGTCTTACCCCGACCTGGAAGAGTATTCGGCTGCATTTCGATGTTCTGACCCAATTTAGATGCAATCGCCCTGCGAGATGGCCCGGATCCGATAGCACAACGGCCTGCAATGTTGTACAATGGCTTTCTAGGGAAAGAAGGCGAGTCCGAATCCGAGGGGATGCGAGGGGGGCTGGCCGTTCCGATTCTATCCTTGGCAGTTCGCAAATATGCCGGGAAATATCTGATCAGGACGAATCGATTTTGCCAGGGAGTGACTGAAAGTGTCACTTTCTGAGAGGGGCTCAATTCGCGTCTCGACGGAATCAGTAGGCAGTGGCCGCGGCCGCTTCACGGAGAATCCAGATGACAGCAAGCACACTTCCCAAAGCGCAAGTTGGGAATACAAAGTTGCAAGTTACTCGATTGGGCATGGGCACCGCCCCGATCGGAAACCTGTATAATCCGGTCAGTGATACGGAGGCTCATGAGACGGTCCAGCGTTCTTACGAGAACGGGGTTCGGTTTTTTGACACGGCCCCCCTCTACGGAGCGGGCGGGTCGGAGAAGCGGTTGGGCGAGGCGTTGCGGGGCACGCCGCGCGACGAGGTTGTCATCCAGACAAAGGTCGGCCGCATTGTGCGTCCCGACGGTTCGATCTATTTTGATTACAGCCGGGACGGCGTAATGAAGAGCCTTGAGGACAGTCTTGAACGGTTGGGGATGGATCGTGTAGACATCCTGCTCGTCCATGATCCCGATTTCGAGAATGAGGAGGCGCATTACCGCCAAGCGCTGGACGAGGCATTCCCAACGTTGATTGACCTACGTGAGCAAGGGGTGATCAGCGCATTCGGGGCGGGCATGAATCAATGGGAAATGGAGTGGGCTTTTGCCAAGAACATCGACGTCAACTGTTTTCTGTTGGCGGGCCGATATACTCTGCTGGAGCAGACATCGCTGGCCTTTCTGGACTGGTGTACGGAGAACGATGTGAGCATATTCTTGGGCGGCGTTTACAATAGCGGCATTTTGGTGACAGGACCCGTTGCGGGCGCCAAATACAACTATGAAGACGCGCCGGCGGAGATCCTGGCCAGGGCGGGGCGTCTGCAGGAAGTGACGGAGAGGCACGGTGTGCCGCTGCACGTTGCCGCGCTGCACTTTGCCGGAGCCCATCCCGCGATTGCCTCTTTGGTCATTGGGTCGGCTTCGGCGGGTGAGGCGGATGACAACAGGGCCATCTGGGACGTGGAAACGCCTGCGGAGATGTGGCGGGAGCTGCGTGAAGGCGCTCTGATCGAGGCCGAGGCTCCGTTGCCAGTTTGACCTTAAGGATGGCGCCGCCATGTACGCTGCACTCCAGTCCGTTCTCCAGTCGATTCTTGTATTCATGGGCAGGGCGATTGGCAGCATGTTTCTGTCCGTATCAGTCAGCGGCCTGGAGCATATTCCACGCAGCGAGGCGCTGATTCTTGTATCCAATCATTTCAGCTGGTTTGACGGCCCGCTGTTGATGATTTTCATGCCGGTGCGAGTCGTTTTTTTGCTTGCCATCGAGACGGAGAGGGTCTGTTTCTTCCGCTTCCTCAGCCGAACTTTCAATCTGATACCGATTTGGCGGGGGCAGGTGGACCGCAAGGCGATGCGAGCGGCTCTGGCGGCCCTGAAGGAGGGGCGCACAGTTGGCGTCTTTCCGGAGGGCGGTATCGATCCTGACATGGCCGAGGTTCGAGAGCGGGGTGAGCGGATCGAGCAGATAGCCGGCCATACGGCCCGTCACAGAGCCAAGTTGATCCCCGCGCAGGCAGGGATTGGCTTGCTGGCGTCACAAGCGCAGACTCGGCTGTTGCCGGTGGCGGTGCTTGGATCCGAGAAGATTCTTGTCAATTTGAGGCGGTTGCGCCGGACGCGGGTGAGAATTCGCGTCGGCCGCCCCTTTGGCCCCCTGACTATCCCTGCGGAGACGCCGCGGCGGCAGAGAAGACGGCACATTGACGCCCTTACCGACGAGACGATGCAGCAGATTGCTTCGCTGCTGCCGCCGGGAAATCGAGGTCCCTACCAGGACGTGCCCTGACGTTGTGAACAGGACGATCCGAGTCACCGGGTAGCGGCGCCGTCAGATGGGTTCGGAGGCGCGCATGTGTCCTGCGGCAGACGGCGCGAGTTTTCCACAGGGGAGACCGGGAACTCGCGTTGAGGCCGCGGGGCGCCTAGGCTTCGTCCGGTTCGGTCTTACGTACGAATTCGTAGGCAAACGCGCCCAGCGCGGCACCAACGATGGGACCCACCCAGTAGATCCAGTGAGCAGTCCAGACACCTGAGATGAGTGCCGGGCCGAAGGAGCGGGCCGGGTTCATTGACGCGCCGCTGATTGGACCTGCCCAGAGGACATTCAGGGCGACGGCGCCACCAATTGCGAGGCCTGCCGGCAAGCCTTTTGCCCGTTGATCCGTCGCGACGGCGACGATGACGAACATGAGGATGGCAGTAACCAGGACCTCCATGACCAGCGATTGGAAGGCCGGGCCAGCTGGCAGATTTGCGCCCAAGCTGTACAGGTTGCCGAAAAGCAATCGCAGCACCGCTGCTCCCAAGGCCGCTGCGATGAGCTGGCCGGCGATGTAGAAGGGGACGTCGCGCCAGGGGAAATGCCCGGCCATAGCGAATGCAAGGGTGACTGCCGGGTTCAGATGGGCCATTGAAAGATGGCCGGTCGCGGCCACCATCACCATCACGACAAGCCCTGGCGAGAATGCCATACCCATATGGCCGTATGCCCCGGTCAGGCCGCCGATCATGACGGAGCCGCAGGCTGCCAAAACCAGGAAAAAGACGCCGATAAATTCAGCGCCGGTCCGCCTCATCAGAAACAGGTCCATGGGAAGTTCTCTTTGCTTGAAATTCGGTGGAAGATTGTCGGCTAAGCAGGAGACAGTCACCCCAAGCGAGAAAGCCGTTCCCGCTGGGTGGAAGACGGGGGACCTTGTTCGACGAGGGGGCCTGGATTCCAGGCGGCAAAGGCAGGAATCGGTATGGGCAGTGGGTCGCGTTTGCTTTGCCGGTCTGTTTGATAGGGTAGCGTAAAGGGGCAGGAATAGCAGCGGGTTAAGAGCAGGTTAGCAGTTGGTTAAAGGTTGCGGCGGCCCACCGATCCAACACCTGACGTGCCTGATTGTGCCGAAATAAGAAGGTGATGTATCCTATGCCGAGAGGCCCAACTGGTCTGGTATCGCAGCGCGTGCGCTGATGCCGCCTCCTCGGGCCGTCCATTGATTCTTATCAGACTGCTGGACCCAAATTAAACCACCCAAGGAGGGAACAATGACAGAGGCCCAACGGAGCAGGGGACGCCAGATTTCGCGGCGCAATCTTCTGAAAGGAATTGGCATTGGTTCCACTACATTGCTGTTGGCGGCGTGTCCGGCGCCGGCGCCCGCGGATGAAGGCGGCTCGAGCGGCGGCGCGGCGCCGGCCGCCGAGGACATCGAACTGGACTTCTTCGCCTGGGGCGATGCTTCCGACATTCCCGCGTGGGAAGCCCTGGGGAACACCTATACGGAACAGAATCCAAACGTCACGATTAAACCGTCGATCAGCGGCACTGGCGTAGACTACTATACCAAGTTGCAGACCACGTTCGCGGGCGGCGTTGTTCCCGAGGTTGCCTCATTCCAGGGATGGGAGTGGCAGCCCTTCAGCGACGCAGGCCTGCTGGCTCCGATTGACGCGTACGTGGAACGGGACAACTTTACCGGCCCTTATCCGGATGGCGTCGACAGCATCGAGTTCAGCACGCGACGGGATGGGAGCCGCTATCTGATTCCGCTGCAGTCCGGCGTGATGGTGATGTTCTATGCAAAGAAGCCGTTCGACGAAGCCGGCGTCGCTTACCCCACGGACGACTGGACGTTTGAGGATTTCGTCGGCATCGCGGAACAGCTGACAAGCACGGACGGCGACTCGAAGCTGTACGGCTATCAGGCCAACGGCAGCTATGCGCGAGACATTCACTGGATTCGGGCCACGGGGGCGCAGGAGTTCGATGAGCTGGTGGATCCGCGCACGGCGATGTACGACCAGCCGGAGATAATCGAAATCCTGCAAATGGTCGCGCAGGACTTCATGTACAGTTTGGGCATTTCACCGACGCCGGCGGACCTGGAAGGCGGGACGAACACGATAGACACAGGCAACGCGGCGATGAAGTATGAAGGCCCATGGTTCTTCCCGCGCCTCAACAGCCCGGAACTACGGGAGGAAGGGAAGGAGATCGAGTTTGACGTTGTGTTAATGCCGCAGATGGCGGACGAGAGCCGGCCGCACCGCGGTTGGGCAGAGGGCGTGTGTGTGCCGAAGAGCGACCTGGTCGATGCCGCCTGGGACTTTGTCCATTTCATGGGCGGCGAAGAGGGCCAGAAGATCTATTCGACGATCACCGGCCGGATTCCCAACACAGCAACGCTAGTGGAGGAGTTCTGGGGCCCGACGATTGAGGAGCGCTTTGGCGTCTCGAATGCGGCTGCGTTCAGCAATGCGTTTTTGCGTTCTGAGGTCGATGTAATTGGCGGCGTCTCGCGCGGGCAGATTTGGAGCGAGGTCGCGAAGCCGGTTGCCTGGGACCCGATGCTGGCCAACAGCGCAACGGCCGCCGATGTGGTTCCGGCATTAAATGAAGGTGTACAGGGCCTGCTGGACGCCCATTGGGCAAGGCAGGGCTAAGGAAGTTCGTTGAAGATAAAGGGGGTGGCGAAACAGCGCGCCACCCCCTTGGAGAACAGCCATGGCCGCTACGACCGCCCCAAGCGGCAAACGACAGATTTCGAAACGCCAGCTGCGAGACTGGGTCGCGGGCTACGTTTTTGCCTCGCCGTTTATCATCGGGTTTTCGGTCTTCATTGCCTTCCCGATGCTTTATTCGGTCTATCTCATTTTTGTTGAGTGGGATCTGTTGAGCCCGGCCACGTTTGTCGGTTTCGCCAATCTGGCCAAGATGTTCAGAGATCCGAAGGTAAATCTCAGCCTCTATAACAGCGCGTTTTACACGATCTTCGCGGTGCCGATCCAGCTGACGATTTCATTCTCTTTGGCGTTGGCGTTGACGCAGCGGATCCGCTTTCGAGACTTTTACCGGGCGGGATTCTATATGCCGATCATCGTGCCGCTGGTCGCCAGCGCTGTGGTCTGGCAGCGGGTGCTGCACCCTGAGTTCGGTATTCTCAACGAGGCCCTGGGCTGGTTCGGGATCGCGCCGCGCATGTGGCTGTTTGAACCCAGCCTGACCAAACCGGCGTTCATATTCATGTCGTTCTGGATGATTGGCCGGCAGATGGTGATCTTTATTGCGGGGCTGGGAAACATTCCGGACTCGTTGAAAGAGGCCGCCAGCCTGGACGGCGCGGGAGCGTGGGGCCAGCTCCGCTACGTGATTTTGCCGCTGATGACACCACTGATCTTCTACAACATGGTGATTGCCATCATCAACTCTTTCCAGACCTTTGTGCCGGCGATGATCATGACCGAAGGCGGGCCGCAGGATGCCACGCTCTTCGTGGTCCTGAACATATATCGCAACGCTTTTCAGTACTTCAACATGGGTTACGCATCGGCTCTGGCCTGGGAGCTATTCGTGATTGTGGTTGGATTTACGCTGGTGCAGTTCTATTTGTCTAACCGCTGGGTTTACTACGAGGAGGGGAGTTGACGATGCGGTCGGACAGACAAGCGCAGGGGGCCTTGGCGACCGGATTGCAGGCGGCGCCGGCGGATCTTGAGTCAGGCGGCGTGCTTAGACGCAGACAGAGCGAGACATCAGGTTCGGCCTGGGAGACTGTTCGTCTGGCGGCGCTGCAGCTCTTCATGACGGTTCTGGTGATCACTTTTCTGGTGCCCACCTTCTGGATGATTTCTTCTTCGCTGAAGGTATCGACTGAGGTATTTGCGCACCCGATTGTGTGGCTGCCGCAGGATCCCCATTGGAACAATTACGTCAAGGCCTTTCAGTTGCTGCCGCTGACGAGATTCATCTACAACACACTGATTATCGTGCTGTTCGCGGTGTTGGGAACGGTCATCTCGTCGGCGCTGGTGGCCTACTCGTTTGCCCGAATCAGCTGGCCGGGGCGCAACTTCTGGTTTGGCCTGCTGCTGGCAACGATGATGCTGCCTGACGTGGTCACTCTTGTGCCCCGGTTCTTGATTTTCAAGAATCTGAAGTGGATCGACACCTGGCTGCCGCTGATCATTCCCTATTGGGGCGGTATTGGCGCGATCTACGTCTTTCTGATGCGCCAGTTCTTTCGCGGCATTCCGATGGAGCTTGAGGACGCGGCCGAGATTGACGGGGCGAGCCGCATCCGGGTCTTGATCCAGATACTGCTTCCTCTCTCCAAGCCGGTCATCGCGACCGTTGCCGTGTTTGCGCTTCTGCAGCACTACAACGACTTCATGAATCCGCTGATCTACATCAACTCGATGGACAAGTGGCCGCTGGCCCTGGGTATCCGCGCTTACAATGACTCCTACGCCAAGAATTGGGAGGTCGTGTTTGCGGCGAGCACGGTGATGTTGACGCCGATGGTGGCGATCTTCATTGTGGCCCAGCGATACTTTGTACAGGGGATCGCCATGACTGGATTTGGCGGGCGATAGCGGCCTTAAATTTCGGTGTGTCGGTTGTCCAACAGTGTAATCTGCAGCGCCGGGACCGTTTTCCGAGCGTGCCGGCAGATCCGCTAAGAGTCTCCACCCCGAACGAATCTCCACCCCGTACGTTTTTCACCTGACAGGCTTCTTCAACTGCAAGAGGACCCTTTGCCTGCTTCCATCCAGGTAGCGTAGAACTCTGGAATGGAGGCAAAGCGTTGATCGCGCGACGGATGACAGGCCCTGCGGAGCAGGTCGTAGAGCCCGTCGCCGCCGCGGAAGGCTGAGCGCGCCAGCGAGCCGTCGGAGAGCAGATTGGCCAGGGCGCGTCCCAACGTAAAGACGGTCGTCCGTTCGTCAATCGTCGCGCCTCGCTCAAACTCCTCGGGGGCCATGTATCGGGAGGAGCCGAACATTCGCCCCATCCGGTTTACAAATGGACCTTCATTGTACGTATCCAGGTCAATGACTCGCATCTCCCGTTTTGAAAAGTCATAGATCAGACATCCGTCGTAGAAGTCGACCGCGATCCATCCTGCTTGGGCGAGCTCGAAATGCAGCGCGTAAACAGTGTCCAATGCGTTCAGGATCTCTGCGACGGGCAGCCTGCGGAAACGCTGCAGGGCCGACAGTGGTTGGAGGCGCGCGGCGCTGTCCGCATAGAGGAGGTCCCCTTCGAGCCAGTCATAGACGAGCATCGGCCCGTGCGGCGACTCAATCACGTTGTGAAGCTGCGGCAAAGCGGCATGAGCGCAACTGCCTCGCAGGCGGATCGCGTTGCGGAGGAGGGCGACTCTCTCCAGATGGGGCAGGAATGGGCGCGGGTCTGCAGGAACGCCTGCGGTCTTGACGAAGAAGCGTTGCCGGCCGGACTTTACGCCGTACGAGATGTTGCCAGAGTCCTGCGAATGTTCGTCAAAGACGGCGAAGAGACGGCCGATTTCGCTCAGAAAGTCTCCCGGCGCCTGATTGATCGATTCAGTGTCCAGCAGTTGGTGGTTCAAGCGAGCGTTCTCCTCAGTTCGCGGCGCTTCGGCGGGCGCGGCACAGTGCGCGCCCGTTCGTTTACAGGCCGTCGGTTCGCTTCAGCCCTTGATTCCGGTGAGTGTGATTCCTTCGATGAAGGCTCTTTGGGCGAGTACGAAGACGATGATGACGGGCAGAATCGCCATGGTATTGCCGGCCATGGCAAGATTCCAGAGTGGGCGGTCCCGGTCGAGGAAGTAGGTCAGGCCGAGGGCGATGGTGAAGTGTTCCTGGCGAGTGAGGAAGATGAGGGGCGCCAGGTAGTCGCTCCAGACACGGTTGAATTCAAAGAGCGTTACCGTGGCCAGGACCGGCTTGGAAAGTGGAAGAATGATACGGGCGAAGATGCCTAATTCGGAACAGCCGTCCACTCTGGCGGCATCGGACAGTTCCATCGGGATGGTCAGGAAGAACTGTCTTAGCAGAAAGATATAGAAGGCGCTGCCCAGGAAGTTGGGCACGATGAGGGGCAGGTAGGTGCCGGTCCAGCCCAGGTTCTTGAAGATGACGAAGACGGGGACCATTGTCACCGCCCAGGGAATCATCATCGTGGAAAGACAGATGAAGAAAAGGACATCCCGGCCCCAGGCGCGGATGCGCGCAAAGCCGTAAGCGGTCAGCGTGCAGGAGAACAGGATGCCGATAATGGAGGGAATCGCGATTTGGAGTGTATTGATGGTGTAACTGAAGAAGGGAATGAAGGTCCACGCTTCGGGATAGGTCTGCCATTGGAGCGGCCAGGGGATCCATGTCGGAGGCGAGATAAACACATCTCCCGGCACTTTGAGCGAGGTGGAGACCATCCAGAAGAAGGGAAGGGCAAAGGCAGCCGCCGCGATGAGGCCGGCGAGGTAGGCAACTGCTTTGCCCAAAGCGGACCCGCCCGTCTGCACTGTTCTGCCCTGGGCGGCAGGGCCGGTCGTCAGCTTCTCGATAATTGCCACAGTCACTCCAGGCGCGTAGCGCTCAGCATTATGCGACTTAACCTTCGCCGCCGTAGTAGACCCAGCGGGCGGAGGTACGGAATAGAATCACAGTTACGACGACAACGGCGCCGAAAAGAATCCAAGCCATGGAGGAGGCGTACCCCATGCGGAAGAAGCGAAAGCCGTTTTCGTACAGGTAGAGAACGTAGAATTCGGTTGAGCGTATAGGACCGCCGCCGGTCATGATCCAGGCGTTCGCGAAGGTTTGGAAGGCGGCGATCAGGCCGGTGAGCAGGCTGAAGAGGATGGCTGGCGTCACCATCGGGATGGTGACATGCCAGACGCGGCGAACGGCGTTGGCGCCGTCCACCATGGCGGCGTCGTAGAGCGCGCGCGGGACGTCCTGCAGAGCGGCCAGGAAGATGAGCACCGAGCCACCCACGAGCCAGAGCTGCATGATGACAAGAGAAGGTTTCGACCAGGTCGGGCTCCCCAGCCAAGATGGGCCCTGGATTCCTATCAGAGCGAGGAGGTTGTTGAGCAGGCCCCAGTTTGAGTTGAAGATCCACATCCAAAGTATGGCGGTGGCGCTGATGGGTACGACGATGGGAATGTAGAAGATCATCCGCAACAGGACGCGCAGACGCAATTGCTGGTTCAACAGGAAGGCGATGATGAATGCGGTAAGCACGCCCAAAGGGACGGAGAAGACGACGAAGTAGAGGGTATTGCCCACTGCGTTCAGGTAGTGGGAGTCCTCTGTGAGGTTGACGTAGTTTGTCAGGCCGACGAATTTGGGAGGCTGCAGGAGGTTGTATTCGGTAAAGCTATAGTAGAGCGACAGGAGAAGGGGGTAGACGAAGAAGCCCAGGAATCCCAGGATCCATGGCGATATGAACGCCAACATTGTCAGGAATCGCTTGGCTCCGGGCGTCAATCGTCATCCCCCATTTAGATAGCAAGGCACACACGAATCAGGCGTCCAGTACTTTTGCGAGCTCGGTCGTGAGTTTTTCCTGAAGAATCTGGAGGCCTTCGCCGGGGTCGGTTGTGCCGAAGCCGACCTCTTCTTCAAGGGCCAGGAACTCGTCCCAGGCCAGGTACCAGTTTGGATCGGAGGCGATGCCCCAGACGCGGGTGCCCTCTGAGAGACCGGAGGTGTAGAAGTCGAGCCCTGGGTAGAGCGAGCTCATATCAAGGGACTCGATGAAGCTCTTCGTGCCCATGATGAACCCGGAGACGTCGTAGACGCGTCTATTGTATTCGTCGGTGGAGGTGAATTCGAGGAATTGCCAGGCGGCGTCGACGTTTTCTGAGCCGTTCAGTATCATGGCGGTGTGCGTGCCGGCGAAGAAGGGGCTTTTGCCCTCACCGGCGCCGTCGGGAACGAAAGAGAAGCCGAATTCCAGGTCTTCGCGGGCGTTTAGGGCGAGCGAGCCTGGCGTCCAGGAGCCGCCGGTAAAGAGGCCCACCTTGCCGGCTGCGGAGGGGCTTGGAATGGGCTGGCCCTCCTGAGCGGCTTTGAATTCAGCGATTTTTTCGGCGCCGACCCGGTCGTAGAAGGATTTCGAGATTTGCAGGGCTTCGGCGAATTCATCGCTGTCGAAATTGTATTCGAAGGTTTCGCCGTCAAAGTAGCGTTTGCCCATGACGACGCTCCAGCAGTCGGGATAGGTGAGGATGCCCCGGATATCCATGCCGAGGACCTGGACGTTGCCGTCGTCGTCGATTTCTTCAAGGGCGCCGGCCCAGGCGTGAAGCTCATCAAAGTCTGTGGGGAGCGCGTCCTCATCGAGACCGGCCTCCTGCACCAGGTTGCGGTTGCGGGCCAGGCCGAGCCATCCCAGCCCTTCATTGGCCGGCAGGCCCCAGCGTTCTCCGGCCCAGTTGACGGCCTCGAGGTGGGCCGACTGGTAGTTTTCGAGGTCGACGACCGAGCTGCTTTCGATGTAGTCGTCCACGGCGATCAGGGCGCCGCGTCCGGCGAGAGGCGCGCACAGGATGAGGTCGACGAGGTCCGGCGGGTCCCCTGCGGCGAAGGCGGCCAGGGTCTTGTCGAGGATAACGCCGCCGGCAGTCAGAGGATGCATGGTGATATGGGGGTTGTGTTCGGTGAACAGGTCGCAGCCGGCCACCTGCCCTTCGCCGCCCCAGATGTACCAGTAATCGAGGTCGATCTGTTCGGCTGCGGGCTGGCCGGAGACGGTTTCATCGTCGCCGGCCTGGGGCGCGGCAGCCGGGGCACAAGCCGCGGCGGCGGCGATGGTGACGCCCATACCAGTGACTTTGAGGAAGGTTCGTCGAGAAAGGCGTTGTTCTTGCGTTCGCATCTTTGGCTCCTTTCAATGGGGGGAGTGGGCGAAACAGGAACTGCTTTTGCGCCGGTCAGTCCACGTCTGTTTTCGCGTCCCATGCTCGTCGGCGTGGACGCGGCAGCGGTCACTTGCGGCCGACGCCGCGAACCACAGTATTTGCCACCGCGAACGAATAAGGGGGGTCTTCGGCAAGCGCGTCACGATAGGTGGGAATCCAGGTCCAGCGTTCGCGTCGTTCGGAGTTGGGATGGCTGGCGTGCAAGGTAAGGTCATGGAAGAAGACGGCTCCGCCCGCCTCGATGGGCGCGGTGACTGCTGCGCTCTCGTCGATGATCTCTGGCCGGATGCGGTGGCCGAAACCGGAGCCGTCGCTCATGTCCCCGTCGTGGATGACGCTGGAGAGGTGCGAGCCGGGCATCAGCTTGAGGCAGCCGTTCTCGGGCGAGGCATCGTCCAGGGCCACCCACACCGAGATCTTGTGCGTCCCTTCCCAGTAGGGCCAGTCCTGGTGCCAGGGGCTGGCGACATGTTTGTCGTCGTCTTTGTAGACCACTTTGTCGCTCAGGAATTCGACATTGGGCCCGATAATGGCTTCGATGATGTCGACCAGGCGCTCATCGCGCACGGCTTGACGAAAGACGCCGCTGCGCGCGGCGAGTCCGACATAGACGCCGGTTTCATCCACGAACTTCCTGGGGCTGTCGTCGCCCTGGGACTCCCGCCTTACTTCTTGCAGGATGATCTTTATCTCGTCTTTGTATTTCTTAGCCTCTTCGCGGCGGAACAGATTGGGAACGATGAGGTAACCGTCGCGCGCGAAGGATTGGGCCAGTTTTTCAACGTCTGCGGTCATCGGTCCAGCCTTTCCGTTTGTCGAGAATACCCTGTTATCTGAACACCTTGAATATACAATCGTTACTGCGCCCCTGTCAACAGCGTCACTCCCGACCTGGGGCGTGTGAATTTGCCGCTTTCGGCGGGTTTGGCCTGTCAATGGAGGTGACGGGCGGCGATGCGGCGGAAGGCTGCGGCGCGTTCTTCGACGACGTCGAGGTCATCATTGATGGTGACGCCGAAGGCAGAGCCGAGGCCGGCGTCTGAAACGCCGATGCTGATATTGATGGAACGGGCCAGCAGGTCATCGGTGCGCGGCAACATTCCCTTGCGGTACAGCGTTGGGTCCCCCTGTTCCGCGTAATGGGGGCAGTTGAATGAGCAGGCGGTTTCTGTAGGCATGCGCTGTTCCAGGAGGTGCTCCATGTTGTTGTAGACGTGCCAGCCGGCCTCGGCGACGACTTTGGTCTTGAGCTCGGCGGCGACATTGCGGGCAATCTCGGCTGTGGGCAGGATCGCCGTCAGAATCGTGGCGACCTCTTCTTCGGCGTCGAGCACTTCGCGAAATTCGAGGCCGGGCAGGTCGGCGAGCGCGGCTTTGAAATGCCGCTTGCGGGATTGCAGGCGGTCGACAAGACCCGGCAGTTTGCGGAGTTGGGCCAGAAGGACGGCGGCCTGCAGCTCGGTATAGCGAAAGTCGAGGCCGAGGAAGGGGCGTTGGCCGATTTCAACGCCTGTGCGCAGGGGGGAATGGCCCTGGTCGTGGAAGGCGAAGGCCCGCCTGTAGAGCTCTTCGTCATCGGTGATGACCATGCCTCCATCTCCCGATGTGATCGTCTTGTAGATGTTGAAGCTGAAGGCGCCCACATGGCCGATGGAACCGATGGGGCGGCCCTGGTAGGCGGCGCCGAAGGCCTGGCAGCAGTCTTCGATGAGGTACAGGTTATTGACATCCGCGATATTTTTGAGTTCTTGCAGACGGGCCGGGTTGCCCATCATGTGGACGGCCATGATGGCCTTGGTGCGGGGGGTGATCCTGTCTCTGACGTCTGCCGGGTCCAGGTTGAAGGTGCGATCGATCTCGGCAAGCACGGGCACGGCGCCGGTGTAGACGATGGCCGAGATGCTGGCGACGAAGGTGAAGCCGGGGACGATCACCTCATCGCCCGGGCCGATTCCCAACGCGGCCATCGCTGTCAGAAGAGCGGAGGTGCCGGAGTTGACGGCCACGGCGTAGCGCACCTGCGACATGGCGGCGATCTCCTGCTCCAACTGGTAGACCTTGCCCTGGAAGCGGGGGTCGTCTCCGTCAGGTGTCGTGATTCCATAGCGGTAGAGGTAGCCGGATCGCAGGACTTGCAGAACTTCCTCTATTTCCTCTTCACCAACCAGTTCCATGCCGGGTCCGGCCATGTTTCGTTCTCCTCGCTTCGCTGGAGCCAGGTTTTCACGTTTGGCTCAGAAAAAAATATGCGCTTGATATCGTGAGAGCCGGTTACGCCTTTGCGTGTGTCAACCGCCGTAGCCGGCGACGTTTGTAATCACGGGCGACCAGGCGAACTCTTCGTCCAGTGGGAAGATGGGGCGGGTGACGTAGTTGTAGGGAAGGCGGGTGAAGTCCATATCCGAGTACCCTGGGGTGAGGGCGAGGATTTCGCGCGGCGCGGCGTCGCGCAGCTCCGGCATCAGGTAGCCGAGTTTGACGACGACAATTTTGTGGTCGAGCGGTTCGACGCCGGCCTTGCGGAAGTCGCTCAACGTTGAAAAGAAGGTGCGGCGGTCGGTTACGAGGACAAGGACGCCCCCCACGCGGACGGTGGCGATGGCGGCGTCACTCGAATCCGGTTCTGGCTGGTACAGGCGCTCGACTACGCCTGTGACCTCTTCGGGCGCGCCGTGCCGCCTGTCCAGCTTGCCTCCGAGGCTGAGGGATACGGTTGCGCCGACGCCGGCTTCGAAGCAGATGCGTGCGGCGGCGTTATCGGGAATGCCGGCAACGACCGCGTCGGGGACATTTTTGGCCAGCAGTCGCGAAAGGAAGTGGGGCACATCACCTGGCGTGCCGGCGGTGGGGTTGTCTCCGGAATCGGCGATGAAGACGCAGCTTTCCGCGGCTGCCAGGGCAAGCTCGATGGCTTCATCGGCGGATGGGGCGACCTCCTGGTCGAATGTGAAGTTATGACGCTGGTCCCACATGGCCTGCGCCAGCCTTCTGGCCTGGCGTCGAGCGTGGGGCAGATGGATGTCGTCTTCGGCGATGACGACGACGCTGCTGGAGGAGTACGCGGCGTCTGCCCAGCCGAATCCGACAAGGATTTCGGCGGTAAGGATACCGGGCTGCTGGCCGATTTCAACTGCAAGCTCCAGCAGGGACTTCATGGGCTCGACCTCGGTGGTGGCCTTTTCGCCGGGCAGAATCATGGGCACGCGGATAAAGACGGGGCGGGGCCGGTGACCGCCGCGGATGCAGTGGGCGAGCAGGGTCATGGCCCTTTCCAGCGTTTGGGGCGCGTCGCGGTGGGGGGCAGTGCGGTAGACGGTCCAGATATCGGTCTTGTTGGCGAACTCTTCGGTGAGGTTGCCGTGGAGGTCAAACCTGGCGGAAATGAGGATGTCACTCCCGGCTACAGCCCTGATGGCGCGCACGAGGTCGGTTTCGCCGCTCCATATGTCTTCGACCAGGAGGGCGCCGTGCAGGATGAGGCAGATGCCATCCAGGGGGCCGGCCTGTTGGATGCCATCGACGATCTCGTTTCTCAGGTCGAGGTAGACACTCTGTTCGACGGTTCCGGATGGGGCGAGGCCGTTGGCGTGCAGGATTGGCACAGGTTCAGCGCCCAAGTCGTCCATCATTTGGGTGAGTGAGGCGTATTTGGGCGCGACCATCGCCGCGGTGGCCGCGCCGGCCGCGTAGGGGGAGAAACCAGATTCACCTTGCAGAATCTCCTGGCCGCGCCAGACCTTGAAATGCTCCAACGTTGTCGGCAGAGGGGAGGTGTTGAGGGCTTCATGGCTGATTCCGGCGATTGCGATGCGCATTGAAATGATCTCCGGTTGAAGAAGGATGGGGGAGAAACAGTTTGAGTCCAGTCAGCGGTTCAGGCCTGGGTTGAGCTTTTGCGGCCCGCAACAGAGACCTGTTCAGCATTCTCCGGCGAGGGGCTTTCAGTGAACTGGACTCAAATGGTGGAAGCTCCGCTGGCTCGCGACGAAAGCGGGAACGCAGTTCGCTGACCGGTCGCTGCGTTACAGGCTGGGAAGGCTACTTGACGGCGCCGCTGGTCATGCCCTGCACAACCCATCTTTGGAAGAGGACGAATATGATCATGAGAGGGATGCTGGTGATCGTAGACAGAGCCATGATGGAGTTCCAGTCTCTGACAAACTGGCCGAAAAAGGCGGCCAGACCGATGGTGAGCGGCTGCGCATCGGGTGTGTCGGTCAAGGTCACGGCCAGGAGAAACTCGTTCCAGGCAAAGATAAAGGCGAAAGTGCCTGTGCCCACGATTCCAGGGACTGCCAGCGGGACCAGAATCTTCTGCAGGGCTTGCAGGCGGGTACAGCCATCGATCATGGCCGCTTCCTCGAGATCAACGGGGATGGCGTCCATGTACCCTTTCAGGAGCCAGATGCAGATAGGCAGGATGAAGGCGGAGTTTACGATGATCAGACCGAGGCGCGTGTCGTAGAGGCCGGCGAGATGCGCCAGGCGGAAATAGGGAACGATCAGGGTAACTGTTGGCAGCATGAGCAGCGCCATGATGCCCAACAACATGATCCTTCCTCCCGCCATCTTGAACCGGGAGAAGCCGTAGGCCGCCAGAAGGCCAAGAACGATGACGATGGTCAGCGTGGACAGGGCGATGATCGAGCTGTTGACGAAGTATCCCCGGTATAGCTCATTCTCGATGAGGGATGCCATATATTCAAAGGTAAGCTGACTCGGATCCAGCTGCGGGGGATAGGTCAGCACCTCCTTGATCGGTCGCATGGCGGCATTGATCATCCAGACCACCGGCGTCAGGATGACGATCGCTGACAGGGTTGTGAGCGTTACGACAAAGATCTGGTGAATCAGATAGCCGTGTTTGAATCTGAAATCAGAAGCTCGTTTCACCGGCTTCGTCTCCTTGAGACAAGACCCTCAGATAGAGAATGATGAGGATGGCAAGCATGATCAGCATGAGCGTGCTGACGGCCGCGCCGTACCCGAGATTGCCGTCGAGCAGGGCGGTCTTGTAGATGTAGTAGGCGACGGTCTCTGTGCTGCGGAGAGGACCGCCCCTTGTCAGCATCCGGATCAGGTCGACGTGGCCGACGGTGGTAATGATGTCGATGGTCGAGATCGCGATCAGGATGGGGCGCAGCTGGGGCAGGGTGACGTGCCAGAACCGTTTCCAGGCGTTTGCGCCGTCAACCTTGGCCGCTTCATAGATTTCGGCCGGGATCGCCTGCAGGCCGCCAAGGATTATGATCATGTAGAAAGGATAGGACTTCCAGGTATTGACCGCGACAACCGAAGCCATGGCCAGGCCCGGTTTGGCCAGAAACTCAATCGGCGCCTCCTGGCCCAGGAGGCCAACCCACATATAGTTGAGGAGACCGAATGGATGGTATAGGAGTGTCCACATGAGGCCTGAGGATGCCGTGGAGAAGACCCAGGGGAGGATGAGCAGGCCGCGCATAAAGTTTCTCAGCGTTGTATTGAACCACTCTTCATTCAGGAGCAGAGCCAGTCCCATACCCATTGAAATGTGCAGGATGACGGAGGATACAGTGAAGGTGAGTACATTGCTCAGGCTGTTCCAGAACCACGGGTCCTGCACAAGATTGGCATAGTGTCGAATGCCGACGAAGCTGGGCACGCCCGCTTCAACGTCCACGAGGCTCATCTGAATTGTGCGCAGGAGGGGGAAGATGCTTACGAAGAGGAAGAAGAGAATGGCCGGCCCCACGAAGTAGTAGCCGTTCATCTGGCGCCAAGGCAGCCGGCGCGGGCGGCCGGGCCCGGTTGCTGTCCTCTCTCCGATCATGGTCTCTTGCCCCGTTGCGGGGGCGGCAGCAGGGGACGTCCCCTCGTCACGCATTTGGATTCTCACTGATTTTCGATCGAGATTTCGGGAACCGGATGGACGTAGCAGCGGGGCCTTGCAGTTCTTGAATGCCTGCAAGGCCCCGGACCCGTCGGCTGGTTCAGGCGCTGCGCCAGACAGGTCGTGCTACATCAACCCTCCGAACGGAGGCCCGCTCGGTCGTCAGTCGTTATTTGGCGGCGTCCAATTCCGCCTGCCAGACGGCGGCTGCCTCATCCAGCGCTGTCTGCGCGTCTTTTTCCCCGGCAAGCACCTGTTGGAAGGCCTGCTGGAAGGCATCGATCAGCTTTGAGGCTTCCGGCAGGGGAGCAAACAGGATGTTGTTCTCAGGATCCTGGTTTGCGAAGGCGGGAACCTGGCTCAACATCGGATCGTCGGACTCTGCCAGCGAATCAACGGCGGCGTTCGTGGCCCACAACAGGCTGACCGTCTCGGTCATTTTGAGGGACACTTCATCCGAATAGATGTACTTGAAGAACTCCCAGGCTTCTTCCTTGTGGGGCGAGTTGGCGGCGATGCCCATGCCGCTGCAGGCCCAGGAGTAGCCGCCAGTGTTGTGCGTCCAGGCGGGGGCGTAGGCCATACGGATATCGGGATCGATCTGTTTGGCCTTCGTCCAGATGAAGGGGCCGTCGATGATCGCGGCGGTCTGGCCGCTGGCGACGAACTCGAGCATCAGGGCTTGGTCTTCGCCGAAGGAGCCCGGCACGACCAGGTCCATGTCGTAGAGGTCTTTCCACCAGGTCATGGCGGCGACGCCTTCGGGGGAGTTGAAGGCAACGTTGCCGTCGGCGTCAAGCATCTGGCCGCCCTCTTGGGCGAGGCGGAAGTTGAAGTAGCGCAACAGAAGGAAACCGCCGTCCTGCAGCGGCATGCTCATGCCGTAGGCGTTCGAATCTTCGTCGCGCAGGGCTTGCAGGACTGCCACAAACTCATCCCAGTTGGTTGGCGGCTCGAGGCCTTTCTCTTCGAAGATGTCTACGTTGTAGGCGAACTGATAGGGGATGAGATAGAGGCAGAGTCCTCTGGTTTCACCCAGCAGGTTCATGGGCGTTGTCGGCGTGAGTTTGGCGGCGAACTCCGGATCGTTTTCCAGCCAGGGGCCAAGATCTTCGATGAACCCCTGTTTGGTCAGGCCCGCAATCCAGGTCGACTCAGTGCCAAAGAGGTCGTAGGATTCGCTTCCCCCGGCCGCGGCGGCCTGAAGCTTGCCGGCCATTTCAGGCCAAGGGACGTCGACCACAGTCACCTTTATGTTGGGGTTTTGGGCTTCAAAGTCGGCGATCAGCTGTGCGTGGTTGTCGGGTCCCCATTCATTGACCCACCACTGGAGCCAGGTGATTTCAACGACTTCCTCCTCCATCGCGTCTCCGTCGGAGGCGGCCCCGGTCGCCGGCGCCGGCTGGGCTGCGCAAGCTGACAACAGGAGGGCCAGCGTCAATAGAGCTGCCAATACTGAGAGTCGGGTACGCTTTTGCATGGGTTTTCTCCTTGGGAATCCAGGAACCGATAGTTGGTAACGATTTGGGCCCCGAAGCCGCGCCCGCTTGGCCGGGCTGGCAGGAGGGGGTTCGGGCGCCGCCGTCCCGCTTGCGGAATTTCTCGTCGCGAGAGGCCGGCTTGAGGGAGCTCAAGGGCCGAGAGAGGTTCACGTTGAGCGCATTGTCGGTTTCCGCCAGGGTTGCAGAAACGAGCCCCGACCAGGAAGCCTTTGCGCCCAGATGCCTGAAATCCCAGGCCAGGCTAAAGCGTTTAAGCAAAGAACCCCAAGCGCTTGCGACTTTCCCAAAACGGTCGTACCTGCATTTTTATACTATAACTGTGGAAGATGGGTCAAACGGTTTTTTTGGGGATTATATAAGAAATTAACATCAGGTAATTCTTGACCAACTTCCCCACTGTTTTTCCACTTTTTTGGGAAAATTGTTGAAGAAATATGATCAGCGAATCTCGAACTGTAACGGCATTCCGCCCTTCGGATGCAGAGTAATCTGCGGGTCCAACTGCGCAACATAGCCGTCCGGTATTCGAAGGCGGAAGCGTTGGGCTATCGCCGCGGCCACTAGAGTGCTTTCCGTAAGCGCAAAGCCTTCGCCAATACACTGTCGCGGTCCAGCACCAAAGGGAATATAGGCAAATCGGTGACGATTTGATTTGTTCGCCGCATTGAACCTTTCCGGATCGAACTCCAATGGGTTGCTCCAGATTTCCGGCAACCTGTGGGTTATGAAGGGGCATAGAGCGATGACCGCGTTCGCAGAAGTGGCATAGCCGCCGATGATGTCGGCCTCGTTTCCCCATCGCGACAGGGCATAAGCGGGTGGATACAATCGCATCGTTTCATCAATTACTTGGCGCGTGTAGACTAATTTGGGGATGTCTTCAAACGTCGGCAGCCGACCGTTCAATGTCCGGTCCACTTCATCCTGCACCTGAGCCTCGATCTCAGGGAATCTTCCCAGGCAGTAGAAGAACCAAGTGAGCAGGAGTGTCGTAGTCTCATGTCCTGCAAGCAGTAGAGTGATAACCTCATCGCGCAGTTGTTTCTCGTCCATGCCTTCGCCAGTATCCTCGTCGCGCGCGGACAATAGCATTCCCATGAGATCGTTTCCCGGCGTGCCGGATGCGCGTCTCTGGCTGATCATTGAGTAAATCATCTGATCTAATTCACTTATATCTTGTGTGAATCTGCGCGTGCTGGGCCAGAAGGGTACACGCATCGTATACAGTGAAATCGGTGAGACTGCCAGCTTGAGAAAGAGCTTATTCAGCCTGCCGAAGGTGTCACCCACCTCGCGGGCCTCTCCGGTAAGGTCTACGCTGAACAGCGTCCTGCCCGCGATTTCCAGAGTCATTTCCATCATTTCGCGGTCGAAGGCGACAATCTTCCTGGCGTGAGCGGCCTGGTCCCATCGAGGGAATCGTCGCTCCGCCGCCGCCGTCATTGTCTGGGCCATCTCCTGAATCTGTCCCCGGTGGAAGGCCGGCTGGGCTAACCGACGTTGTTGTAGCCAGGACTCGCCATCATTGCTGATGAGACCTTTTCCGGCCAGAGGATACAGCAGAAGAAAGGCGGGATGGGGCAGTTTGGTGAAATTCTTGTAGTTGTCTTGCAGGATGTACTGGTTGTGGTCGGGGTGAACGAATAGGTAGCCCCAAAAACCGGCGACGAATCGGTACTTTGCTGCTGGCCCAGCTTCGTCGACGAATTCCTGCAAACATCCAAGCGGATCGCGCCTGAGTCGGCTGAAAGTACCGAACAGAGGATTGGCCTTGGGAGAAGGGGGAGAAGAACGCTGCTCTTTCGGGTCGGCAACACTGGTCATGCAATTCACTCCCTTATTACGCGGTTCCAACGAACTCTTTAGCTAAGTGACCCGTTCACTTCACAACGGTTGAATGAAACGAATCATGCTTTGTCAATCGTCAGATTTGGGTTCTGTTGGCTCAAATTTGGTTGATCTTACGCCCCACATGGCGCGTGCAACGTTTTCTGGCGAAAACGCTCGGCCCGCCTTCCAGCAACTGCTGCTTCCAGGATCGTATCATGTTGGGATGAAGCGCATGTTCACTGGACATCTGGCTCATCGTCTTGCTGCCTTCAAGCGCTTCCAGCGCCATCCGAAACTTGAACTCTGCCTAGTGCCGCCGTCGTTTCTTGACCATCGTTCTGCCCCTCCACAGGCTTAGTGTCTTGCTCTATTGATACACCTTAGCATGTGGTCCAGTTTTTGGGACCAAGCTCACCAGTTCTAACAGTGAATTTCTTCCGACAATCCTTGCACTGATGGTATTGGTACTTGCGTTGGCGAGAAGTCCGTTCGCTTCCACAATAGGGGCAATGAACGCCGTCTGGCCAACGACGACTTTCAAAGTACTCTAAAGCTGTCCGTTCGGTGGGGAACTTCGCGAAGAATTCGAAGGTGCTGATCGTGCCGCCACTCTCGCTCATGGTCTTCTTGCTCCTTGATCAGGTTCGATATCTAGTCACTCGTTCGCGCTCCTCTCTGTTCGAAGGAGACGCGGATTCGTCGATATCGACCGTGCAAACTACAAGACCATGCTTACATTTGACGACCTCCTACCTTCAATCATGTCCTAAGTATACTCGATTTGTTTTACGAAGTCAGGTATATAATGCGATTTTTTTTGGGGGGAGCGGTCCAAAAAGGGGGCGAGAGGCAGGGGAACTGCGGGGGAACTGCGGGGGAACTGCGGGGATTGTACAGATGGGTGGTGGTTGCGGGGTTGGTTGTCGTCGGCCTTCGGGGGAAGGATACCTGGCGGGGTCTGTGTTCTGATTGTCCGTTCGTTTGGGAGGGATTTGTTGATTTTGGCGAAGTTCCAATAGAGTGGAACCGGGGGTCGCTCCAGCTTGCTCCCGGTTTCCGTTTGGGATGAATCCCAGCGTGTTTGTTGGCGGCAGATGTCGTTGGATGGCTCAAGAGAGGGAGGGACAGTACGTGCCAAGGATCCAGTTCCACCCGGTGACGGCGGCGCGATTGCACGATCTGGAGCGTTTTGAGCAGTGCCATGGCAAGTTTCGGTACTGTTCGTGTATGCGGTGGCGGATGACCAGTTCGGTGTATCGCCGGTCGAGCAAGGCGGAGCGTGTTGAGGCCCTGGCGGCGCTGGTGCGCGCCGGGACGCCGGTCGGCATTCTCGCCTATTGCGAGGGGATGCCGATCGGGTGGTGTTCGATCGCGCCGCGCGAGAGCTACGCGGCGCTTGAGCGCTACCGGGCGCTGCCGCGCGTTGACGACGCGGCGGTCTGGTCGGTCGTTTGTCTGTTCGTCGACCGCCACTACCGGCGGCAAGGGTTGACGGGCCAACTTCTGAGCGCTGCGGTGGACTATGCGCGTGCGCAGGACGCGCCTGCCGTGGAGGGGTATCCCGTGGAGCCGGACGCGGCGTCGTACACCTTCATGGGGACGCCTGAGACGTACCGGCGCGCTGGGTTTGTGGACGTGACGCCGGCGGGACAGAATAGAATTGTGATGCGCTACACCTTTGAAGCATAGCAACGACCAGTTTGTTGACTCAAAAATGTGCAGGTACAATTCTTTTCCGCGCAGAATCATTGGTCAGATTGGGAGAAGAACTGCGATCACAGGCGGCGACGCACGGCGATTTCCGGTGTGCCTTCAGGACCTGCCCTCGAGGCAGACCGCATACATCGGGCGTCTGCCATACAGCAGCTGCCAACGCGCCGAGCTGCACCTGGATCTTCGCATTCCCGCCCATATGGTTGAATCGAAGAACGGATGCGCAGGCAACCCCTTAGGCATTTCAATCGGTCACCAGTTTACCCCACTATGGAGCAGATTCCGTGAAGCTTTCTGAATTTACGCACATCTGGAGCGAAGCGCCTCAGCTTTCAGACGCTCTTTCCCTGCTGCCCGAGTCGGTGACGCGCTTGACAGCGGACCCGGCCGACCCTGTGGGCAGCGCCAGGCCGGCGCAGGCGATTCTGGCGGCGGCAGCGATCGGCTACAATGACGAAGTTTTCGACCGGTTGCCCAATCTGCGGATACTGGTTCGCACGGGTATCGGCATAGACAACGTCGACCTTGATGCCGCGACCCGGCATCGGGTCGTCTTCTGCAATACGCCGGACGGGCCCACCGAATCGACGGCGGAGCACACCGTGGCCCTGATGCTGGCGGTGGCCAAGCAGGTCAAGCCGGGGATGGCGCAGCTGGCGGCGGGGGAATTTGCGCCCAGAGGGCTGCCGATGGGCACGGAGCTGATGGGCAAGACGCTGGGGCTGGTGGGGCTGGGCCGAATCGGCGGGCGGGTTGCCCATATTTGCGGGCAAGGTTTCGGTATGCGGGTGCTGGCGTTCGACCCGTATATCCCGGCTGAGCGGGCTGCTGAGGCAGGCGTGGAGCTTGCCGATTTGGACACGGTGATCGGGAGCGCTGATTTTCTGAGCATGCACGCGCCCTCGACGCCGGATACGCACCATCTGATGAACGGCGAGCGCTTTGCGCAGATGAAGCGGGGCGCTGTCCTGCTTAACCTGGCGCGGGGCCCGCTGGTCGACCCGGAGGCGCTGCTGGACGCGCTGGATAGCGGCCATCTTCTTGGCGCGGGGCTGGACGTGTTCGACCCGGAGCCGCCGCCGGTTTCTTCACGGCTGCGCACACATCCGAAGGTGGTGGCGACCCCGCATTCGGCGACGACGACGCTGGAAGGCAGGGGACGCATTGAGCACATGGCGGTGACCGCGGTGCTCGACTTTTTCAACGGCCGGCAGCCGAAGGACATATGCAACCCGGACGTGCTGGAGCATGTAACGTTCGACGGCGGTTGAGCGGCTTCAGGCCGCGACAGGGGGCTCCGGGCGGGCGGTTTTTCGCCTGACCCCGATCATACGCAGGTTATATCGACGCTTTTCACGCGTGGGGAGCCGCACCCGTTTTTGGCGCCGAGGGCCAGCCTGTATTGGACCCAGCGGCCGGTTGCTTCTGTCGCCAGAGACTCCTGCGGCTCTTCAAACCACTCCGGGCCGCCGTTGGGGCCCTGCCACTCTGCCTCTTCCAATTCAGCTTTCGAACTGCCGAAGCGCAGCTGGGCTCTGACCCAAGTGCGCGGCGGCGTTTCGGCCTGCCATGCGATCCCGGTCACTCTGGCGCCCGGGGAGAGTTTATGCGGGGCCGACATGTAGAACTCCTCTTCGCCGCGGTCCGCAATGCTGTGCGGGCTGATGGCGGTCATCCCGTGCGGGCCGGAGGTGGGCAGTTGTGTAACGCGCTCGGGGCTGAAGCCTTCGGTTCCGTTCCACCAGACCGTGGAGTGGCCGATGTGGTCGCCTTCCACCTTGTGGTTGGCGACGGCCAGATCGATCCAGCCGTTGTCGTTGAAGTCGGCGGCGACGCAGCCGGAGGCGGAGTGGGTGAAGAGGCGGGTGCGGTCTGCCGAGGCGAAGCCGCGCCCGGCGCGGTTCCAGTAGAGGAAGGAGTCAATGTCCCGTTCGCGGCCGTTGTGGTAGGAGCAGATGAAGAGGTCGAGCATGCCGTCGTTGTTGAAGTCGGCGACGGCCATTGAGTTGACGGCGCTGGCAGGCAGGAGCGTACGCCGGTCCTCGCGCAAGCCGCGGGGGCCGTTCCAGTAGATATAGACGAAAGAGTCGTGTGGTCCGTCCTGGGAGGTGATGTGGCCGCCGATGATGAGGTCCAGGTAGCCGTTGCCGTTCAGGTCGGCGGCGCGTGCGCAGGCGCCGCGCAGGACGGAGAGGGGCTGGCAACGTTCCATGCTGAAGCCTTGCGGGCCGCCCCAGAGGATGAAGCTGCGGTCGTAGGCGATCTGGGGCACGACCAGGTCCAGCCAGCCGTTGTTGTTGAGGTCGGCCAGGTAGATCCAGCGGGGTTCGTCGTAGAGCTTGCCATCGTGTTCGAGGCGGATGCGATGGGGGTTGGCGGTGTCGAAGCAGAGACCGGTGTCGGGGTCTGCGGGGACGCCGTAGAAAATGAGGAGCTCGGGGTTGTGGAAGCCGCAGAAGATCAGGTCGAGGCAGCCGTTGCGGTTGATGTCAGCGGCGCAGACGCCGTGGGCCCTGTTTGCGGGCAGGGTCCAGGTTGGTTGGCTGGCAAAGCCTTGCGGGCCGTTGCGCAGCAGGTAGGAGCCGGGGTCGCGGTCGATTGAGTTTTCCGAGGCGTTGGCAAGGACGATGTCGACAAAGCCGTCGTCGTTGAAGTCGCAGCAGAGGGCTTCGACGGCGCCCCAGCCGGGCAGGTCCTGGCGGCGATGGGGGGAGAAGCCGTCGGGGCCGCCGAAGTAGATGGCGGGACTGATGTTGCCGAGGCGGTTGCGGCCGAAGTGGTTGACGAAGATCACTTGGGGGCGGTCATTGGGACGGGGGCGGGCGAGCAGGACGCGGCGGGCATCCTGGCAAGGCAGGCGGGCCGGCCGGGGGTCGATGCCTGTGGGCGCGCTGCGGTAGATGAGCGAGTCGGCGCTGTAGGAGTCTGCGGTGAAGCTCTGGCAGAGGATGATGTCGGCGAGGCCGTCTCCTGTCAGGTCGGCGACGGTGACATCGCAGGCGCGATGGCTGTCGAGGGGCGCCCGGCGGGTTTCGTCAAATCCTTCAGGGCCGCCCCAGTAGATCCAGGAGCGCTCATGCCCCTCGAAGGGCTCGCGGCAGGCCAGCGCGAGATCGTCGTAGCCATTGCCGTTTACATCGCCGACTGCGACCGCCATGGCGTGGAGGCAGTAGAGTTCTTTGGGAGGGCCGAGCCGCCGATCGGCGCCGACCGGCACGAGCGAGACGCTACGCGTGCGGGGCAGGAACAGGTGGGGCGTGTTGTCCAGCTGGACGACGCGGGCCAGCGGGCGGGCTTCCTCGTCGTGCTCCGCGTACTGGTGGGCGGAATCGGTCGAGCCGGTCTGTGGTTCGGCCGGCTCGTTGCAGAGGGTCACTCGTTCCGCGGTGATGCCGTTTGCGCCACCCCAGAAGATTGAGAGTTTCCCCTCCTTTGTGCGAACGACCAGGTCGGCGAATCCGTCGCAGTCGAGGTCGGCGGCTGCCAGCTGGTCGGCCCGGATGTCCAGGTCGATGAACCTTTGCGGCTCGAAACCCAGTTCTGTCTGGTAGAAGATGCGCAGCGCGTTTTGGCTGACGAAGGCCAGGTCGGGACGGCCGTCGCCGTCAAAGTCGCCGGCGGCCACTGATTCACATTGGGGGACGGGCAGCTGCTGCTGGCTCCGCTCGCTGAGCCCGTCGGGGCCGCCGTAGTAGATGATCGCGTTGAGATCGGGACGGACGCCGTTGTGCCTCATGCCGAGAATCAGGTCGTCATAGCCGTCGCGGTTGAGATCGGCGATCGTGCCTGTCCACGCGCCTTCAGCGGGGAGCTCTGTGCGGTTGGCTTCGCCCAGCGGGTCTTCGTACAGGTAGGTTGGCGGACGTTCGTGGTGGTTCTGGCTGTTGCAGAAGAGGAGGTCGAGGTAGCCGTTGCCGTTGAGGTCGCGCTGGTGGATACGTTGGAGCAGGCCGGCGCGCGAGACATACAGGTTTTGGCCTGCGTTGCCGAATTGGCCTTGGCGGAAGTCTTCGAAGCCGCGAGTGGACCAGGTGTAGGTCATAGAGTGAGACTGTAAACGGAAAGGTGGGCGTTGTCAATGCGACGGACGGGGGACGGGGATTTGGGGGGATTAGAGGATTTGGGGGATGGGAGTTGATGGGGGATAGGGCGGGGGAATGGGGGAGTGATGGGCGAGTGTTTGTGAGCGTTTGTGAGCGTTTGTGAGTGTTTAGGGGGGTCTATTTTGGGAGGGTGACGGGGATGCAGTTTGGGGGATGGATGTGATGGGGCGGAGAGGCGGGTTTTGTCGAGGTTTTGAATGGGTATTGCTTCGGAGGGCGGATTCGATTTGAGGACGATTGCTATGCGAATAACTCGTCAGTGAGCGGTTGGTAGGAAGGCGGAGGCGCTGGTTGAGAGGTGTGGGGCGGAGTCGGCACAGGGCGATTGCATCTAAATTGGGTCAGAACATCGAAATGCAGCCGAATACTCTTCCAGGTCGGGGTAAGACACAGGGAAATGTACGAAAGATGGCACGTAGACGGAGAATTTAACTTATCTCGCCGACTGAGGGC
>JAJDZJ010000133.1 GCA_022824685.1 Caldilineaceae bacterium
ATCTCGCCGACTGAGGGCCTGATCCGCGGCGTCTTCCCGTCGATATTCAGTAAGCGCAGGGTGATTTCCACTTATTCTCGCTTTCTTCTGGCCACAATTTCAACTGAATCGGCCTACAGATTTAGATGCGATTGCCCTGGGACTCGATCTCTTCTGCTTTTATCGGATGGGCGCTCTGGAAGCTCGGATCGATTGCAGGTGCAGCAGGGCGGAATGTGCGGGCAGTCAAAACGGTACGAGGAAAGGATGCTACGATGACAGGACCGGTACGCGTCGCTGTGATGGGTTTGGGGCAGCGGGGTCTGCAACACCTGAAGGCCTTGTGGACTCTGCAAGAGCAGGGCGCGGCGCGGCTGACGGCTCTGGCCGATGCCTTCCCGTCGAACCTGGACGCGGGGAAGTTGCAGAGCTATGTGCCTGGTTTCCAGCCAAAAGGAATCCTGCACACGACCGACTTCGAGGCGTTGCTGGCTCAAGAGCCGGATGCGCTCTATATCTGCATCCCGCCGAACGTGCATTCGGGTGAGGTCGTAAGGGCAGCGCGGGCGGGGATCCATCTGTTTGTGGAGAAGCCGATGAGCCTCTATCTTGACGAGGCCCTGGCGATGCAGGCGGCGATAGAGGGGGCCGGCGTGCTATCTACTGCCGGTTTTCAGCAGCGGTTCGACGGCCGGCATGAGGCTGTTTACAGGCACTTGCGCGAAGGCCGCAGGCCGTTGATGGCGTGCTACACATTTCATGGACCACTGGAGGGGCATAACGTCAAGCATCATCAGACGGAACTTCATGGCGGCCCCAGAAACAGGGTGTGGACGGCGAACCGTTCATGGAGCGGAATGACGGTGGTCGAGGGAGGGATTCACCTGTTAGACCTGTGGCGCTACTGGTTCGGGGACGTCGAGTGGGTGCAGGCCCACTACCAGCATCGGCCCGCAGAGGAGATACAGGACGGCGCCGATAATCCGTATACGTATAGCGCGCTGTTTGGCTTTGCTGACGGCGCTGTGGGCACAATGACACTTTCGAGACTCAGGAAGGTATATGCCAGCCATATGGACCACCAGGTCATGTGGACTGAAGGAAGGATTGTGATTGAAGGGGACGGCGTAAAGGCATATCACTACGACGGCCCTTACCCCCCAGAGAGGAGTCTGGAGCAAGATGCGGTCGAAATATCGCTCTTCGAGGGCCGGGGCGGAGACGATACCTTCGCGATCAGCCAGGCATTTGTTCGAGCAGTTGCGGACGGTAGGCCGGAGCTGATACGGTCTCCGTTCGGTGATGCCATGAACAGCCTGGCCGCGGTTCTCGGCGCGAATGCGTCGGACGAACTGGGGGGCGCGCGCGTGGACGTTGAGCAGCTTATTCACGCCGAGAGATACGCTGCATTCAGGCAGAAGCCAACATAGAAAAGGAAGAGAGAAGAGAGCGATGAATTTTCTAATCTATCCGCCGCTGTCGCCAAGCGAGCTTGAGCAGGTGCGATCGGTGTCGCCGGAGCTGGAGATCGTTAATGCCCTGACCGAGGAGGAGGCGCTGGCCGCAGTTTCGCAGGCGGTTGGCATGTACGGCGATCTCTCCAAGGAGATGCTGGCGCGTGCGGAGAGTCTGCGGTGGCTGCAGACGCCGATCGCCGGGCTGGAGCACTACATGTACCCGGAACTGGCTGAGAGCGGTGTCGTGGTCAGCAACATGGCGAAGATCTACAGCGACATGATTGCCGATCACGCATTCTGTTTTATTCTGATGTTCGCCAGGGGGATTCATCTGTACATGCGGCGGCAGATCCGAGGGGAGTGGCAGAAGGGCACGCCGGTACGCCACCTGGGAGATTGCACGCTGGGTGTGATTGGCCTGGGAGGCATCGGCTCGGAGCTGGCGCGGCGCGGGAAGGCGCACGACATGCGCGTCATTGCGGTGGACGCGAGGCCGAACAAGGAGCTGGGGAGCAGCCTGGAGCTGGACGCGCTGTGGAGCCAGGATCGCTTGCACGAACTGCTGCAAGAGGCGGATTTTGCGGTGAGCTGCGTCCCGCAGACGCCTGAGACTGTGGGGTTAATTGGCGCAGAGGAACTGGCGCAGATGAAGTCGTCGGCCTATCTGATCAACATCAGCCGTGGGGTTGTGGTCAAGCTGGATGCGCTGGTCGAGGCGCTGGAGTCCGGCAGGATTGCGGGGGCCGCGCTTGACGTGTACGAGACGGAGCCCCTGCCGGCGGGGCACCCGCTATGGAAGACGGAGAATGTGATCCTAACCCCCCATGTGGCGGCGGACAATCCACATGTGCCGCAACGCCGAATCGATACGCTGGTCGACAACTTGCGGCGCTATCTTGCGGGGGAGGAGCCGCGCAACATCGTGGATAAACGGAGGCTGTTTTAGGCCTGACCGTCTGGGCGTTCAGCGATCACATAAGGCGCCTGAGAAGCCCAATCAGATTCCCAGGTAAGCTTCGGCCACCAGTGGGTTGGCGAGGAGTTCCTCCGCATTGCCGCTGAGGACGATGTTCCCGGTTTCGAGGACATAGCCGCGATTGGCGATGTGGAGGGCGGCCTGGGCGTTTTGCTCCACGAGCAGAATGGTCATTCCCTGGCCGTTGATTTCGCGAATGATCTGGAAGATCTGCTGGACGAGGATGGGCGCGAGGCCCATCGAAGGTTCGTCGAGGAGGAGGATGCGCGGCCTGCTCATGAGCGCGCGGCCAATGGCGAGCATCTGTTGTTCGCCGCCGGAGAGCGTGCCGCCGGGCTGGCTGAGTCTCTCCTGAAGGCGGGGGAAAAGCTGGAAGACACGTTCAAGGTCCTGGCGGATGCCGTCGGCGTCGGCGCGGGCGAAGGCGCCCATGGCGAGGTTTTCCTGGACGGAGAGGCGGGCGAAGATCTTGCGTCCTTCGGGTGACTGGGAGACGCCAAGGCGTGCGACCTGGTGTGCGGGGAGCTGGTCAAGACGAATGTCGGAACCACTGTCTCTACCGGAAGGGCCGGGCCCGTGGCCGAGGGCGTTTTCCTGGAGGTAGATTGCCCCGGCGCGAGCGGGCAGCACACCGCTGATGGTGTTGAGCGTGGTCGTCTTGCCGGCCCCGTTCGAGCCGATGAGGGTGACGATTTCGCCCTGGTTCACCGTGAGGGAGATCCCCTTCAGGGCGTGAATGTGGCCGTAGTAGGTGTGGACTGTGTCCAGGATTAGCATGGTTCAGATGTCTGAGGTAGCCACAGTATCCTGCAGGACGACTTCCGGGCCCAGGTAGGCCTCGACGACCCTGGCGTTTGCGCGCACCTCTTCCGGCGTGCCTTCGGCGATCTTCTCACCGTAATCCAGGACGGCAACGGATTCCGATACGCTCATCACAACCTTCATGTCGTGTTCGATTAGGAATACGGTCACTCCCTTTTCGTCGCGCAGCCTGTGGACGAGCTCCATCATGCGGTCGGTTTCGCTCGGGTTCATGCCGGCGGCCGGTTCGTCGAGGAGCAGAAGGCTGGGACGACTTCCCAAAGCGCGGGCCACTTCCAACAGCCGCTGTTCGCCGTAGGGCAGGTTCGTTGAGACGACCTCGGCGTGGCTCTCCAATCCAACGAACGCCAGCAATTCCAAGGCGAATGAACGCGCCGCGCGTTCTTCGGCCTGCTGGCGGGCCGAGCGCAGGACGGCGCTCCAGTGTGAGGCGCGCAGTTGCAGATGCTGGCCGACCAGGACGTTTTCGAGAGCGGTCATTCTGCCGAATAAGCGAATGTTCTGGTACGTGCGGGCAACGCCGCGGGCGATGATTTCATCCGGCCTGAGCCCGATCAGCGACCTCCCGTCAAACAGGATTTGCCCCGCTTCCGGCGTGTGCAACCCAGTCAAGCAGTTAAAGAGGGTAGTCTTCCCTGCGCCGTTGGGGCCGATCAGCGAAGTGATGGATCGCTCCTCAATGTCCAGATTCACGTTGTCGACAGCTGTGAGGCCGCCGAACACCTTGGTCACCGCCTGGATGCTAAGGAGGGCTGTCATTGGTCCTCCTTGTCGCGGACAGCCTCGCTCTGGGGCGAAGCGGCCTGCGCCTGCCGGGCCGTGTCACCATCCAGTTCTTTCGCAACCGGTTCTTCTGCCCCTGGGGTAAGGGCTTGCTCGTCTGGGGCCGCGACCTGTGTGCGGCGGCGCGCTGAGGGCAGAATTCCGGCGGGACGCACGATCATCATGATAACCAGGAGGGCGGCGAAGGTGACTATACGGTATTCGTCCACGCCGCGCAGCACTTCCGGCAGGCCCTTGAGAGCAAGGGCACCCAGGACGATGCCGGCAGGGCTGCCTATACCGCCAACGATGATGAGAGCAAGGGCGTCAATGGAGACGAAGAGGGAAAAGTTCTCGGGAAAGATGTTGATCTGCCTGGAGGCGTAAAGCTGGCCTGCCATGCCGGCGAAGGTTGCGCCAATGGCGAAGGCGAGCAGTTTTGTACGCACGAGGTGGACGCCGGTGGCTTCGGCAACGTCTTCGTCCTCCTGCATGGCGAACCAGGCGCGACCGAGGCGAGAGTCGTTCAAGCGAATGGCGACGAAGGCGACCAAAGCTGAACTGATCAGGGCGAGCAGGAAGATCCAACCCTGTGAGCTGAGAAAGCCGGAGGAAAAGCTCTGGGGCGCCAGGCCGAATAGGCCGGGCTGCGAGATTTCAAGAATGCCGCGGGGTCCGTTCGTCAGCTCACCCAGATTCAACATGAAGAGCCGGATGATTTCGCCAAAGCCGAGGGTTACGATCGCCAGATAGTCCCCGCGCAGACGCAGCACTGGAATGCCCAGCAGAATGCCTCCAATTGCGGCGGTCAGCATCGCCACAGGCAGGGCGGTCCAGTAGCCAAGCAGGGGGATCTCGGGGGAGATGGCAAGAAGGTTGAGCAGGCTGCTGATGTAGGGGGAAGAGAAGGGGGCCGAAAGAAAGGCGTAGGTGTAAGCGCCGATGGCGAAGAAAGCTACGTAACCCAAATCGAGGAGCCCTGCGTAGCCGACGACGATGTTCAGCCCTAGACCCATCATGACGAAGATGAATACAAGCCCCATGACGGAGTTTTGAAACTGATCCAGGATGAAGGGCATGGTCAGAGCGCCGAGGGCGAGCAGGGGGGCCACGACATTCTGTTCTCGTCCGGGACGGACGAGGCGAAGGGCGAAGAGTCCGCTGCCGGTTGCGATCAAGGTAAGCAGGAGGCGGACGGTGCCTTCATTGGAGCCGAATGCGGATACGCCGGGGATGCCGAGCCACGCGATGTAAGCAAGCAAAAGGAAGGGAAGCAAGATGCCTGTGAACCGGGCAACTGTCCTGTAGAGCTGGCTATCCAGGGATTTAGAGAGGCGGGCTACGGGAGCCTTTTGCGGGTTGCGAACCCTGGCGGCAACGACTGCCAGGGCCGCGAGAAGCCCGGCTGCAGTGAAGATCAGGACCAGCAGAAGATAACGGAGAGTCGGCACTTCGTCGTTTGCAATCTGGCCAGGCGAAACGCCGATCAAAGCGGCGACATTGACAGGAACGATCTTGTCCAGCACCGGCTGAATCGAGGCGCCGCTGCCGATGGCCGAGGCGAAGGCGAAGCTCACGATGGCGATCAACAGGCCGGTGGTGATGCCTGCGAGCAGGCCGCTGCGGATGGCAAGCGCTCCTCCCGCTCCCGGCAAAGGCATGACCTGTTCTTGCGAGACCGTGTGACCGGGCGCGCCAATCTCCCAGCCGGGCTTTCCCGTTGGACTGGCGGTTTGGGGGAAGCTGCCATCAGTGCCTGACGCGTCACGGCGGAGTCTTACCCAGAAGAACAGCGCGGCGACAAGCGCAAGGACCGGTAAGGCGGCCCCGCCTATTCGTCCCGGAATGCCGATCAGGATTAGGTAGCCCAGGAAGGCAAAGGCGATCAGACCATTTCTGATTGCGCCGTTTGCACGGATAGGAGTCATCAGGCTTTCTTCTCGCTCAATACCTCGCCGAACAGGCCGGAAGGTCGGAAGATGAGGATGAGGACGAGGAGAGTGAAGGCGATGACGTCCTTGTATTCGGTGGGGATTCCAAGAGCGCTGGGACCAATTGCCTCGATCAAGCCGAGAATGAGCGCGCCGAACATGGCGCCGGGAATGTTGCCGATGCCGCCCAGTACGGCGGCGGTGAAGGCCTTCAGGCCGGGAACGAAGCCGCTGTTGAACTTTACGACGGTATTGTGGAAGCCGAGCATCACACCCGCCGCGCCGGCCAAGGCCGACCCCAGCATGAAGGTGATGACGATGACGGCGTTGACATCCACGCCCATCAACGATGCGGTGGCGCGATCTTCGGCTACCGCGCGCATGGCGCGGCCAAGCTTCGTTCGCTGAATGATGAAATAGAGGGCCAGCATCAAGAGGATGGATGTGACAAAGATGATCGCGCCCGTGTAGGGAATGAATACGTCGCCCATCCTCATGCCGCCGGAGATGAGGGCAGGCTTGCGATAGCTGTGGGGGCTGACGCCGAAGATGAGAAGAACCGAATATTGCAGAAACAGGGAGGCGCCGATGGCGCTAATCAGGGGCACCAACCTGGGGGCCTGACGCAGGGGGCGGTAGGCGAGCCGTTCCAATGTGACCCCAATCAGGACCGAGGCGGCCATGCCAAAGAGCATGATCAGAAGCAGGGCAACAACGACGACCGGCCATGGTCCTTCCAACCAGCCGCGGGCCTGGGAAAACTGAAGCGCGAAGAAACCTGCGATGCCCCCGATCATCATGACTTCGCCGTGGGCAAAGTTGATCATGAACAGGATGCCGTAGACGAGCGTGTAGCCCAGCGCCACCAGCGCATAGACTCCGCCAAGGACGAGCCCGTTGAGAGCCTGGGAGATCCAGAAGGAGGCGGGGTATCCCTCTGCCAGGCCGACTGTCGTCACCCGCCAGATGACAAGGACGAGGATGGCAGCGCCGAATGCCCGCAGGAGAAATCTGAGGGCGGTTTTTCCGTTTACGCCTGCCACCTGCGCTGTCAACCTGCTGGGAGCCATTTTTCGATTGCGTGGAGCGAAAGGGGAGGAGGTGGAGAGGGAGCGAAGCCACTCCCTCTCCCTGTGGAATGGAGGATTACTCCATACCGAAACCTGATACCTGGTCGAAGGCGCCGTCTGCCACCTGGAAGATTTGCACGCCGCCAGCTCCGCACTCGCCTATGCTGTCGCATTTGATCGTGCCGGTCAGGCCTTCGAATGCGTCAAGAGCGCGAATGGCGGAAATCAGTTCTTCCCTGTCAATGACGAGATTTCCGCTGTCGTCGACAGTCGCAACAGCCATGATGGCGGCTGCGATCAGCTTGACTGAATCGTAGCTCTGGCTGTGGAAGGGGCCGAGATCGTCAGGGCTCACACCGTATTTTTCAACGTACTTGGCGTCGAATTCGGCATTCATGTCTTCGGAATCGGCGCCGGCGACGAAGGATATGTATGTGCCCTCAGCGGCGTCTCCGGCTGCTTCGAGATACTGTTGCGTGTAAGCGCCGTCGACACTCATAAACGCCGTCTCTTCAAGGCCGGGCGTTTCCGTCATCTGCTGGGCTATCAGGCCCGCTTCTGTGGAGTAGCCGCCGAAGAAGACGGCCTGCGGAGCGTCGGCGCCAACTCTTGCTAGCATGGCGCGAAAATCGGTGTCACCGACCTGGACGCCCTCGAAGCTGGACACTTCGCCGCCCATATTGGTGACGTTGTTCTGGAAGATTTCAGCGAGTCCCTTGCCATAGTCGGAGTTGTCGTGGACGACTGCGACTTTTGTCAGGCCGAGGTCGCTCAAGACAAAGTCGGCGTCGGTGGCTCCCTGGAGCGCGTCGCTCAAGGCGACACGGTTACAAACATCGCAGTCCGGTGAGGTAATGTCGGGATTCGTGGCGCTGGGGCTGACGAAGGGGATGCGCGCTTCCTGCAGGATCGGAACCAGGCCGAAAGTCTCGCCCGAGCATGTGCCGCCGGTGACGGCGACGATCGTCTCATCGGCGGCGAATTTGTTGCCGACATTGGTGCCTTGCGTGCCGTCGCAGGCGCCGTCTTCGGCGACCAGCTCGAACATGAAGCCTTCGAGTCCGCCGGCAGCGTTCAGGTCGTCAATTGCGATTTCCGCGCCGTGGCGGATATTCAGGCCTGGGTCAGGAATTGGGCCTGTCAGCGCGAATGAGCCTCCGATACGAATCATCCCGCCGGATGCGATGACGACTTTGCCGCTCATGTCGGCCGGGGCCTCTTCCATCGAAGCATCTTCTGCCGGGGCTTCGGCAGCCGGGGGCGCGGCAACGCAAGCGGCCAGAAGAAGCAGTGTGGCAGCGAACAGAGCCGCGATTCTAAGTTGCTTTAGCATTTGGACCTCCTTTGGTCGGATGTTGTCCTTAAGATATACATGAACCAGCCCACGCATTTCCCGGACGATCGGGAAAGAGAATGGGCAAACGACAATGATTCTGATAGGAAAATTATAGTGGACTGAACTCAAATTGGTCAAGAGGCTGATTCGGGGGGCGTGCAGACCGGTACCGAATCGGGATATGGAGTCAGGATTTGTGGAAAAGGGGACGATTTGCAGGATTGCAGGCGATTGAATCAGGAAAAGAGAGCGGGGAGGAAGAGAAGGATCTGCGGGGGAAGTGAGAATTGGGAGGATGGCAGGAGTTACGGGTACCCATTTAAGGAACCCCATAGTGGCGCACTTAGAGTGGAGAGGTCGAATCTTCAATACCAGGCGAGAAAACGGGGGAAAGGGTAAACCAGAAGGAGGACTGAGCTACTTCAAGTGGATTATACGAATCTCTGCAGTCCGTTTCTTATGGTTACTACGAGAATTTATGGCGCCACATCCTGTGTGCAGGGTCTTCATTCCAAACTGGGGTCGGAACTGTCCTGGCGGGCTGCTCGCCGGCGCCTTCGCGGGTCGACAGATGGCCGAGAGTGTAGTAGAATCGGGCGGCGTTGCCAAACTGCGATCCGTCGTACGCAACTCTATTCGAGGTGCATTGAGCGGGGCGTCGGTTTGGCGTTTCTTTGCGCTTTCGCGAACCTGTCAGACTCTTCATATGAGCCTCCTTGTCGCAAATCACATCTCAAAGAACTATGGTGACCTCGACGTGCTCGAGGACGTGAACGTGCGCGTCGAGTTTGGCGACCGCATCGGGCTGGTGGGCCACAACGGGGCGGGCAAGACAAGCCTGCTCATGGGGCTGGGCCGCATTGACGCCGGTGTCGGCGGAGAGCTTCACATCGCCCAGGGCACGCGCATCGGTTTTCTCTCGCAGGACCCGCCTCCGGCTGGAAACCGCACTTTGTATGAAGATGTCAAAGCAGTTTTCGCCAAATTGCTGGAGGAGGGGGAGAAGTTGCAAAGGCTGGAGTCGCGCATGACCGAGCCGGGACTGTGTGAAGAGGAGCTGGCGCGGCTTCTGGCACAGTACGGGCGGCAGCAGGAGGCGTTCGAACAGGCCGGAGGATATGACATCGACCAGAGGATTCGATTTGTGTTGACCGGTCTGGCACTTCCGGAGTCTCTGTGGCATGCGCCGCTGTCCCATCTCAGTGGAGGGCAACGGACCCGGGCGGGCCTGGGGCGTCTGCTGATGGAGGAGCCGGACTTGCTGCTTTTGGATGAGCCCACCAATCATCTCGATGTGCGTTCGATGACGTGGTTGGAAGGTGTGCTCACCGGGTGGAAGGGCGCCCTCATCGTTGTGTCGCACGACCGGTATTTCCTCGATGCGGTTGCCACCCGAATCTGGGACCTGGCGCATCGCCGGGTGGAGACTTACCGCGGCAACTACAGCCACTACCGTCTGCAGCGGGAGGAACGCCGAATACGCTGGCGAAAGGAGTATACGCGTCAGCAGGAGTTCATCAAAGAGACTCAAGCATTTGTCCGCCGGTATAAGGCCGGCCAGCGTACCAAAGAGGCGCAGGGTAGGGAGACGAGGCTCAAGAGGTTCATGGAGGAGGAGGCGCTGCCGCCGCCGCCGACTGACCTGTTCATACGGCTCCCGTTGCGGACGGACTCGCGGAGCGGCGACATGGTGATGCGCACGCGCAAGTTGGTGGCTGGCTACAACGGCAGCACGGCAGAAACGGCTGATGAGAGCGGCGGCGCAGTGTCCCTGGAAGCGAATGGGGAGGGAGGGAGCGGAGTCCGGCTTTCTGAACAAGGCGCGGCCGCTCCGAGTTTCAAGGGCGCGGGAAGGGGGGGTATGCCGGAGGGCCGGCTGGGGCGGTTACGGGCGATGCGCAGCATGGCGGCCACGGACGTGCCTATCGTGGAAGTTCCGGACTTGGAGCTGAATCGCGGACAGGTGGCAGCACTGATCGGGCCGAACGGAGCCGGCAAGACGACATTTGTGCGCACAATTCTGGAGGAGCTTGAGCCTCTGACCGGTCGAGTCGAGTTGGGGGCCGCGGTTGATCTGGGCTACCTTGCGCAGCGGCACGTTGGCAGTGGGTACGGCCTGATGAAGGAAGGGCAGACGGTTTTGGACGCGCTTCTGGAGGTCAAGCGACTGCCGACGGAGCGAGCGCGGACGTTTCTCGGCCAGTTTCTTTTCAGGGGGGATGACGTCTATCAGAGAGTTGGGAGCCTTTCAGGGGGAGAGCGCAGCCGCATTGCGCTGGCGCGCCTGACTTTGCAAGGGGCCAACTTTCTGCTGCTGGATGAACCGACAAACCACCTGGACCTGGACAGCCAGGAGATTTTGCAGGACGCGCTGCGCCAGTTTGGCGGCACGATATTGCTCGTTACCCATGATCGAGCGCTGATTGAGGCTTTGGCCACACAGATTTGGCAGGTGACCCCTGGAACCGGGGATAAGCCTGGGCGGCTGGATGTCTTCAAGGGTACGTGGAAGCAGTGGCAGTCTGAGCGGTTGCAGACGGAGGGCGCCGTTTCGGCGGTGAAGGGAAAGGCAGAACCGACAGTCGCCGAGGCGGAGTGGAGCCGGCAACGGGAAGCCCGCCGCCGGCGGCGTCAGGAGGAGCGACAGGAGGAGGTCGTCGCGGAGACCGAAGAACGCATCGCACGGCTGGAGCAAAGATTGGAAGAGCTTGAAGTAAGGATGGCTCAGGCAAGCGCGGCGCTGGACTTTGAAAAGCTGCACGCTTTGCAGGAAGAATACCGGGCCATCTCCGCGCGGTTGGAAAAAACAATGGAGGAGTGGGCTGCGATGGCTGCCTGACAGGCTTGTCATGAGCGGTGTCTTTCGGCTAGAATGGGGCAAGCTGGGGACAACCATTGGCAAAGGGTCCATACAAACATGTCTCGAAGATCGCTGGTCATTGGGTTGACAGGGAACATCGCAACTGGCAAAAGCACGATTCTCAACTATTTGACCGAAAAGTGCGCGTTTATCATTGATGCTGACAAGCTGGGACACCGCGTAATCGAACCGGGTGGTCCGGCCTATGACGCTGTCGTGCGGGCGTTTGGCAAAAGCATTTTGCGGGAAGATGGAACAGTTGACCGCAAGAAGCTGGGCAAGATCGTGTTTTCGAATCCCCTGGATTTGGGGCGATTGGAGAAGATTGTCCACCCGAAGATCTTCGATCTGGGTAAGCAGGAGATAGCAGAGAACGATTCTCCCGTCATTGTTTTGGAAGCAATCAAGTTGCTTGAGGCGGGGCTGATGTCAACGCTGTGTGATGAGATCTGGGTGGTGACGTCCAGTTTGGGGAACCAGTTGCGGCGGCTGCTGGAGACGCGGAAGATGGAGGAGAGCGAAGCCCGGCAGATGATCGAGTTGCAGCCTCCACAGGCGGCGAAGGTGAATCAAGCGGATCGCGTGATCGATAACGACGGCAGCCTGGCGGAATTGCATGCGCAATTGGACGCGATCTGGGAGGACTTGAAACGACGGTACCCGCGTCGGGTTACGACGCTGGCGCGTTAGAGGGACCCGAACGGAAATGGATTTCCTGCGGAGATTCTGGGCCGAACATACGGTTTTGTCGAACTGGGCGGTTCTTGCCATAGGTTTTGTTGTGATACTTGCTTTCAGCGCCCGAGGGGTAGGATTCACCGGCACGCAGTGGGCGGCACTGATCGGTGTAACCGTTGGCCTGGCTGGCTTGTGCGCCTGGATCATAGGTTGGGAATAGGCAGATGAGCGAAAAGCGCGACTATTATGAAGTGCTGGGGATTGAGCGAGGCGCGGACGATGCCGCGTTGAAGCGGGCATTCCGCAAGCTGGCCCAGCAGTATCACCCAGACGTGAGCCAGGAGCCGGACGCAGAAGCCAAGTTCAAGGAGATTAACGAAGCCTACCAGGTATTGAGTGATCCGCAGAAGCGGCAGATTTACGACCGCTTCGGACATTCCGGTCTTGCCGGGTCGGGGGGCTTCAGCGACTTCAGCCAAGGATTTGGAGACTTGGGCAGCATCTTCGAGGAGGTCTTTGGGTTCGGCGGGATGGGGCGCAACAATCGCCGGGCGCCGCGGCGGGGCGCAGATCTGCGGGTGGACATCGAGTTGAGCTTTGAAGACGCCGCGTTTGGCACGCAGGAGGAGATTGAAGTCCCGCGCATGGAGGACTGCCTCCAGTGCCAGGGCAGCGGGGCGGAGCCTGGCACGACACCTGAGAGATGTTCGACTTGCGGCGGCAGCGGCGAAGTGCAGCGCCGTCAGCAGAGTCCGCTTTTTGGCACGATCGTTACAGCGACGACCTGCCCCGCCTGCCACGGCGAAGGAGTGGTGATTGCCACCCCTTGCAGCCGCTGCAACGGGCGCAAACGTATCCAGATTTCACGTAAGATCAAGGTCAATGTGCCTGCCGGGGTCGATAGCGGGACTCGGATACGGTTGGCGGGCGAGGGTGAGGCAGGGATGTTGGGAGGGCCGCGCGGCAACCTCTACGTCATCATCAATGTCGAAGAACACCCCGTTTTTGTCCGCGAAGAATTTGATCTTCACATGGAACTACCGGTCGGAATTGCGCAGGCAACGCTCGGCGCGACCGTGAATGTACCCACCTTGGAGGGCGATTCGATCAGCCTGGAGATACCACCGGGAACGCAGACCGGGAGGAGTTTCCGCAAGGCGGGGTTGGGGATTCCTAGACTCCAGCGCAGCGGACGAGGTGATCTGATCGTTACCGTAAGGCTGGTGACACCGACTGACCTGAGTGAGGAACAGGAGATGCTGTTCCGCCAGCTGGCGGAAAGCATGGGCGACGAAGTGGATGCACCGCGGCGGGGTCTCCTTGACAGGATACTGAGGCCGGAGTAAAGGGTTGCTCGTGGATAGGTAAGCGCCAAATTGCGGCGCAAGGCCTGTTCGCGAGGGCAGTGATCATGGGCGGAAGCGAGCAGCCATTATTGGGCCCGACTGGAAGAGGATGCCGGCGATGACCAGGACGAGCCCCAAGACTGCAGACGGGTGCACCGGTTCGTCCAGGAATAGCCTGACCAGAGGCAGCGCGATGACCGGTGTGAGATAGAGCAGGTTTGACACGATGAAGGTGTCGCCGCGCTCCAGCGCCTTGAACCAGAACAGGTAGCTTATACCGTTGACCAGGATGCCGTTGAACAGAAGCCAGCGCCAAACCGCAAGCGATGGCCAGAGCAGCCCTCCTGTCGCGGCGACGGCAATGGCGGCGCAGAGCAGAGCTGCGCAGAAGTAGATGAAGGCTGCTACGGTCAGATCGCGGCTGGCCCGTTTGCCCAGGACAGAAAAAAAGGCAAACACAAGGGCGCCGCTCAAGGCCAGCAGGTTTCCCGCCAGGTTCTCCATCTTAAATTCCACCATTTGACCCCGAGTTACAATTACGACGACGCCGCAAAAGCTGACCGCGATTGCGAGCAGGCGCGCTGGCGTCAGCTTCTCGCCCAGGAGCGGGACGGCCAGCAGGCTGACCAGGATAGGCCAGGTGTAGGCGAGTATGAATCCCTCGGCTGCAGAGGTGCGGGCAAACGCGCCGTAGAGCAGAAGATAGTAGAGGAAGGCGCCCAGGAATCCGAGCCAAATGAGGTGGGCAAGGTCGTGAACGGAGAGGCTGGACAGGATTGCAGACTTTCGCTGGAGAAGGACGATTGCCCCAAGCGCAGCCGCGGAGAACAGAGTGCTGTAGAAGAGCATCTGCAGGTTGTTCAGCTCGGTCAGAGTCTTCTTCGACGCAACAGGGATAAAGGCCCAGAGCAGGATGCAGAGGGCCAAGTTGAGATAGGAGACTAAGCGGGGATTCATAGGCAGGGCCAGAGCTGAGCGGCATCATAAGGGCTTCCTGGTGTTCTCTTGAGCCGTGATTGGCGCGGGAACAGCATAGCACCAATCATGATCCAAGGGGCACCATGAAGCGCTTTCAATTACAGTTTAACACCTTTTTGGATCCGCGAAGGGGCGCGAATGGTCGCGACGAACTTCACACTGCTTCTTTCATTCCACGAGGCGCACGTAGAGCGGGCTAAAACGGGTGCGAGTCCCAGGCCACACCTGAGCGTTTTCGCTGAGGCCTTCAACCCGTCTCTCCTGGCAAAGCCACGACTGGATTGCGCTCTTTGGCAAAGCCACACATGTCAATTCTGATAGACTTGCGGAGTTGCGCGAATGCCGGGAAATTTGAAAACAGTTGAAAGGGAAGTTGTCAGTTTTGCAGTGCTTCGCAGGGAACAGCAGGTGTTCAGGACGGACTCTTCATGGAAGCTGAAGGGCTAGTTGAAATAGCGGTTGAGGTCGACGGTGAGGCGGCTGAAGCGGTCGCCGAACTGTTCAACCGGTATAATGGCGGCGGTTGGGTCGAGGACAGCGAAGCGGGCGAAGCCTCAGGCGGTGGCGCGGTCATAGAGTCCACCGGATACGATGATTTTGGGGATCCGGTGGATGGCGAGTACAGGTTGGCTGTAAAGACTTACTTGAAGCCGGGTCGGCGCGGGCAGAAGATTCAGAGGCAGATAGAGGAAGGGCTGTGGCGGCTGCGGCTTCTTTACCCGATGCCGGAGCCCGTTACAAGGACCGTTAAGGAGGAAGATTGGGCGCACTCCTGGAAGCGGCACTACAAGCCGATGCGAATTGGGCGGAGCGTCCTGCTGACACCGGCGTGGGAGGATCCGGACCCGAAGCCCGGAGACGTAGTGGTCAGGTTGGAGCCAGGCATGGCATTTGGCACCGGACTGCATCCGACAACGCGACTATGTGTGGCTGCGCTGGAGGACTACGTAACACCTGGCGAGGCGCTATTGGACGTAGGCACGGGAAGCGGCGTTCTTTCTATTGTGGGCGCAAAACTGGGCGCGCTTCCTGTGATGGCGACGGATATCGACCCGCTGGCCGTGCAGGCGGCAAAGGACAACGCGGAGCGAAATGGAATTGCGCTATCCGGCGAGTCTATGACTGTTGAACTTGGGTCGGTCCCGGCCGGACAGGAGGGCCGCTACCCGCTAATGGCGGCCAACATACTGGCTGAGGTGCTGGTTGGACTGTTCGAGGGCGCCTACGACAACGTTCCGCTCGCGGAGCCTGTGGCGGCTGGAGGGCGCCTGATCCTTTCAGGCATTCTGGAGGAGAAGGCGGAGATGGTCCTGATGGCTGCCAACCGGCGCGGAATGCGGGAAGTGGGGCGCGGACAGGAGGGCGATTGGGTTGCCCTGGTGGTGAGAAAAGATGATGGCGCGTGAAGCGTCTGTTCCTGGCGTGGGAAGCCACCGGTTCTTCCTGGAAGGGATGCATGGAGAGCCGGAGGCGCGTGTCGACCTTTCGCCGATTTCACATCAGTTGCGCAGAGTTCTGCGCCTGGACGCCGGCAGCGTCATTACGCTGCTGGATGGCTGCGGCGCGGCATTTCCGACACGCATCGAGTTACTGGCTGCGGGTCAGGCGACAGGCATTGTGTTGGGACGGGAGCCGGCGCTGGGCGAGCCAAGCGTGGAGCTTACGCTTTACCAGTGTGTCCCGAAGGGCGATCGGTTTGCGTGGATACTGCAAAAGGGGACCGAGATTGGCGTGAGCAGGTTCGCGCCCGTGATCAGCAGCAGGACCGTAGTTAGGCCGGCGGAACGGCTGCTGCCAAAGTATGAACGCTGGCGGGCGGTCGTGCGAGAGGCTGCTGAGCAGAGCCGGCGCGGCAGGCTCCCTGTTGTTGAAGAACCGTTGCGTTGGGCCGGGGCGCTGGAGCGGGTCCGCGGCCTGGGTCTGTTTGCCTGGGAGGAGGCAGACGCAAATAGCGCAAACTGGCAGGCAAGGGCGGCTGATTCAGCTGCGGTGTCGCTGCTAGTGGGGCCGGAAGGAGGCATCACGAAGGAAGAGGCGGCGGCCGCGCAGGCAATGGGGTGGCTTCCAGTTTCCCTCGGGCCGAGGATCTTGCGTTCCGAAACCGCGGCCATCGCCGCTGCCGCGCTTGTGATGCATTTCGCCGGCGAGCTCGGTTAGACTGCCGTTCTCGGCTGGATACCTGGCAAGTTGGAGGTCCGTGAAAGCGGCGCGCAGGGAGATCGTTCCTTCGTGTCGATGTCCGAAGATGAACATTGGGCGGGAACGGGAAAGGTCGAAAGCCGTCCTTGACACTCCCCTGCATTCGACTTACAATTGCGCCGTCCCGTGGGTTGGACTGCCTCATGTTGTGTCGGTAGTAAGGCCGAAGCGGGTTACGTCAAACACCCCTTCATTTCAAAGCGTCCGAAAGCGAGTTACCGGGTGCTGACATTGCCAGACAGAGCAGATTTTCCGGCTGTAGGGGGAGCAGGGATCGTCGTCAAAAGGACAGCGACAGTACGCACAATTCGGCGGGAAAGTTCAGCAAACATGGTATCCAACAACCAAGTCAGAGGAGAGGAGAGATGAAGAGCAAGAGGTTTCTTTTGGCAGCATTGGTACTGGCTCTCTCGGCGCTGTTGCTTGCGGCCTGCGAGACCCAAACTGTTGAAGTGCAGGTGACACGCGTCGTGGACGTAACCGCGACGCCGAGAGCGGTTACGTATCATGACGCAGCTGCGGTGGAGGCCCAAACGGCGCCGCATCAATGCCAGCCACTGGCGGCGCTGCCCACTGAACTCTCGCAGCCGTGGCGGCTGGGTTTCATCAATCCCAACCTGGCTCATCCGTTCTTTGGTGAATGGTCTGGTGCGATGAAGTCTGCGGCGGAGTTTTACGGGGTAGAGTTCTTCGAGTCGGACGCGGCTGGCGACTACGCGACCGAACCGGACCTGCTCGAGACGCTCTTGCTGAACGATCTCAGCATCGTCGGCGCGCACGGGCCGAATGTTTATGAAGGGTTGGCTCTGCGGGCGCTTGATGAGGGCATTCAGTTTATTGGCATTGACAATGGCCCCAGCGAATACACGCCGATCGTCTACGGGATCCCTGATGGGATAGCGGGCATGCGAGGGGCGGAGCTGCTGGTTGAGGGTGTTCGAAAGCGGATGGAGGATGACTGGGCAGGTCGAGAGCTGTTCTTCATAGAGCTGACCCACGGCGGCATTCCCGCTTGTGTCACGCGCACGGGATCTGCGGCGACCACCTTCCAGGAGGCGATGGGGCTGGATGACGATCATGTCTTGTTGGCCGATCTGACCACGGGCCGGTCTGCGGAAGACATGGTAAACGATACGATGACGGCGAATCCGGACGGCGTCTTCGCAATGATTCCCTGTTGGGACGGCTTGGGTATCGGCCCATACAATGCAGTAGCCGAGGCGGGCAACGAAGCGGATGTCATGCTGGTGACGCTGGGCGGCGATGAGCCGCCGGCAAAGTTCCTGAAGACCCGCCCGATGGGCTACTACGGTTTTATTGAATTCCAACCGTACTGTGAGGGCTGGGGCTGGGTAGAGGTCGCGCTGGCGACGCTTGAAGGTCTGCCATTTGAGACCTATCAGGTGCGCAAGGCGATCACTCAGGATACGGTCGATCAACGGTACGCCGAACTCTACGAATCGGAGTAGGCGCATAGCAATCTGACCGGAATTGGCGAGGGTGGGGCTTGTTGGGCCCCACCCTCTGTGTATTGGAGCAGCTTCCGTTTCACAGGATTCGAGGTCGCAGGCGGGCATGGCATCAGGACGTCCGATACAGCGTAACGGTTCGCAGCAGTCAGGCGGCTTAAGAGTGAACCGGCGCAAAGAGATAGTGCAGTTCCTGCTCGACAATGGGCTGTTCATTGCGTTCGTGCTTGAGGTGATATTGTTTGCTGTGGCTGCGCCTGACCTGTTCATCAGGACAAGAACGATGGAGGCAATCCTCCGTCTGAGCGGCCCGGCGGGAATCGTGCTGGCTTCGTACACGATTACTCTGATCTCAGGTCAGATCGACTTGTCAACGGCCCAGGTTGGCGGCATGGCCTCTCTGATGTTTGCCGCGGTCTTCCAACTGCTGGAGTGGCCGCTCGGCGTAGCGCTGGCCCTGACTGTCGTCTTGACGATTGCGGTCGGGCTGCTTAGCAGCTATCTGATTCAGCAGGGCATCCCCTCGTTTGTTTCCACGCTTGCAGTCGGTGTCGTAAGCGGCGGCATCGGCTTTCTCATCATCAATCTGGCGAATCAGCCGGGCATGATCCGGTTGGTCCGGCCCCCATTGCGGGACATCGCAAATTTCGAGATTCTTGGCGTCCCCTTTGTCATTCCTCTCATGTTTGTGGCATATGCGATAGGGTGGGTCGTTTTGAACCAGACTCGGTTTGGCGCGCACATCTATGCACTGGGAGGGAATCCGGCTGCGGCTGCCTTGAATGGAATCAACGCGGTTCGCATTGCCCGCATCGTCCTGGTGACGAACGCGGTGATTACGGGTATGGCGGGGATTCTGATTGCGGGCCGCCAGCTGGCCGCGCAACCGGGTGTTGAGGGCCTCGGACAGTCTCTGACTGCGGCGCTGTTCGCCGGTGTCGCGCTGTCAGGGGGCAGCGGCAAGATCGAGCGGACGCTGATTGGGCTACTGTTTTTGTCCACGCTGACGATAGGATTGGGCATTCTCAATGTTTCTGCGCCGGTGCGACAGTTAATCAACGGGCTTGCCTTTGTTTTCGCCATATTGCTTGACAGCATCAGACAGCAACTGGCAACCCGATAAGGAATCGGCACGTGATCGGACGGTTGACGCAAGGGGATCTAGGGATAAAAGTACGAAGGCGGGAGCAGATCCTGTTTCTGATGGACAACGGCATCTATGTGGTCACAGTGTTGCTGTTCATTGGATTCGTCTTCCTGGCCCCCTACTTTTTCACGACAAGGAATCTGGTAAACATCCTGATCAGCGCCTCGCTGGCTGGCATTGTTACCGCTGGGTACACTGTGGCGATCCTGGCGGGTCAGATCGACACGTCAACGCAAGGCGTTCTTGCGGTGGCGACTGTGACGACGGCACTCCTATTTGAGGAGGCGGGTTTTTCGTTGCCCTTGACGGTCGTTTTCGCGCTTTTGGCCGGTATTGCCGCCGGACTGTTTAACGGACTCATCGTCGTAAACGGCAAAATCGTGGCGTTTGTGGCCACGCTTGCGACCCAGGGCGTGATGCTGGCGGTCGCGCTCTTTCTCAGCGGCGGGCAGACGATTACGATCGCGCGGGAGGGGTTGCAGGAGGCCGTTTTCGTCCGCGTCTTCGGGATTCCTTCGTCGGTCTGGATCATGTTCCTCTGCTACATCCTAGGGTGGGTGATGCTGACGCAGACGAAGTTGGGAGCCCACATTTACGCCACCGGAGCTGATTACCGCGCCGCGCTACTGAGCGGCGTGCCGGTGGACAGGGTGATACGCGTCGCGCTTGTCATTTCAGCGCTGGCCGCAGCGCTTACTGCTGTGCTGGTGACGGCGAGAGCTAAGCAGTCGGCCATGTTTGGGCTGGCGATCGCGGGCAGCGTCGACTTTGTCACCGCCCTGACAGCCGTGCTGCTGGGGGGGTTCAGCCTCTTTGGCGGAGTCGGTCGAATTGAACGCAATCTTGTGGCGGTCCTGTTCTTGACGATTCTGGGGAACGGCCTGCAGCTGATGGATGTGGCAACCGGAGTTATATTGATCGTGCGCGGCTTTGCGCTTGTTTTCGCCGTAATTCTCAGCGTGCTGCGGGCGCGCATGACCTAGGCCCAGTGTCCGGCATTGACAACGGAGCATCGAATGGCGAGTGATGAAGTGATCCTGGAGACGATAGACCTGGACAAGTCATTTGGCGCTGTACACGCGGTTCGGTCGGTAAGCTGGAAGGTCTTTCAAGGCCGAGTAAACGCCTTGGTGGGCGATAACGGAGCGGGAAAGTCCACTTTGATCAAGCTCATAAGCGGGGCGTTGCAGCCGAACGGCGGGGGATTTCGCGTACGGGGCCAGGAGACCCGAATTGGCGGGCCGGCGGGCGCGTTCGGGCTGGGCATTGCGGCCGTATATCAGGACTTGGCGCTCGTGGAAAACAGAGACGTGGTGATGAACATGTTTCTGGGAAGCGAGTTGACAAGAGGCCCGGGAGCGATATTTCTGGACCACAAAGGCATGTTGCAGCAGGCGCACCAGGTGCTGGACGACATTCATGCCCGCATTCCCAATGTGCGCGAGATGGTACGAAATCTGTCAGGAGGGCAACGTCAGGCTGTGGCGGTCGGACGGGCTCTGATTCGGGGCGGCGAGATCATCATTATGGACGAGCCGACGGCCGCGCTGGGAGTTGAGCAGACGCAGGAAGTACTGCAGCTCATCGATACGCTGCGAGAGCAAGGAAAGACGATCATACTGATCAGTCACAATATACAGCAGGTCTTTGAGATTGCCGATTATATTTCGGTTATGTTCCACGGCGAACTGTTAGGGACGCGTACCAGGGATGATGCGACGGAGGCAGACGTTGTGGCCATGATCATGGGCAAACGATCGCCATAATCGCGAAATGTTGAGGCGGATTCGGGCACGGTCGGCGAAGAGAATCAGCCCGGCGTTCAGTCCTGTCCTGCTTGCCGCTAAGCGGCTGAAGGTTGAGGCCTGGCTGGCAGCGGCGATTGCGGTGGGGCTGCTGGCTGCCGTCGCTTTTTCCACCAGCATTCCGACCTATAGCAATGCTGTCTATGTCCGCCTCCTGAGAAAGGAGTTGCACGAAAAGACCAAGAACTATCCACCGTTCGCGTTCATGTTTCACTTCCTGGGGTCGAAACATGGGTATGCCGAGTGGGATGAGGTCCGGTCGGTCGACTCCTTTTTGACAGGACAGGCGGCGGGCGACCTGGGTCTGCCCCGCATCGTTGACGTCCGGTTCTTCCAGACAGTTCCCTTCATCGTATTTGCAGTGGACCCCGAAACCAAGGCGGTTGCCCACGCCTCCTCGGCAGAGCTCAGCTTTGCCTATCAAAGCGGTCTCCACCAGAAGATCTCTCTATTGGAGGGCCGGTTGCCCGCCAGTCCTGGACTGTTTTCTGACCGGGCCGCGCCGGTTGAGGTCCTCATCAATAACACGCTTGCCCAACAGATGGGGTGGCAGGTCGGCGAGACCTTCATCGCGCTTTCGAAGGAGGCCGAAGACTCCGAGGCGATTCCCAGCCAGATTCCAATTGAAGTTGTCGGAGTGTGGCAGATGCTGGACCGGCACGACGAGTACTGGTTCTACAACCCGTTTGCTCTCATCAGAAATCAGTTGCTTGTATCAGAGGAGGCTTTTTCCAGGCAGATCGGCGCTGCATTAAAGGGCGAGATTGCGGTCGGGGCATGGTACATGGTGCTGGACGGTGAATCGTTCGAGGTCAGGGATGCGAGTGCTTTTCTGGAGAGGCTGCGGCGGGTGGACCAGAGGGCCGGCGCGCTGCTTTCGGGTACATCCTTGCTGGTCGCCCCAAGCAGCTCTGGTCTGCAGCGCTATCAGCGGGCGGCAGAGGCGATGACGCAATCGCTGTATGTGATTGCGCTGCCGATCTTTGGCACGATCGTCGGCTATCTGTGGCTAATTGCAGGTGTTTACGTGCAGCGCAGACGGGCCGAGATTTCGCTCCTGCGCAGTCGCGGCGCGTCAGTGGGCCAGATAGCGGCCATGGTCGTGTTGGAGGCGATCTTCCTGGGGGGCGTCGCCTGGGCAGGGGGTCTGCCGGCCGGTAGCACAGTCGCGCAGATGATCGACAGGACGCAGGGATTTCTGGATTTCGGCGGCAAGGCGGGTTCCCCAATGACGATCACGCCTTCGGTGGAACGAATCGCCATCATCACGGTCGCGCTGGCACTGCTCTTTATACTGCTACCCACGCTGGACGCGACCCGCCACACGCTGGCGTCCTACCGGAGGGAGCGGGCCCGCGGTCGCTGGAGATGGCGAAGCGGAATCGGACTTGACGCGCTCATTCTGCTGGCAGCCGGGTACGGACTCTACAGGCTGCGAAGCGTAGGCGGCATCGCATCGTCTGGCTCTGACAGTCCCGTCACCGACGGGCCTGTGTTTGATCCTCTACTCTTCATCACACCGGTGCTATGGTTACTCGGCTTCGCGTTACTGAGTGTGCGGGCGCTCACGCCAATAATGGTTGTGACGGCCTGGGCAACCCGGCGGTTGGAAGGGCTGGGACTTCTGCTTGCGGTTCGCAGGTTGGCGCGATCTGCCGGCGTTTACCGTATTCCTCTGCTCTTGCTCATACTGACGCTTGGACTGGCGGTGTTTACTGCCTCGCTTGCGCAGACGATGAGCAATCAGATTGCCGCGGAGTTTCAATATCGAATTGGCGCAGATATGCGTTTGAAGGAGGTTGGAGAGACGTTTGAGATCGATCCCCTCGGTATATCGGCCGCTTCGAACACTGAAGGCAAGGAGACAGAATCAACAGTGCAGGAATCTGCCTCTGCTGAAGGGTATACGCCCTGGTCCTTTCTCCCTGTGAAAGAACACGGCGAAGCGCCCGGCGTGCAGGCTGTGACAAGGGTGGGGCGATACAGGGCGCTGGCAGAGGTCGCCCAATGGAAGGCTGAGGGGCAATTCATCGGAATCGACCGGGCCGATTTCCCTGATGTCGTCTTTTGGCGGCGGGAGTTCGCCGGCAACAGCCTGGGTTCGCTGATGAACGCTTTGGCTCTAAACCCCGATGGTGTACTGGCGCCAAATTCCTTCCTGAGGCAGATGGTTCTAAAGCAAGGAGACTCGCTGCGCGTAATTGTATCGATTCCGGAGCAGCGTAAGGAATTGACCTGGGTGGAGGCGCCCATCGATTTTCAGATAGTCGGCAGTTTCGACCGATTCCCGTCGTGGGAGCCGGAGCAAGGTCCGTTCATCGTAGGCAACCTCGACTATGTGTTTGAGCGGGTGGGTGGACAGTTCCCGTTTGACGTCTGGCTGCGAACTGATCCGAACCCGGACTATCATCTGATTGAGAAGGACTTGAAAGAAAGAGGATTCAGGGTTCTGAGTTGGGAAGCGCCCGGTCCGTGGGTTTTGCAGGCCTTGAAGAGGCCGGAATATCAGGGAGTGGTGGGGCTGCTCTCGATGGGGTTTCTGGCTTGCACACTGCTGACAGTTCTGGGTTTTGTACTGTTCACGACTTCATCGTTTCGGGAACGGGCGATTGAGACCGGTGTTCTTCGTGCGCTTGGGTTCAGTCAGAGTGAGATCATTTCCTTTATGGGTTGGGAGTTGATCGTGCTACTCTCTTTTGGACTGGGGGCGGGAACAGGGATCGGGATCTGGACAAGCGGCGCATTCATTCCACTCCTGCAGGATGGCATTGATTCGATGCCATTACTGTTGCCGCTTTCTCCTCAGATCGCCTGGCCCAGTGTCTATCAGGTCAATCTGTTACTTGGCATTTTGTACTTGGGCTCAACCGCTCTTCTGACGGTATTTCTGATGCGGTCGCGCGTGACGCAAGCCATCAAGATGGGGGAGACCGTATGACGTACGGACAGGACCCTGGCTGGAGTCGGGCAAGGCGACATCCGTGGAGTGGAACTTCTAACCAACGCTAATGTTTGCGAGCCGTTAGAGCGAGCAATGACTTGAAAGCCGGATTTCAATGGATGAGATAGTCATTCAAACGCCCGCGCGCCTTCACTTCGGGCTGCTGGACCTGCACGGCGGCCTAGGAAGGATCGACGGCGGCATCGGTCTTGCCCTGGAGCAGCCCAGGACGGTTATTTCGGCAAAGCAAATGCAGGGATTCGAGGCTTCCTGCCCGATGGAGCCCGGATTCAGAGAACGTCTCGAGGCGTCGGTGCGAGCAGTGTGCGCCCACTACGGCCTGCCAGGCGCGTCGGTCGAAATACTGGAACGGGCAAGGCCGCACTCAGGCCTGGGCAGCGCGTCTCAAACTTTGATTGGCGCGGGCATCGCGGTGTGCGCCCTGTACGGCCTGCATCCTGGTTCCAGAGACATTGCGGCAGTTGCCGGACGGGGCGGAACATCGGGAATTGGAGTCGCCGCGCTCCAGTCGGGAGGCTTCATATTGGACGGGGGCCACCGATTTCGCCGGGGCAAAGGGAGCAAGTCCGGTTACTCGCCCTCCTCTGCGTCTGTCGGGATGCCTCCGCCGCCTGTTCTGGCGCGGTATGACTTCCCGGACTGGGACGTGTTGATCGTCATGCCGCAGGGGGAGGGTGCAAGCGGCGACCGCGAGCGGGACCTCTTCGAGGAGGCTTGTCCTGTTGCGGCAAGGGACGTTGAAAAAATGTGCCGCATTCTCCTGTCACAGATGCTGCCGGCTGTGCTGGAGGAGGACCTGGAGAGTTTCGGCGCGGCGATGGAGGCATACCAGGGCTTCGGATTTAAAGTGTTTGAAGCGGCGACACAAGGGCCACTCATCGCGGCGTGCGCAGACTTTCTGCGAGAAAATGGCGGCGTGGGTGTGGGGATGAGCAGCTGGGGCCCAACACTATACGCATTTGGCCGGAATCTCGCGGAACTGCGTGTCAAGGCGGGGAGGTGGCTGGCGACCAATGGAGGGGGCGAGGTGTTGCTGACAAAGGCGAACAACGTGGGTTTCCAAGAGCTTTCGCCTAGAGCGTCAGATCGACTGTAGACCGTCTCTCGAAGCCGCCTTCTGAGACGGGATTGTCTGATTGGATTTACGGCACGAGTTCTTGAAGCATTTAGGCTGAATCGTTCGGCGCCTGACTCAGGCTCTTTCCGGACCGGGAGAGAGTTCACCCATTGGGGGTTAGAGGATGACCGTACTCAAGCTGTGCGGGACGACTCGCGCGATTGACGCGCGTATGACCGGAGGCGCTGACTTTTGCGGCATTCTGGTCGGGGTAGAATGGTCGGAAAGAAGTTTGACGCTGGAGGAAGCCTTTGAAGTTGCCCAGGCGTCGGAAGTCCGAAACGTCATTCTGCTTTGCAACCCAAGCTCCGATTTTGCCGTGGAGGTGGCTGAAAGGCTACGCCCGCACGCTTTGCAGCTGCTGTGTCAGGAACCGCCGGGGCTCGTAACTGAATTGAAGGGAATCCTGGATTGCGAGATTTGGAAGACGGTTCATCTTCCGGCGGTGGAGGATCAGGCAACGCCTGAGGAATACGCGTACGCAGGCGCGGACGCGCTGCTTGTCGATTCGGTTGACGCGAGCGAGGGCTTCCAGCGGCTGGGAGGCACCGGCAAGTTGGGGGACTGGGCAGCGGCAATGGAACTGAAAGACAAGATAACCGTACCACTTTTTCTGGCGGGCGGCATCGGGCCAGACAACATTGTCGACGCGGTTCAGAGTGTGCGGCCCGACGGAATAGACCTGTGCAGCGGGGTAGAAGCGCGGCGGGGCATTCGGGATCGGAGTAAGGTGGATCTGCTGCTTCGAAGGTTTCGGGATGCTGTCGAACAGTACGACGACCCGCCTTACGGCGCGGACGGCTGATGAATGGAAGGAGAGAGGGGGCGGTTAACTCTGTTTCTGCAGCTCGAAAGTCTTGCCTGCAGTTCTCCTCTGCAAGGGAGCACGGTTCAACTGTTCAGGCGTGGCAGGGCCGACAAGGCTCTCCGGTTGCGCCAGGAGTTGCTCAGCGATTGCGCGCATCCCGCGAGGACTCGTGATCAAGTCCTGGTGCCGAAGGGTCCATACGGCCTGGTTTGCGGCAACTGGAATGCGGCCGTTCAACGAGGGCAGGACCATGAGGTCAAGTGGATTCCAGATTGAGATGAAGTGGACGCTGTCCAGAAGTTCGGCATCGGCGTTAAGGTCGCGCAGGAAGGCGCTATTGGGGCGCAACTGCACCGCGGCGGGCAGTTTGCTGGCATACGCCATCCACGTACCAAAGTGTGGGGCCGCCACGGTCAGTAAGCGATTGGTCCGGGCCAGGCCGCCCAATCTCTGGACGAAATAACGGGTAACGATACCGCCCAGGCTGAAGCCAATGAAGTCCAGTTTCTGGTTATAAGCGAAATTGGTTTCTACAAAACGGGCAAGTTGCTGGGCGAGCGCCTCAAGAGGGACGCTACAGTCGCTTGGCTCAAGCGTGACGGCATACGGGATCAAGCCTAACTCAGACAGATAGGAAGCCAGGGGCTCAAAGACGGAGGCGTCATCCTTGTAGCCGTGAACGAGAACTGTGCGGGTCCGGTTGCGCCGATCCGGGCGGGCGAGTGGTGTCAGGCGCGCCGTACCTTCATGGCTCTGGCCTGAGGGGGGCAGATCCCAGACCGACTGCGCGGCTTCCTGATACTGTTGCCACAAACGGTCACGAATCGTGGTCATGGTTTGCGCTGCTCCTGTAGAAAAAGTCTGTCCTTGCGCCTTTCAATTACTGTATCACAGCGAATCGGGAAGCAGAAACCGTTGAATCGGCAGTCGTCAAGGTGAGGCAACTCTTTAGTATATGCCCAAGAATCGGTTAAAATACGCACCAATCGGTTTGTTGCAGTGCGCGGCCTTTCGTGCGACGCGCAACAGCCCGTGGCATAGGACATAGCGTTAAGGGCAGGACCAATACTGCGCGCGGTGCGCAACAAACACCAGAAGAGCATTTGAAGGGAGTATGTGATGGGAACCAAACTTACGGCAGGCGCTCCGGCGCCAATTTTTGAGGCCAGGACGGACGGCGGTGAAGACGTCAATCTGACCGACTTCCGAGGACAGAAGGTGATTCTTTATTTCTACCCAAAGGACGACACACCGGGCTGCACGACCCAGTCCTGCGGATTCCGGGACATTCATCCAGAGATCGTGGAGAAGAATGCGGTGGTTTTTGGGATCAGCCCTGATGGACAGGAGAGCCACGAGCAGTTTCGAGCCAAGTTTGACCTTCCGTTCACATTGCTGGTTGACGAGGATCACACAATCGCGGAAGCCTATGGAGTCTGGGGTGAACGGACGATGTACGGACGCACCTTCATGGGAATCAATCGAAGTCACTTTGTGATTGACGAGGAGGGAGACCTGCTTGAGGTTGAGTATGGGGTGGCGCCCGCTGACAGTCCCAGTGGGGCGCTTGCTGCCATATCATAGATTCAGGGAGGGACAGTCTGCCGAGCGTAAAGTTTAACTGCCTGTGCAAAATGTAAGTCGCAGCGGAGTCCGGGCTCCCGGGATCCTTCTACCGCAAAGCATTGAGCGGCCCTGGGCCCTAGGGATTGCCGCTATTGAAGTAGCTCCAAAGACCGATGGCAAAATAGATGCCCACGACGATCACAAGCAGTGTCATGATCGTGTTCCATTGCCCGCGGATGCGTTTAAGCTCCGACAAGACGGTTTTGGGCTTGAGGAGAAAGATCAGGACCAGAACAAGAATTACAGGGACGATAATGCTTCTGAATTTCACTGGCGTTCTATTTCGCTAGAATCCCGAAATGGTCGTCAACTTGCTGGTGGAGCAACTTACAGCCTCGCCGTTGGGCGCCGGCCTTTGGCTGACCTTAAGTTTCATTCTGGCCGGCGTTGCTGCCTTTGTAACCCGGATGGTTGCGCCGAAAATTGAGCAGCCTGTCCGAATTGCGCGCTGGATCCTGGTACCGTACATTGGTTTACTGTTTGGAGTGCTATCGCCGCGCCTGATGGGGCTGGGGAATCCGGACTGGATTTCGGTGCTCACCGTCGGCGTGGTCGCCGTGTCCAGTCTGTTTGTACTCTTGGTACTAATTCGCATCTGGCTGGAATCTGATATTGAGTCGCCCGGCGCCTTGGCTTACCTTGGCCAGTCCTCAGGACCCTCACTGATCGAGAGCTGCGCGCAGGAATTTCACTGGTGTTTTCTGAGGGGAGGCGTACTGGACCTACTTTACTCTCTTACAATTCCGTCCCTTTCTCCCCAGTACTGGGCAGTCTGGATCGGCGCTGCGATTTCGCTGCCAGGCGCTTTTGTTCAGTCCTCCGCCCAATCTGACCGACTGCTGACGGTTCTGATCCTGCTTACGACATCAAGCCTATTCCTCTTTACGCAGAGTTTCTGGCTGTGCTGTCTGCTACACCTGGGGATCCGGGTCATGCTTCTTTGGGGATCGACTGAGAGCCAGGGAGCGCTCTAAACTGGACAGGCGCTCTCTAGCAGTTCAGTTGCAACACTCAGAGAAAGAACCCCACAACCAGCATCAAGGCAAAAAGCGCGACCGAAACAATAAGCAACTGTTTGAGGTCCGAGAATACACGGCCGTACTCCACCTTCCAGTCGGCTTCCTTCTTGCCGGTTTGACTTGCTGACGACCGTGAAGGTGTGTCTACGGAGTCCTGCGCCAGCCGGGTCTGGGCTTCTGCGGCTTGTCCCTGTTCGGGCTCCACTCTGGCTCGGAGTTCGCCGTAGCTGCGCGGGTTAGCCTTGCTTGGGCTGGGACGACGTCTTCGCTTTTGTCGAGCCATTTCTTGAGCGTCCTTCCTGTGGTCAGTTCGATCGCATTCCATTCGCTATGCGTCATTATATCGCAATCGGTTTGACTTTTGCTAACTTCACAGGGCGATTGCCAGGGCAATCGCATCTAAATTGGGTCAGAACATCGAAATGCAGCCGAATACTCTTCCAGGTCGGGGTAAGACACAGGGAAATGTACGAAAGATGGCACGTAGACGGAGAATTTAACTTATCTCGCCGACTGAGGGCCTGA
>JAJDZJ010000222.1 GCA_022824685.1 Caldilineaceae bacterium
GGCCCTCAGTCGGCGAGATAAGTTAAATTCTCCGTCTACGTGCCATCTTTCGTACATTTCCCTGTGTCTTACCCCGACCTGGAAGAGTATTCGGCTGCATTTCGATGTTCTGACCCAATTTAGATGCAATCGCCCTGGCCCGTTCGTTAACTCGCCTTGACAGGAGGTACCGATCTTGTTACGATCGGAGCCGCCGAACCGGTGTGCCAAAGTCGGTGTCCATCAGTTCATCGCCCTATACAGACCAGAACGTTTGCGGCTTGCTCTCCTTTTCAGATTTCAATCTGGCGAGTGCGGGCCGCTGCGACCCACTGCGCCAGGACTTGCCGCAACGTTTCGAGCCCAAAGCCCATCAGGAGGAAAGCCCACCATGTCCACCGGCAATCGTCAGCCCACTTCCTACGCTTCCACGACCCTGCCGCTCATTGTCACCGTTGTTGCCGCTGTTGCCCTTTTTGCCCTCCTGGGCTTCACCTCCAAAATGGGAGAGTATGAGTTTCTCGCCTTCCTGCTGCCCTACGAAAACTACGTTTCTGTCGCCATAGTATTTCTGTTTGGACACATAGCAGTACAATCCGGTACCAAGTGGGTTTACGGCGTCGTTCAGAGGCAAATGGACGCGGACGCGGCCCGCTCCATGCGCGTGATCGCCCGTCTGATCGGCTATGGCCTGATCTTCTCTTTCCTGGTATCCGTCCTGACAGACAACGCCGCGGCTGCGTTGACATTGGGCAGCTTCGCAGGCCTCGTGGCGGGCTTTGCCTCCCAGACGGTCATGGGACAGACTGTGGCCGGGATCTTCCTGGCCCTATTTCGGCCCATTGGAATCGGCGAACGCGTTTCAATCGGCAGCAACAGCGGCATAGTGGTCGACATAACGCTGATGCACCTGGTTCTGGACGCAGAAGACCGGCACATTCTTAAACCAAGCGCGACCGTGGCCAAATCGATTCTGGTCAAACACAAAGAAGCTGAATGACGTCGCAATCCCGCACGCTCAAAAGATAGGCGGCGGTACGCCATTCGCGCCGTCGACTTGATTGGTCGCGCCCGCCGACCGTACCGACCTCTAAACTCCCCTTCTCCCGTTCTGATCTCGATCCACCACCCCGTCTGCTCCGCTCCCGCTTTTATGGTTCTCCGCGGGCCGTTTCAATTGACACGAGTTTGCCAGCCCTATACAATTCACCCTGGATCTGTATCATAACCCGCCGCTATCTCTCAGGTTGCCTGCCACCGTCTCGAATGGCGTTGACCTGCCCTATTGATATGAGGAGCCCTCACGATGGACATAACCAAAACGTTCACTTCCCAGTTCCACGCCGCCCTGTCAATGATGGAGCAGACCGTAAGCAGCTGCCCCGACGGCCTGTGGAATGAGCCAGACCAGGCAAATCCTTTCTGGCGCGTGGCCTACCATGCTCTCTTCTATGTGGACCTCTACCTGCAGCCGTCGGAAGAAGAGCTGACCTTATGGGAAGAAGCGCGAACAGGTTACCAATTCCTTGGTCCCACCCCGTTCCCTCCCCATGAACATCCCGTGGCCGATAACCCATATCGCAAAGAGGAGATGCTGGCCTACATCGAATACCTGCGGTCCCTGGTGTCCCGGACTGTGCCGGCGCTCGAGCTGGGCGCGCCCTCAGGCTTCCACTGGCTGCCTTTCGACAAGATGGAGCTCCAGATATACAACATCCGCCATTTGCAGCAGCACGTCGGCGATCTGAGCACAGTCCTGCTTACACAGGCAAATCTGGAAATTGACTGGGTCGGCAAAGGCCCGTCATAGCCGATCGCGCAGCCTCCAACAGCCTGTTCCGCGCGCAGCAGCTGACCTGAACCAGTCCTACGGAGAATTTTCATGCACCTTTCAATGCACAATTGGATGCGCGCAGAGCCAATCGACGTGACTGTCCGCAGGCTGGCCCGCTACGGTTACAAGAGCATCGAGATCAGCGGCGAGCCGGATCTATTCGATACCAAAGAGCTGCGCAATCTTCTAGCCGAAAATGGAATCGCTTGTTGGGGCGCTGTTTCGCTTATGTTCGAAGGGCGCGATCTGATCCACGCCGACGAGGCCGTACGCGCCGCTTCGATTCACTATCTCTATGACTGCGTCACGATGGTCAAGGAGTTGGACGGCTATGAGATGACGATCGTGCCGTCGCAAGTGGGCAAAGTCGCCCCGATGGACACGCCCGAACAGGAGTGGGCCTGGGCCGTTGAATGTTTGAAGGAGATCTACAGCCACGCGCAGAAGGAAGGGATACGCCTGGCTCTCGAACCGCTCAACCGCTTTGAGACCAATTTCCTCAACCGGGCCGACCAGGCCATGCTCCTGGCAGAGAAAGTCGGGCCCGACTGCGGTGTCTGCCTCGACACTTTCCACCTCAACATCGAAGAGGCCGACATGCTCGGCGCGATCAGGGGCGCGCGGGAGCGCCTGATTGACTTTCATGTGGCCGACAACAATCGCATGGCCTGCGGCATGGGCGCGCTGGACTGGCCGCAGATCATCAATACGCTCAAGGAGATCGGCTACGACGGCGCCGTAACCGTCGAATTCGTCGCGCCGCTGGACAGAACGCCGGCCAACCCCTACCAGAATGCCGTGGCCGCCGCCGAAGCGGAGTTGACAGAGGAACAGCTGCAGTTCATTCAAGATCACGGCAGCGGGGTGCTCTCTGAAGAGTTCTACAGCTGGCTGGTGGAAGAGACGGCCAAAACTCTTCTGCCGCTGATCTAGACCTGTCTCTTCCGATGACCACAAAGGGGAACCGCTCTTCCCGAAGCGGTTGCCCCGATTTTCGCGGGAGTGGGCACTCCTGTCCGGCCTCTTCCTGGCGCCAGACAACTGCCGGCCGCGGCAATTACAGGGCGATCCTTCGTCCCTCCCGCGCCGAACGGTACGCCGCAAGGATCATCTCCACCGACTTGCGTCCCTCGTCGGCGCTAACATGCTCGTCACTCAACCCTCGCACATAGTCAATGAAGGGCCGCGGCACCGCCGCGATCCGCTCCCCCTGGCTGGCCGGGACTGGCAAATCAAACGTCTCCCAGTCGCTGTCTCCCTGCCGGATCATGCGTAGAGGCGCGATCCCCGCCGGCCTTGGCAACGAAGTGGAGACCGCGTCGCCGTAGTCCTGAATGATCGTGCCCTCCGCGCCGTATATTTCGGTTGTGTTGACCCCGGCCACCGTCGTCGAGCCGTTGAAGAGCGTCCCGATGGCCCCGTTCTCAAATCGGAAAAGCGCCACGCCGTTGTCATCAGGAGCAACGTTGGAAACAACGTTGTCAATCTCGGCCATCACTCGCTTGGCCGGGCCGAATGTCCAGTAGAACCAGTCAGCCGCATGGATCGCGTCGTCAAAGTACATTCCCACATTCGAGACCGGATCAACGTGCCATCGCGTAGGGCCGGTGAAAAAGTCCGGATTGTTTAGCACGCCGATACAGTGGCGGCGTCGAATCACCGCAATCTGCCCTACCGCGTTCGCGTCCACCAACTCCTTGATCTTCCGGTTCACCGGATCCTGTCGCATCTGGAAAGCCACGCTGAACTTGACACCGGTCCGCCGCACAACCTCTATGATCCGATCGCAGTCATCGAGTGTCGTCGCCAGAGGCTTCTGACAGAGGATCGCCTTGCCCGCTTCGGCAGCCAGCTCCACATACTCGGCATGGCGGTCTGTTTCCGTTGCCACGATGACCGCGTCGATCCCGGGATCGCCGGCAACGGCCTTACAGTCGGCCCGAAATTCCATGCCGAACGCGTCCGCGGCCTCCCGTCCCCTCTCCTCGTTGTCGTCCCAGCAAGCCACCAGCTCCGCGTCATCAAACTCCAGCATCTTGCGGCAATAGGCATTGCTGTGGCCGTGGGCGTGACTAAGAACGCCAATGCGTACCTTTTCCATGCAGTTTCTCCGGATTTGTGTTGGGTGAAGTTTGTGGGAGGTCAGGCCTTCAGGCCGCCCGCGGTCAAGCCGCGCACATAGTGCCGCATGCCGAAGGAAAACAGGACGATCAGAGGAATGGATGCCAGGATATATCCAGCCATCTGCGGACCCAGATCGGTAACACCGATCTCAGATGTGAACTGGGTCAGCGCAACGGCCACGACCTGCCGCTTCGGGCTGGAGATAACCACCAGGGGCCACATGAACTGGTTGTACGTCGTAACCAACCTGACAACCGCCACCGTAACCAGGATCGGCGCAGAAAGCGGCACCGCGATCTGCGCGAAGCTCTGCAACTCACTTGCGCCGTCAATGCGCGCGGCATCAAAAAACTCTTCCGGCAAGGTGGCAAAAAAGCTGCGGCACAGGAGCAACGCGAATACCTGGCCCCCGGACGTCCACGGCAAGATGAGCGCCCAATAGGTGTTTTCCAACCCCATATTGAGGATGAGTACGTATGCGGGAATGATTGTCAGAATCGGCGGAATCATCAACAGGGCGAGGATGCCCGTATAGATTACCTCCTTGCCGGGAAAGCGATGGCGGGCAAAGACATAACCGCTCAGGCTGGCGAGAACGACCGTCGCAACTGTAGAACTCCCGGAGGTCAGGATCGAATTCAGAATGGGCCGCCAGATCGCCAATGACCCCAGACCGAAGTTCTCCCAACGATACGGGTTCGGCATCGACCAGAAGCGCCCGTAAATCTGCCCGTTGTCTTTGAGCGAGAGGGCCACCAAATAGATGATCGGGACGAACGTAATGAACAGCAGAATGATCAGTATGACGTACATCAGGATCTGGCTGCTGCTCAGCTGGCCCAACTTGTGGACGAAGCGGGTCGCGGAATCCGGCCACCCTCCGCCACTGTCCACAGTTTCGCCCGTGACGACAGTTGCCGCCTGTCCTGTCCCTTCGCCTCCGCGCGCCTGTACCATGCTAGGCCTCGTATTCCGTGGAAGACTTGACGAAACGCATATTGACAATCGTGCCCGCCAATATGATGAAGAACAGGATCATTCCGATGGCCGATGCCACACCCATGCGGTCCATCCGCATTGCCAGGTAGTAGAGTTCCAGCGCCGGCGTGTACGTGGCCGCCCCTGGCCCGCCTCCGGTCGTCAGGTACACAAGCTCAAAAGTCTGCACTGCATTGATGAAATTGAGAATCAGAAGCAGCTTGATCTGTCCCATCAGCAGCGGAAGGTCAATGCTCCAGAAGCGCCTCCACGTGCTGGCTCCGTCCACCAGGCTGGCGTCGATAATTTCGTTAGAAATCGAGATGAGGCCGCCGTAAAAGATCAACAGCGCAAACGCATTTACCCAGGGCACCCCAATGAAGATGATTGAGCCCAGCGCGACGCTGGCGTCCCCGTACCAGACGCGAGTCCACTCTTCCAGCCCCACCAGCTTCAGGCTCTCATTCAGCAGACCAATCGCGGGATCATATATGTTGTTCCAGACCAGAATCTCCACCACAGCCGGTAACACAATCGGAACGACAAAGAGCGTCCGGAACCAGTATTGCGAGAGTCGGTTTCGCAGATTGAAGATGAATTCGGCCACTAGCAACGGCACAGTCATCGTCTTGGCCACCGAGACCACGACCAGAATGGCGGCGTTGCGAAAGCCGGACAGAAAGAAACGGTCCTCCATCAGAAAACGGAAATTGGACAGACCCACCCAATCGGTCCGCGCCCCCGGGCTCCAGTCCGTGAAGGCGTGATACAGCCCGGAAAAGGCCGGATAGTAGTTGAAAGTCAACAACAACGCCAGTGTTGGCAGAATCAGCAGATACGAAAGGCGAGCGCTCCACACCGCCTGCACAACGCCGAACGGCCCCGCTGAACTGCGTTGCCACACCTGTTGCCCCGCGGCCGTGTTGCGGGCCGCCCATACGGCCGCCAATACCAGCGCCGTGAAAAGCAACGCAATCGAGATAAACAGCCTCTGTTGCTGCGCCGACGCCCGCTCTGCCCCGCGCATCGCCGAGGCCAAATCGTACGTCCTGGACGCGCCGGCCACCGTTCCCACCGCCAAACGGCCGGCATCGCCTGCCAGAGCAACGCTCAGCACCTCGGAATCCTGTCGGAACTGGTGTCTCAGCGTGCCGTCGGCGCCCAGCAGATAGGCGCTGCCGTCCTTCGAGCCAACCAGTGCGCTCGACCCGTCCCCCGCCAGCGCAACACTGTTAATCGTGTCTTCAGCCTCGAATCGCCAAAGTTCATTTCCGTTGGCGCCATTGAGCAAAATGGCCGAACCGTCTATGCTGCCGGCAAGAATGAGGGCGCCGTTCTGGGTAACGGAAACGGACCGTACATTGTAGTCCAGCCCGGCCTGCAACAGCTGGCGTCCCTCCCGGCTGTAAATCGTGACCAGGCCATCGTCCGAACCCAACACGACGCGAGCCTTTTCGCTGCTGCCGTAAATGTCGACAGCCTGCACGCCGATTCCCAGCTCCTCCTGCCAAAGCAGGTTTCCGGTTTGATCAAGCGCATAGACGGACAGATCATTTGACGTGGCGGCGACCAGTGAACCGTCACTGGCCACAGCCGCATTGTTCATCGGCCGCGCGGCCTTGAACTGCCACAAAAGGTTCCCATCTCCATCGAGAAGATAGACAAATCGATCTTCCGAAGCAACCGCGACCCACTGCCCATCCGGCGAAATGTCCACCCCGAGGATGCTGTTTTCAGCCTCAAACTGCCACATCAGTTCGCCGGACCCGTCAAATACCCGCAGGTTATTGTCGCGGCTTCCAACCGCGGTAATCCTTCCGTCTTCGGTGATCGCAACAGCCTGCACGCGGCTGGTCGACCCAAACTGCCACAGCAGCCCTTCAGGAGACTGCGCGCCCAGCGGCCACGCCACTGCCAGAAGGACGACCATCGCCAGCGCGAATCCCCAGGCGGCGCGCCTCAACCGCGCCGCGTTACCCATGATGCGCCAACCAGACAAGCCGCCCCCTCGCGGGAGCGGCCTGCCTGATCTTCTGCGATCTCTGCCTCTGATTTTCGACCACAGATGCGTAGTCACACCAAATTACCGTCATACCAGGCGTTGGGCCCGTGAAGAGCAGGCCCAACGCGAAAGCGCAACGCAACCCTCTAGTACGGACCGGCGGCGACCCAACCCGGCGGGCGCTTCTCAGGGTTGTCCAGGTCCTCATGCGTCAGATTAAGGTACTCGAGCATGCCGTCGAAGTTGCCTTCGAGAAGATCCTGATAGCCAGCCGCAAACTCCTCTGCCGTTATCTTGCCTTCGAAGAACTCCTGCACCATGATCGACCATTCCCGCTTCGTCTCTTCATACTTGAAGAAGCCGCGGGCTACAGCGTCGCCGGGCGCGCCAGGCTTTTCATAGTTGCCGACAAAGACACTCTGCGCGAACACTTCCTCCCACTCGCCCGGAAGCGACACGTTCTTGATCAACGGTGGTCCGGCGATGCCGCCCTGCAGGTTCTCCGGATCCAGCTTGTTTTCCAGGAAGACCTGCATGCCCTGGGGGCTCGTCCAGAACATGACGAAATCTACCTCTAGGTCATTCTGCGCCCGGTCTTTCAGCGGCAGCGCCAGGTAGCCCTGGGTCAACTCGTTTGCGCGCGCGGTTCCCTGAACACACGAGCCTTCGATGTTGGGGAACGCGAAGCGGCCGTATTCAAACTCGACTGCGGCGGCCGAATCCTCTTCCGTCACCTCAGCCTGGCCGCCGTACTCACCTTGGGCAAGCGCGCGAATGTCCTTGGGCAGGCTGGTGTAGATGCCGCCGTGCACCATCCGCATGGCCGCCTGCTGTGTCAGGAAGAGCGGGTACGCATCGGTCATGCCGGTCCACCCCTCCGGCACAAATCCATTTGCTGTCTGGAATACGCGCCCGATCTGTGTCATCATCTCGACCGTGCACTCGTTGTTGAAATTGATCGCGCCGTCGCGCAGGGCCGCCAGATGGCGCGATACATTCACCGAGACCCGGTCCGGATCGTCGTTGCGCACATCAGTGGGATCGTACTCCCAAATGTCGTCAATGCCTTCGCGGAAGCACCAGTCCCCTTCCTGGCATTGGATCAGCGGCAACTCGTCGCGATGGTACTGGTCCATCGCCGAACGCATCAGCCACGGCATCCTGCCGCCGCCCCAAATCTGTTCGGTCGTGCCCTCCATTGCGATCGGAATGACGCCGGAGTCCCTCAGTTTCTCATTCCATTCAACAAACTGATCCCAGGTCGGCTGAGGCGGCACGTCCGTGATGCCGGCCTGCTCAAAGAGGGCCTTGTTATAGAGCCAGAAGGTCTGTACTGACATGTAGGGCATGGTAAACATCTGACCCGTATTTGGATCGCGTACCAGATTCAAACCCCACTCCTCAAAGCTGTCTTCCCATTGCGCTCCCGTATAGGGATTCTCCTTGTTCAGGTACGGACCCCAGTCGATCAGCCGCCCCTCTTGGGCGAATTCGCGCAGATGGGGCGACTCGATGATCGACACACGCGGCACTTCCGAAGTGAACTGCGTGCGAATCCACTGCAGATATGCGTCAACGCCGGGCGCCTTCAACTCGACCAGAACGTCCACATTCGGGTGCAATTCCATGTAGGCATCCGCAATCGCCTGATAGGTCTGCACGTCGTTGGAGGCAATGCTGACGACGATTTCGCCGCTCAACTCCATCGCCTCTTCCTCTGTTTCCTCAATTTCGACGACTTCGTCGTCAGCTGCGGCCTCTTCCGCGGCCGGGGCTTCATCGGCAGTCATGCCGCTGTCAGCCGGCGCCCCGCATGCCGCCGCGAGCGCAAGCGACAAGAGAAGAACAAATCCAAGCGCTGTTCGGTAATGTTTCATCGACTTCTCCCTTTCGTTCTGTCTGAACTGAATCGGCTATGCCCTCAATTTGGCTCGGCAAAAGGAATCGTGCCCGCGTGCCCCAGTGTGTCCAGTGTGAACTGGGGATCGCCGACAATCTTGATACCGGGAAACATCGGATTCTGCTGATAGTGGAGAACGATTTTCGCGCGAATCTCGCCTTCCCGGTCCGGCCCAACCTTCGCGCCCTGGTGGGGAATGCGACTGTAGAAGACCACCTCATCGCCGGCCATCGGATGCACTTGCTCCTGCTCGTCGCGCCGGCGCTGGAACGGGTTGCTCCGATCTTCGGTGTAACGCAAAAACGGGTCCAGCTCTTCAGGCACGGGTCTGACGGTCAGCAACCAGCCCTGCTTCCACAGAAGTTGCGCAGATCCTCAAGTCGCCGCCACATCCTCGGCTTTCCCGCTCCCGTGCGATCGAATGGCGGCCTCGATGATCTCCTGAACGGCCAAACCTTCGCGGCCCGATGCCTCGATCTCGTCTCGCGGCGCTCCACCGTCCACCTGCTCAATCCAGCGACTGATGCGGTTCGTAAAGGTGGCGTCGAAACCGCTTAGCCCACCCATGATGCTGTTGCGAACAACCGTCAGCTCATCGCTTCCTCGGGGGTAAAGCGTCAACTCCTGGTACAGATTGTCCAGCACAAAACGGCCGCCTGTCCCCATGACTTCGCAACGCTCCAGGTTGTGCCGCGGATTCGTGTCGTAACTGCCCGTCAAATGACCGACAACGCCATTTTCGAACTCCAGATTCACCTGCGCATTGGAGTAACAGACCCGGCCCGGCGCCTGGTTGAAGAATCCGTGGACTCGCTTCACGTCTCCGCAGAAATAGCGCATGATGTCGAGGCTGTGCGGATGCAGCGCCCGCATGTGAAACCAGGGCGACGTGTCATTCGGGTTGCCGATCCACATGGTCATATTCATCAGCAGCAGATCGCCCAACCTTCCCTCCTCCACCCACTCTTTGGCCTTCGCCGCCGGCGGCACGAAGCGGTGATTGAGGTTGATGCCGAAGTAGAGACCTGTCTCATCCGCCCTGGCCACCATCTCGCGCGCATGTTCAATATTGTTTGAAATAGGCTTTTCGCATAGAACATGTAGCCCGCCGTCCAGGCACTCCATGACCGGCTCATAGTGATGCCCGCCGTTTTCCGGACCGGCCGTGGTGACACTCACCGCATCCAATTCAACGGCATCAAGCAGTTCTGCCACGCTATAGTAGGCTGGAACGCCAAACTGTTGCGCGGCCGCGTCCGCGATGCCTTCGTCCATATCACAGACCGCGGCCAGGCGGGCGCGGTCGCTGGCCTGGTAGACACCGGCGTGCGTCTTGCCAATGTTTCCCAACCCAATGATGGCAACATTCAACACGAAGCGTTCTCCTCAGCGTGAAGTGGATTCGTATAGTAGTAGTGCTGCGAGAGGAAAAATTGGATGGCGCGAATCCTAACATAGCGCCCGTCAATTGTCAATCGCCCCATTTCACACACAGGGCGCGGTCCAGATTTGGGGTAGTCCAGCGAAGCGGCCGGCAGGCCTTATTGTGCTTTCCAAAGGCAACCTCAAATTTGCGCCTGTTTTGCCCCGCCCCAAGATATTTGCCCCGCTGCCTGGAAGCGCCCCCGCGCCCCCCTCGCGTCTTCGCCGCGCATCGTCTGCGGCCCCTGCCTTGCCCTGTAGGGGCGCCCCTTGTGGGCGCCCTCCCCGCCGATCACCCGCTTGTCCGCTCCGAGGCCTCTCCCCCTCCCGCCTCCCACTGTCCACTGCAGTTCCATCCCTAGTACTACAGCCGCAATTCACGGATTTGCAGTTTTTCCGGAGACAACGTGGTTGCGAAAGCGCATTTGGAATAACAGCGGAACTGTATGAACAGCTTCGGCGCAGTCACTTCTTCGCCTCTTTTTGCTCTTTCGGTCTTCGGCCAACACAAGCGCGGTTGTCGTACCAGGGGTTCCCAAGCTCCGCCGCACAGAAACCCTCCTCCATTCAGAAACGCCAACACCTCCCTCGCGCCCTTCCCCCGCAGTTCCTCTGCCCTTCTCCGTGTCCCTCCGTGCCCCTCCGTGGATCAAAAAGGTGTTGTCTACCCCTCTTGCCCATTCCTCCGTGGATAGCTTCTTCTTCCCCTGCAGTTTCCCTACAGTTCTCCCCACTTAGTCAGAACGCTCCTCTTACCCTCCGTCCGCGAACCGTTCCCTCAGCTTCTCCTCGTACGGCTTGACACGGTGAAATACGAGAGGATTCTGGCGGTCGTCGTCGAGCGCGTCGCCGATTTCGTAGCTGGCAAACTGCTCATCCGTAAGTATGTTCTGTTTGCCATTGAAAGTGCAGCCGTCAGGCATGAAGCCACAGGTCATCGCCCGGCGCCAACCCGGCGTCATGTTGGGCCCGGCCCCATGCGCGATCAGGCCGTTGTGGAACGAACATGAGCCTGCCTTCATCTCCGCCGGCGCCGCCATAATCTCCTTCCACTGAGGGTAAACGCGAAAAATGTCGCTGATGTTTTCGCCTATGTTCACGTTCTCGAAGGTGGCCGACTTGTGGCTGCCGGGCAGAAAATACAGGCAACCGTTCTGCAGCGTCGCGTCATCCAGAGCAACCCACAGGCTCAGTGTCTCGCGCGATGAATACGACCAGTAGGGATTGTCCAGATGCCATCCGGTCGGGTTGGCCCAGGGCTGCTTGATCAACGCCTGGTCATGCCAGAGTCGCATGCCGTCCACACCGGCCAGATCGGCCGCCATCTTGCCCAACCGGGAGTCCAGAATCAACCGCCTTACGCCTGGATTGTCCTGCCACAGGTTGATGCGTTGCACGAACACGTAATCGTAGTAGCTCTCTTCCCGCTCCTCATCCACCTCCTGGTGAATCATTCTCTGCTCGCCCCGCTTGCGCACCGCCCCGTCCACCGCCCGTCGCCACTCCTCGAGCTCCTCTGGCGTTAGGAAGTCGTGAAGAACGACAAACCCGTTCTTCCGGTATGAGCTGATCTGTTCCTGGGTCAACTGTGTGTTCATATTGCCCTCTCATGTAACGAAGGCGCACTGCCTGCCTGACCGGCCGCTGCAGCCGCCAAAGCCAAAGGAAAGGGCCGGCACGCCTGTGCCGGCCCTCCTGCTATCGTCTCAATTCTTGAGAACTGTTCCTGTTTCGCCTATTCCGCCGGGCCCAACTGTCCGGTCAGAATCTGGATAACGACAAAGGAGTCGGCGTAGGGGCTGTTGACGTAGATCGGATCGCCTTCCGGCAACCATCCGCTGGCGAAGCGGCTCGGAACCGGATTGTTGCCGTAGCGCACCCACAGAGGAATCTGCGGCAGCAATTCGTTGTAGGCCATGGCAATCGTGTCCAGCGCCGCGACCTGCATCGCGGCGTCGCCGCCGGAGCCGGCCTCTTTGGTCAGCGCCCACAGGTCCATGTCGCCAACACTGTCGGTGCTGACGTTCAGATCGAAGGACATACCCGGCAGTTCGATGCTGCCGGCGCCCGACGCGCCTACGCCGGTCGCCGCTGCGTTGTGCGTGCTGAAGTCATTCTCGTATGAGAAGGACGGGTGCGGATTGCCCGCGCCCCAGCCGCGAATCGCAAGCTCGAACTTGCCCTCATTGATGTCGATCGGATGCTGCTGGAAGTTCACGCCGCGGAAGCTCGTCTGGAAGCCAAACGCGGTCAGCTGCTCCGCCACATTCTCCGCCGCGGCAGACCAGTCGGCATACTCGGCCGGCGCCGTCAGCTCCCACTCCATCCGGGCGCCCGTGTCATCGATCCAGACACCGTCGTCGTCCCGGCTGAAGCCGATGTCGAGCAACATCTGCTCGGCGGTCTCTAGGTCCTGGCTGTACGGGTTGAGGTTGGCCCGCGTATCATCGCTCAGCCACAGCGGCGTAATGTTGTCGGAGAATCCGCACATGCACTCCTGCGCAACGCCCGACTCGGCCAGAGAGATAAACGCGTTTTCTTCAAAGTTGATGGCGTAAGCCAGCGCTTGCCGCACTTCTTTCACGTCAAAGGGATGGATCGTGTGGTTGAAGTACAGTGCCGGCCCGCTGTAAATCGGCGCGCGGATGATGCGGTAGCCCAGTGACATGAACTCGCGTTCCGTGGCCGGCGGGAAACCGTGCGTGGCATAGTCGACATCGCCGGAAAGAACGAGAGGCGTCACGACCGGCGTTTCGCCATTGTAGTTGACCATCCGGTCGAAGCGCACCGTATCGGCCCAGTAGGAAGTCTCAACCTTGTTCAGAATCATCTGAGACTCGGTAATGCTGCCCGGGTCAATCGCGTAGGGTCCAAGAACGACCATCTCGTCCGGGCGCAGCTCATTGAACTCCTGCAACAGCTGCTTCCACTCGTCGTCCTCGTTCGTCATGCCGGCCTCGACCAGGTCGCGTGTGCGCTGGGCGAAGTCGCCATAGACTGACGATGCCGTGATATGCACCTCGCGCAGCACACGGCGGGGTACCGTCGTCGACGGGCCGCTCAGAACGAAGTCGACCGTGTGGTCGTCCACCGCCTGAACATCATCCAGGAAGCGCCACACCGTCTGGCTCAGCAGGCGGGAAATGGCAAACGTGTCAACAACATCCTGCGAAGTGAAGTTGCTGCCGTCGCTCCACTGCGCGCCCTGGATCAGATTGACGCGCAACGTCACGTCATCAACCCACTCCCAGGCCTCTCCGGCCACCGGCATCCAGCTGCCGTCGGCCCACAGGAACATGAACAACGGCGGCTCCATCAGCGCCCGGTAGATGCCCAAGGTCATCCCATTTGTCACCCACGTGTTGAAGTGACCGGTGGGCGGGGGCGCGTATGGCCACGCGGGATGGAACTCAGAGACGCCCGATGCCGCCGGGGCGGCCTCTTCCTCAGCGGCAGCCGGAGCCGCCTCGCCGCCGCCCATGTCAGCCGCCGGCGCGCCGCAGGCGCTGATGACGAGCGCCGCAATCAGCGCAAGCGCAAACAAAAGTCTTCTGTTCATTCTTCATCCTCCTAAGGATATGTGAGTTTTGATGTGGGAAAGCGATAGCAACCGAATCCGCGCACGGCAGCGCCCTCAGGCGCCCGCCTGCCAGGCTCACTGCTCCCTGCGCTTCCCCCACTGCACGAGTATTACAACCAGTAGCAAATAGACGAGCCCTATGCCCAGCGTAAACTGGGTAATCACGTATTCGGCGGTCCCCTTTTCCAGAAACAACAGGAGCGCGCCAGCGACAAATGATATGTAGAAGCCAATGTGAAAGGCCGCTCTACCTAAAAATGGGTCCATGGTCCCCTGGTTGTGACCAATCATGCCTACGCTGCGACTTCAGAAAAACCAGCATAGTCGCTCAAATGATCTGAGTCGGCTCTGACATGCGCACTGGGCAGGCCACGCGCCCCCCATCTGAAATCCCTTCCAGCTGGGGAACGGCAACGTCGCACTCACCTTCAACAACGTAAGGGCAGCGCGGGTGAAAGGTGCAGCCCGAAGGCAGATTCAGCAGACTGGGAATCTCCGCGCTCCGCAGTTCAATGTGAACCTTCTTCTTCGCCAGCTCCGGGTCGGCCTCCGGCACCGCCCCCAGCAGCGCCTGCGTATAGGGGTGCCGGGAATCGGTGATCAGGCGCGGCGTAGGCCCTTCTTCGACAATCCGCCCCAAGTACATAACCGTGATGCGCCCTTCCCAGGCAAAGTATTTCGCCAGCGCCAGGTCATGCGTGATAAAGAGAAAGGTCACGTCGAACTCGTCTTTGAGCCTGTACAGCATGTTCAGCAGGCTCACGCGAATCGACACATCCACCATCGAAACCGCCTCGTCGGCCACGATGAATTTCGGCTCCACCGTCAACGCCCTTGCAACCGAAACACGCTGACGCTGCCCTCCGCTCAACTGATGCGGGTACTTGTCCAGAAAGTCGCCCACCGGCGTCAGATCGACAATTTCGAGCAGTTCAGCCGCCCGCCGCTCAATGTCTCGCCGCCGCCCCCTCCGGCCGCCCCCGGCGCCGTTCGCGCCCGAACTGTGCATCTGGTGTCGCACCAGCGGGGTCACGATCATCTGACGCACAGTCTGGGTAGGGTTGAGCGAAGCGTAAGGGTCCTGATGAATGATCTGCACCGCCCGCCGGTACTGCTGATAGTCCGGCTTATTCATCGCGGCTATGTCCTGCCCCTCATAGAGGATCTGCCCTCCCGATGGCGGCAGGAGCCCGACGACCATGCGGCCTGTCGTGCTCTTGCCGCACCCGCTCTCGCCGACCAGGCACACGATCTCGCCTGGTTCGATATCCAGAGAAATCGAATCGACCGCAGTGACCTGGTCGCGGCCGCTCCCGAATGTCTTGGTTACGTTGCGCAGTTCGATAATTGGCGTCATCTGCAGCGGTCCCCACTGGCCGCGCCCGGAATCCCTGATACGACGGCCGCCGTCGGCGGCATAAAAGCCGTCAGTCTCGGCGTCCTCGCAGCCCGTTGCGTTCAATGTCCTCCTGCACCAGGTCGCTGTGCCAGCATGCGGCCAGGTGATTGGCGCCGACTCGCTCCAGAACCGGCTCTTCAATGCTGCAGCGCACACTGGCAAACGGGCAGCGCGGATGGAACTTGCAACCCGACGGCAAATTAATCAGATCGGGCGGAGATCCAGGGATCGACGACAGCTCCTCAAAGCCGCCCGTCACCGTCGGCACCGCCCGGATCAACCCCAAAGAATACGGATGGCGCGGCCGGTAGAAGATATCTTCCACCGGGCCCAGCTCCACTACCTGACCCGCGTACATCGTCGCAACCCGGTCCGCCAGCTCCGCCGCAATCGCCAGGTCGTGCGAGATGAACAGCATCGTAAAATGCAGGTCTTCCTTCAACCGGCGCAACAGATCGATGATCGTCCGCTGTGTCAAAATGTCCAGCGCAGTCGTTGGCTCATCCAGTATCAGTATCTGCGGGTCAAGCAAAAGGGAGATGGCCAGCAGAGTGCGCTGCCGCATCCCTCCGCTCAGCTCGTGCGCGTATGAGTCAATCACCCGCGAGGGATCCAACTGCACAAAGCGAAGCAGGTCCAGGAACCGCTCGCGGACCTCCTCGCGGTTGTTCCACCGGTGCGCCTTGGCGGTATCCCACACCTGGTCCCACATCTTCAGCACAGGATTGAACGCATTCAACGCCGACTGAAAGACCATTGCGCAGTCCCGCCAGCGGAACTCGCGCAGAGGCCCCTCGGCCAGTTCCAACACGTCCAGCTCCCGGCCGTCTCGCCGGTAAATGATCCGGCCAGGGCTCACCTCCGCCGTATCGACCAGCAACCGAACGATGCCCAGCCCCAACGTGGTCTTGCCGGAGCCGCTCTCACCAATCAGGGCCAGGCTCTCACCGGTCAGCAGGTCCAACGTGACTCCCCGCACCGCCTGCACACTGCCCTTGCGCGTTCGATAGCTGACATGAACGTCACGCAGACTCAGCGGCGGCTGGCTGCCGTTTTCTTCACTGCCTTGGCGCCAGGAAAGGTCCGTAGTTTGGCTCATACGCCTCTTCGACCGTTTCTCTCTCTACTCGCTCGCTCGCAAGCGGGGGTTGAACACCAACTCAAGCGAACGGGTCATCGAAATTATCGCCAGCTGCAAAATCGCAATCGCCACAATCGGAGCCATAATGTACCAGACGCTGTCCTTATAGAAGATCGCGCCCCGCACCCAGGCCAGCTGAATCATCACGCTCCAGTTGCCGGCGCTGATCGGCACCAGCCCCAGGAAAACAAGCCCGGCCTGCTGGTAAACGGCGAAGGTCATCCCAAGCGCGAAACTGACAACGATATACGGCATCATGTTGGGCACCATCTCCCGGAGCACAATGTGCCACACCCCCAGGTCCAGCGCTCTGGCCGCCTCGATAAAATCTCGCTGTTTGAGCGACAAGGCCTGGGCGCGCAGGGCCCGCAGAAGCGTCGGCCAGTTGAGCAGCCCCATCAGAATGCCGAGAAAGGTCAGACTGTTCAACGAGATAAAGGCAGCCAGCACCGCGAGGAGCGGGAACTGGGGGATCGTGAGAATAATGTCGGTCACCGACATTATGGCGCTGTCCATCCAGCCCCCGATAAAGCCGCTCATCGTCCCAAACACAACCGCGATCAACGTCGATATCAGGGCCGCCAAAAAAGCGACATAGATTACGTCCTTGCCGCCGTTTACGATCTGCGACCAGATGTCCCGGCCCTGGTGATCAGTTCCCAAGGGATGCTCAAGGGTCGGCGTGATGTAGATCCTGTCGATCTTGGTCTTTGTGTCCAGTTCGATGAAGACGGGTCCTGCGTAGGAAAGCAGAACGACAAACAGGACAACGATGAAACCGATAAAGCCTACGCGATTGTAGGCCAGGAGGCGCACACCGGTCCGAAATCCTTTCCATGCTCCGGCGATGACCCCGTCGGCCTGTTTGCTGTCCATCGCATTTGCCGTCATATCTCTACTCCCGGCCTCCCATGGTTCCGATTTTCCGCATCACCCGTTCCTTCTTCCGCGAATCCAAGGCTCAGCGCTCAATTGTCCTGCAACTTGATGCGTGGGTCGAGCCAGCCGTACAGAACATCGGCAAAGAAGTTGGCGAAGATCACGGAAAACGTAATGATCAGGAAGATGCCCTGCATCAGCGTATAGTCCCGCTGGTTGATCGCCTGGCCCAACATGCGGCCAATCCCGCCATACTCGAAAATCTGCTCCACAAGCAGCGAACCGCCCACCACAAAACCTATCCGGATCGTCAGAATCGTGAACAGAGGCAAGATCGCATTTCGCCCCACATAGGCTGTTGTGATGCGCCACTCCTTCAGCCCGCGCGCCTTGGCAATCGTCACATAGTCCTCGCCCAGCGTGCTGATCGTGTTGCTCTTCATGCTCAACATCCAGAATCCAACACTGGTCAGTACATATGTTGAGATCGGCAAGGCGCCGTGAAAGAGGGCGTCAAGAAAAAAGTCCAGGTTCAGCCCCGGCGTCATCCCCGACGAGTACGCGCCCCGCATCGCCGCGATCGGCAGGATCTTCCACTGTACGCCCAACCACACCACGATCAACAGACCGATAAGGAAATCAGGGACCGAACTCACGACCGAACTCAGCACGGTCAACCCATGGTCGAGATAGCTGTCGCGGCGGTAGGCCATGATTACGCCCAGCAGAACGCCGATCGTGAAGCTGATCAGAAGTCCCAGCCCAACGCTGAATAAGGTCCAGGGCAAGAAGCGCAGGATCACCTCGGTTACGGTCGTCCCGGGTGACAGGACCGACTGGCCGAAATTGCCCCGCGCCAGGTTTTGCAGATAGGAGAAATACTGGAGTATGACCGGCTGTTCCAGGTCGATGGCAAAGAGGGCCGCCGCCTGGTCCTTGGCCTCATGAACCGGCATGCCGTAGGTGACGATCAGCTGGTTCACATAGATCTCAATGGGATTGCCCGGCAGCAGACGAACCAGAAAGAAGATGATCGTGGTAACAATGAAGATCGTGGCCAGCGCACGCAGAAACTTGCGGAAAAAATAGGAGCCCTAGATAGCGCCGAGTATCGATAGCGGGCTGGTCGCGCCACCGCCGCGGACATCAGACAGGTCAGCCACTGTCGCCATACTGATTACTTCCAATCTTTAGTTGGACCGCTTTCGGGAGTTCACCCGGCCGGAACCAGGGGGGTTGCGCCGCCAAATGCCCAAACAGTACGCTGGACGAACCTTCGGGGGCGAAGGCCACTGCGGTTGCGCTTCCGGCGAGAGTATAGCACGTTTCCGGCCTTTGACAAATTTCCCCGCCCGCCTTGTACAGCTCAAACGCCGTCCCTCTGCTTCGCCGCGACGCCGATGCCTGGCTCGCCGAGATTCCGTCACCCAATTGTGAACCTGACGACCGGCGCTTCTCCGCTCCGCCCAGTGTGCGTATCCGCGCGACTTCACTTACAATGAGAGCAGTTCGACTGCAAAATAACTGGGGAGAAACCAGATGACGCTGACAAAACAGGATGCCCTCGACTACCACGCCAACGGCCGCCCCGGCAAGCTCACAATCACGCCGACCAAGCCCATGGAAACACAGCTGGACCTCTCCCTGGCCTACTCACCTGGCGTGGCGCACCCTGTGCTGGAGATCGCAGCCAGCCCCGAAGACGCCTTCGACTACACCTCCCGGGGCAACCTTGTCGCTGTCATCAGCAACGGCACCGCCATTCTTGGCCTTGGCAATCGCGGCGCCCTCGCCTCCAAACCGGTCATGGAAGGAAAGGCCGTCCTATTCAAACGCTTTGCGGACGTCGATGTATTCGACATCGAAGTGGACACCGAAGACGCAGCCGAAATGGTGCGCTTCTGCGAACTGATCGCCCCGACCTTCGGCGGCATCAACCTCGAAGACATCAAGGCGCCCGAGTGCTTCCTCATCGAGCAGACCCTCCAATCCCGGCTCGACATCCCAGTCTTCCACGACGACCAGCACGGGACCGCCATCATCTCGGGCGCCGGGCTTCTGAACGCCCTCGAAATCGCAGGCAAACCCCTCGACGAGGCCCGCATCGTCATCAACGGCGCCGGCGCCTCCGCCATCGCCTGCGCAGACATCTATGTCGCCCTGGGCGCCGAAAAGAAGAACATCATCATGTGCGACAGCCGCGGCGTCATCTACGAGGGCCGCACCGACAACATGAATGAGTGGAAGGAGGAGTACGCCTCCGCCACCGACGCCCGGACCCTGGGCGAGGCAATGGCCGGAGCCGACGTGCTCATCGGCCTCTCGGTCGCCGGCGCGGTCTCACCGGGCATGGTGCGCTCCATGGCGGACGACCCCATCGTCTTCGCCATGGCCAATCCCGATCCGGAAATCCCCTATCCCGACGCCGTGGCATCACGCAACGACACCGTCATCATGGGCACCGGGCGCAGTGACTTCCCCAACCAGGTCAACAACGTGCTCGGCTTCCCCTTCATCTTCCGCGGCGCCCTCGACGTGCGCGCAAAAGCCATCAATATGGAGATGAAGCTGGCCGCGGCGCGTGCCCTGGCCGACTTGGCCAAGGAGGACGTGCCCGACAGCGTCCTCAAAGCCTACGGCCTCGACACACTGCAGTTCGGGCCCGAATACATCATCCCCAAGCCGCTCGACAGCCGCGTCCTGATGTGGGTTGCCCCCGCCGTGGCCAGGGCCGCGATGGAAACCGGCGTGGCCCGCCGCGACATCGACCTGGATGTCTACCTCGACGAGCTCGCCCTCCGTATCGGCAAAGGCGTGCAGGTAATGCGCACGCAGCAGAGCAAGGCCAGGCAGAATCCAAAGCGCGTCGTTTTCGGCGAGGGCGAAAACCCCAAGATCATCCGCGCGGCCTACGCGGTCGAGTCCGAAGGAATCGGCGCCCCCGTCCTTTTGGGCAACCCCGAAGTGATTCGCGTCCGCTGCGAGGAGCTCAGGCTGGATTACCGGCCCACGGTCATCAATCCGCACCAGGATCCCAAATACCGCGACTACGCCGCCGCCTTCTACCAGGAGCGCAAGCGCAAGGGCGTTACCCTGGCCCGGGCCAATGAACTGATGCGCCAGGCCAACTTCTTCGGGCCCGCCATGGTGCTCAACGGAGACGCCGGCGCCTTCATCTCCGGCCTGACCTATAACTATCCCGATGTCCTGCGGCCTGCACTGCAAATCGTGGGCACCGCGCCCGAAAGAGGTGTCCTCAGCGGCGTATACCTCATGATCGTGCGCGACCGCATCTACTTTTTCAGCGACGCCACCGTGAACATCGACCCTGACGCCGAGACCCTGGCCGCAATCGCCATCAACGCCGCTGATGTGGCCAGGCAGTTCGACGTAGAGCCGCGCGTCGCCATGCTCAGCTTCTCCAACTTTGGCAGCACGCGCCATCCTCAGGTCGACAAAGTGCAACGGGCCACTGAGCTTGTCAAAGCCCAGCAGCCCGCCTTGCAGATTGACGGCGAGATGCAGGCAGACGTCGCCGTCGTGCCCGACCTGATGCGCCGCCACTATCCCTTTAGCGCAATTGAGGACGCAAACGTCCTGGTCTTTCCCGAGCTGGCCTCAGCCAATACCGCCTACAAGCTGCTCCACCGCCTCGGCGGCGCCGAAGCGATCGGCCCCATCCTCGTGGGTATGGGCAAACCCATTCACGTGCTCGAAACCGGCGCAGAGGTCGTGGACATCGTCAATGTCGCAATTCTCGCCGTCGTCGATGCCCAGTTCCAGGAAGATGGGGTCAGGACCGCCTGAGCGTGTCACGCGAAGCCGCCCCGGCGCTCCTGCCCCGGGCGATCAAAGATTCCAGCTCTCGTCGCAGTTTGACACCGTATACATGATCATCTCAGCCGCCGCCTCGACCTGGGGCCAGACCTCCTGGTGGATGTCGCGGCCTACCCACGCCTGGCGCAGCTCCTCGCTCTCCCAGTAGGAAAGCACCTCGTGCGAGAACGGCGGCCTCACCGCGCCCATCGCCTCCAGCTCCTCCTGCGGCAACGGCGTCATCAGTGTCGCGTTCACAAAGCCCGGCTGCTGACGCATCGCCTCCATCCATACCTCCACAATCACCCGTTCAAGCTCGGCGCTTTCGCCGTCCTTCGCATTGAAATAGACATCCAGTGCAATCATTGCCTGCGCTCTCCTGACTCCTTGAAAGTTTCGTCGCCGCAAACTCCGGCCAAAGGAAACACTACCATCTCAGGCGGCCCAATCCGCAATTCCCTGGACGTTTGCCCGCCTCTCCCTTGTCCTCGGGGCCTCCCCCAACCCCCACCCTACGGTCCATACGCCAGTGCCATCGGTTCGCGGCCCCTCCGCGCCCCGCCCTTCGCGCCATCCAACACACCCCTGCGCAACCGCACGCCGCCCGCCGCCAATATGCCTGCGCAACGGGGCGGGGCATGCAGGGAACGGGTAGCCTTGCGACAAACGTCTACCCCCGGCACGCCCACCCGCCCGCCCCGGCCCGTCCCTTTGCGGCCATCCAGCAAGCGCCGCCGGCCAGGCCTGCGCGCGACACGCTTCCATCCACCCCTGCCCGCACTTAGGCGCGCCAACCCAACTCTGTCACCACCTACCTTGCAGGACCCGAGCCCGGCCAAGGCGTTCACCCTCAAAACATGCGTCTCCCTGCGACCTGGACCCGTACGCGGTAGAGCGACGTGCTGGCAGTGACAAACAGGCTTTTCAAGTCGTCGTCGCCCCAACAGAAGTTTGCACAGCCCTGAGGCATCTTGATAACGCCGAGACAGGCGGCGTCCGGGTCAAAAACGTGGATTCCCCCCGGCCCTGTAACAAAGAGGTTGCCCTGGCTGTCGACCTTCATGCCGTCGGGCGCGCCATCGCGGCCCCCTGTGACCTCGGCCCAGACGCGGCCGTTTTCGAGTACACCTTCACTGTTTACATCAAAGACGCGAATGTGCGCCCGCATCGTGTCGTTTATGAAGAGTTGCGACTCGTCCAGTGAGAAACAGAGGCCGTTGGGCTGGTCGAAATCGTCGACGAGCAGTGTCAGTTCGCCGCTGTCCGGGTCGAGCCGGTATACGCCCTGAAAGTCAAGCGCCTGCGGGCGGGGCAAGCCATAGTATTCCATCCGACCGAAACCGGGATCTGTGAAATAGACTGTGCCGTCACCCTTCACCACGATGTCATTTGGGCTGTTGAGCTCCTCTTCGCCGTAATGCGCGGCCAGCGTCGTAACCGATCCGTCTCGTTCAGTCCGGGTTACCCTACTCGTCGCATGTTCACACGTGACGACGCGCCCCTCCCGATCATAAGCGTTGCCGTTGGCCATGTTGCTCGGCTGCCGCCAGGTCTCTACGCTGCCGTCGGGCCGCCAGCGGCGCATGATGTTGCCCGGTATGTCACTGAAGATGAGGTGCTTCTCGACATGGTTCCAGATCGGTCCCTCGGTGAATTCAAAACCGCCGCCGACCTCCTCGATCTCAACGTGGTCGCCGATGACGGCGCGGAGTCGTTCGTCGCGGACTTCTACGTTCACATTGTCCTCCGAGTGTGCTGTTTGAGAGTGAATGGGGTGTGATCGTGTCTAATATTCGTCCGATTCGTATTTCCGCATGAAGTAGCCGAACGAAGTGTTCTTGGAGCGCGCCGTATCCTGATCGAACACTTGCAAGATTTCAAGCATGAATTCTGCTCTTGAGTTGTATCTTTTTGGCATCAGGCCGAGAAACCGCTCTTTCGTGAGATGGTCGGTGTTATGCAGACCTGTAGAGATTCCCAGCCTCTCACATTCACTGGCGTTCAGACCCGCGAGATACCAACTCTCAATCTCTCTGCACACAATCAAGATTCGAATCGAACTGCGAGGATCAATGAGCTCTGAAGCGTTCGCAGATAGAGATCTGAAACTGGAAAGAACGCGCTCTTTCCTGTCAGTCACACAAGGAGACTCATCCAGGTCCGCCACGATTATTATGTCGGCCAGGCCAGCATCCTGCATGGACCTGATACTGTTCAGGAAGCTGTTTATTTTCTCTTTCTTCTTCTGGCTATACTGCCAGCATTGCACGATGTTGTATTCATTTTCACAAATGGGCTTAATGACGCTCTCGAAGAATCTCTCGTCGTCGTTTCCCTCCACCAATATATGGAGCCGCCGATAGTTCAATGTTCTGCACCCAACAGATTGTCAATAAAGAGGTCTTCAACTCCCAAATCATGTTCCAGAAAAATCCTGACATGCTCACTGGCGGCGGGCCTTGTTATGCGGCTGAAGCCGTTCTTGTCACGGCTTACCAGAAGGATTTTCTCGATACCTGTGTACTTAACAACCTCCGGATTGTGTGTGGTCACAAGGATCTGTCTCCGTTCGGACACCACTTTAAACAGTTCCATCAGCCCAGAGAGTGCCTTGGGGTGCAGGTGACTGTCTGGCTCTTCGAAAATGGCGAACCGTTTCTGTTTCTGAAAGAAGAGCGCGACAACGATAGCAATTATATTGGCCGTTCCGTCGGAGAATAGGAAGGCTGGCAGTTCCTTGTCTTCGGTGAAAGTTTCCCGAGCCTTTATGGTTATAAACCTGTCTGCCAGTTGTTCAATCCCCAGGTCCTTGAGGTAGGGAAGATTGTACTGGCACAGATTGCGGACACTTCGTCTGGTGTCTTTGTCGCTGAGCAGCTTTTTGAGTACAACGGCCAAGTTGCTGCCGTCCGTCTCCAGTACTGAGCGGCCGGCGACTGGTATGACTTCTTTGGCTCTTCTCGGATCAATATCGTAGATGCCAATTTCCTTAAACCAATCCATATTTGTACCTGCAACAAGGTGAAGAATAGGCGTTTCAACCAGAAGTGTCTTCTCGGCAATCTGCTCGCCTCCAAGTGAAGATAGGTGTTCCATTTTCGGAACCGTTGACCTGACTCTAAGCTTGCCAGAAGAGTTCTCGGCAGTTATTTGTACGGAGTCGCTAGCACTCTCCCATGCATTGGCAGGATTCTCATGTGCATAGTTGAGAGTCATTCTATCTCGTTCAACGAAGTATTCACCTCCTCTCTCTTGAAATCTAAGCGAAAACTCATAGTTGAACGACTCAAGCTCTTGAGGAATTTGAATCGAGAGCCCTTGAACTTTCTTGGCATCAAAGCCTTCGCCCACATCTACTCTTCTGTCCACCTTGTGAGATTCACCTCGAAGAGTCAATTGAAATGAGAGAGGCTCACTTGCAGCTATCCCATAGTTGCGCAGGTACTCCACCCCGCCCTGCAGCGAGATGGCGTCCTCCAGTCCGTGCGTAGCGATGTCGCGCAGGAACTTGAAGGCCTGAACGACGTTGGATTTGCCCGAAGCGTTCGCGCCGACCAGCAGGTTGAAGCCGTTCAATTCAACCGTCTGGTCCTCGAAACTCTTGAAGTTGGTAATTCTGATTTTGGAGATCGTCATGGTGGGCAGTCCTGCAGACGAAAATTCGCGTAGTCATCCATAACTCAAATCATCCGTTTCTGTTCACTCTGCTGACGTAAACGACGCGGCGCTTTGCGGAAGGTCGCCTCGGGCGCGAAGCGCGGGTATTGCGCCTGTGCGCCGGACAGCAACTCCTCGATGGTGAGGATCTGCACGCGCGGGAACTTGTGCTCTAGAAAGTGGCTCGGTTCGTAGAAGCCGGCCGCGGCCGCTTCGCTGCGCATCGGCCTGGTGGGCGGCTCCAGGGTGATGAATAGGCCGATGTCCGCCTTCTCGCGCTCCATGTCCCCCCTGAGCGTGGCGATTTGGTTGCGCTGCACGTGGCCGCTCTTGACCTGAACGACGACGCGCTTGGCTTTGCCGCTGCCGTCGTCAAAGAAGTTGATATAGCCGTCCACGCCCGAATCCGCGCCTTTGCGTTTGTCCTGGGCAGGGCGGGCGTCCACCAGGCCCAGCGCCCACCATTCAAACTGGTAGCGATCCTGCTGGGCGAGGGAGGCCGCGCTGGGCAGGTCTTTGGGGTCGCCGAGGACGGTGTAGGGACGCAGATCCTCGCCGAAGGAATCGCGCAGACGGTGGCGGATGAGCGTGATGGCGATGTGGGTGACGTCGATGCCGATCCAGCGGCGGTTGAGCCGTTCGGCCGCGGCGATAGCCGTGCCGCAGCCGCAGAAGGGGTCGAGGACGATGTCGCCCTCGTTGCTGCTGGCGTTGATGATGCGTTCGAGCAGGGCTTCGGGCTTCTGGGTTGGGTAGCCGAGGCGTTCCTTGGCCTGAGCCGACAGGTTATTGATGTCTGTCCACATGTCTTGCAATGAAACTCCTGGCATTTCGTCGAGATAGCGTTTGTAAGCTGGAACTGCTCCAGGCTTTGTTTGAATGACTCTACCCTGGTCAACTAGCTCTTGCATCCTTTCCTTGCTGTATCGCCAATAGCGGGTGACTCCCATAACTTCATAATGTGGATTCCCCTTCGACGCACCTCCTGGACCCGTCAAATCCCCAAGCCGGTAAAGGCGGCCCGTGTCAGGTTCTTTGTACTTGTAAAACCTCTCAACATATTCTCTGTCGTATTCAGTATAGATAGGGTTCCATGTCCACTCTTCACTTTTCGTATAGAAAAGCAGAGTATCATGTATTCGCCCATGCTGACGACGACCTTGCCTTGTATCGTTATGGGCACTGGTGCGTTTCCAAACAATCTCGGTCCTGAAATTTGTAGGACCGAAAACAGCGTCAAGCAGAATTTTCAGGTAATGGCTCGAAGTTGGATCACAGTGGAGATAGATGCTGCCCGTTGGCTTCAGCACTCGGTGAAGCTCAACCATTCGCTGCGCCATCATCGTAAGGTAGGCCATCATATCATTCTGACCCAGGAATGAGCGCATGGCCTGCAGCAGGTCGGATAACGGCTTTGGCCCTTCCATCACCACGTCATGGTAGGCGGCTTCCGATTCCAGGCCCCAGTGCCATGTGTCGTCGAAGGCGGTGATCTGCGCGGCTGACTGTTCGCCGCTCTTCTCACGGAATAGGACGTTGTAGGTGGCGTTGGAGTTGAACGGCGGGTCGAGGTAGATCAGGTCGACGCTCTCATCGGCCACGTGCTGGCGCAGGATGTCGAGATTATCGCCGAAGTAGAGTTTGTTGGTCATGACTTTCTGCGCCTTACCTTCCTTTGAGTATTGGGCTGTTGCGTTGGCTTCTGCACCTGTTGCTCAGTTGTTTTGTCGACGAATGTTTGAAGGACCTCTATCGACTTGGTAGCTTGTTCGGGGTCTCTCATCCAACTCTGGAAGAACTCCATCCCAATCTGTTCGCCTACATCTGGCTTCGTTGGAACCGCCATTTCTTTCAGGATATTCGTGACTGTATCGAGCAATTGCTGCTGGCTGTCAGTAACCGTTTTTTCAGTCACTGCGGCTCTCTTGTCTATTTCAGCCAGTACATCCTTGGTCTTCTCGTAGTATTCTCGCATTGTGTTTTGGGTACGTTCAAAATTAGCCCGACTCTCGCGTTCCGACGATTTCCCTAACCATATGGCAAAAATGGCCAGAATCAGGGACGCTACTCCCGTAACTAGGGTGATTATGAAGGAAACAATTTGAAAGTCCACAACAATCTCTCTCCTCAGCTTTGATTGAATGCGCTTGTACTTTGGAAGCGCCTAAATTGTGCGGTAAGTCTTACCGGCACTTGAATCCCGCTCGATAAACGCCATGATTCTCTTGTCGTTTGATACGACACTTCAAATAGGGAAGAAGGTGCTCGTTGAGATTGCCTCGTATCGGATAGCGGTCCTCTTGTTTCAGAGCTTTTTCAATCGGCTCTATAGTTACTTCAACCATCTCGCCGGACATGAATGGCAAACCGACGGCAGTGAGAGTTCCATTCACCGCTAAGTCTGCACTGGTATTGAATGTTGCCTTACTGCTGACCACCTTTCTTTGGTCACGTGCGAGGACTAATGCTCAGTCGACGAGAACTTCACAATAGTACTACATATGTTCTGATTCCCCTAGCGTCCCGGGAGACAGTATACGGCGTATTCCCCGCCACTCTATGGTAAAATACCCGCCAATCAGACCATACACCGCCACCGGAGGGGCGAAGCCGCACAAGCCCGGAGGAGTCTGAAGATGAGCAGCACGCAGGAATTAACCTACATCGCAGCCATCACCGAGGCGCTCGACGTGGAAATGGCACGCGACCCGGAGGTAATCATATTCGGCGAAGACGTTGCCGGGCCCTTCGGCGGCGCATTCAAAGTGACCAAGCCCCTGACCGATAAGTACCCGCCCGAACGCATCTTCAACACGCCCATGTGCGAGAACGCCTTTATCAGCATGGGCACAGGCATGGCACTGATGGGCATGCGCCCCGTAATCGAAATGCAGTTCGCCGACTTTATCTCCAGCGGTTTCGACAGCATCGTCCAGTTCGCCGCCACCAACCACTATCGCTGGGGCGCGCCCGTGCCCTGGGTGATCCGGGCGCCGAGCGACGGCGGCCTGCGTTCCGGCCCCTTCCACAGCCAGAACCCGGAGGCCTGGTTTACACATTCACCCGGTCTCAAAGTCGTCGCCCCGGCCACGGCGGCCGATGCCAAGGGCCTCCTGATCGCCTCCATCCGCGACAACAACCCTGTCATCTACATGGAGAGCAAGATCCTTTACCGGTCGGAGCGCGGCCCCGTACCCGCCGGCGACTACTCTGTGCCGATTGGCAAGGCCCACACGGCACGCGAGGGCGCCGACCTCTCAATTATCACCTACGGCGCCCAGGTACGCGAGGCCCAACGAGCCGCGCAGCAGCTCGCGGAAGAAGATATCGAAGCCGAAATCCTGGACCTGCGCACGCTCAAGCCGTTGGACAAAGACGCCATCCTCACCTGCGCCCGCAAAACCGGCAAGGTCCTGATCGTCCACAGCGCAACCGGAAACACCGGCGTCGGCGCCGAAGTGGCCGCGATGATCGCGCAAGATGCGTTCGAATGGCTCGACGCGCCCATCCAGCGGCTGACCGGGCTCGACGTTCCCGTTCCCTTCAGCCCCACGCTGGAAGACGCCTACCGTCCCAGCGCGGAAAAGATCCACGCCCGCGCCGCTGAACTGGCGGCGTTCTGAACATGGCCGACCTCAATCTGAAACTGGCGACGCTCTGCTATGTGCAACGACCCGGCCAGACCCTGATGCTGCACCGGGTCAAACGAGCCAACGACTACCACGAGGGCAAGTGGAACGGACTCGGCGGAAAATTCGAGCCCGGTGAATCACCTGAGGAGTGTGTCGTGCGCGAGGTCTACGAGGAAAGCGGCCTCGTCTGCGCCCAACCCGCCCTGCGCGGCCAGATTACATTTCCCAACTTCGACGGCGAATCCGACTGGTATGTCTGGCTCTTCCTGGCCAGCAGGTGGACAGGCCAACTCCGCGACTCGGAAGAGGGCCGGCTGGCCTGGATCGATAACGACCGCCTGCTGGATCTGAACCTCTGGCCGGGTGACCGGATGTTCATCCCCTGGATGTTCGAGGACCGCTTCTTTTCGGCCAAATTCCTCTACGCCGACGGAGACTTCCTGGGCTATGACGTCACCTTCTACGGAACGGACGGACGCATCGAACGCCAGAACTACCAGCACACCGAAGCCGTACCGGCGCCAGACTTTGTGCCGGTCTATCAGCCTGCGGACGACACCAGTTGCTGGCTGTGCGGCGGCCCGGTCAGCAAGCGCCACTGCAAAATCATCTGCCAGCAGTGCGGATTTACCCGCGACTGCAGCGATCCCTGATCGCCGCGCCGCAGCATTCCCCGCCTGGCTGCCGCGGCTATGAGAAAGCGCGCCTGCACTGAAGCCGCCGGCTTGTACCTGCGCTCTTACCGCTGCGCAAGCGCCTCTTCGCCAGCGGCAAGAACCTCAAGTATTCTGTCCGTGTCATAGACGCAGCCGCCCCACGTGCCGCCGCTGACCGCCTGCAGCGCCGCCCACAGCCGCGTATCTCCAGGAAGCCGCGGATCCGCGGCCAGGTCAGGGTGTAGCGCCCTGCCGGCCAGCAGCTCCGCCCCCGCCTCCCGCCGCGCCGGCGCGCTGGACCCATTTCCGCCGGGCCCGCTTCCATTTGGACTCGCCCCGGTCACCAGATCCAGCTTGCCCTTTAGATTGACCGTGTCGACTTCAATCTGAATCGTATCCCCTTCGCGCACGCGCCCAATCGCCCCGCCCGCCAGCGCCTCCGGACCAATGTGACCGATGCACGCGCCCGTGCTGACGCCCGAGAATCGTGCATCGGTGATCAGCGCCACCTCCTTGCCGAAAGGCAGATAACGCAGCGCCGACGTCAGCTGGTACGTCTCCTCCATGCCGCTCCCCATCGGACCGCGCCCCATCAGGACGATCACGTCTCCCGCCTGAATTGGCTTATCATGGTTGCCCTTGATCGCCGCGATTGCCTCACGCTCGCTCACAAAGACCCGCGCCGGCCCCGTCTTGCGGTACACCCCGTCCTCGTCAACCACCGACGGGTCAATGGCCGTGCTCTTGATGACCGAGCCTTCAGGCGCCAGGTTTCCCATCGGGAACGTAACCGTGCTCGTCAACCCGCGCGCCGCCGCCGTCTTCGGGTCCATGATGACGTCATCCGGGTCAACGCCGTCAGCCGAATGCAGTCGCTCCCGTAGCCGGCTGCGCCGCTCGCTGCCCTCCCACTCATCCAGGAGTGGTCCCAACGCGCGTCCGTGGACCGTGAGCGCGTCCAGATGCAGAAGATTCAGCTCGCGTAGATGCAGCATCACCTCAGGCACGCCCCCAGCCAGAAATGCCTGCACCGTGGTATGCCCCTCCGGCCCGTTGGGCAGCACGTCGACCAGCCGCGGCACCTCTGCGTTCACCCGCTGCCAGTCGTCAACCGTCGGGCGCGGCAGCCCCGCGGCGTGCGCCACCGCCGGGATGTGCAGAAGCAAATTGGTTGATCCGCCAAACGCCGCGTGCACGACCATCGCATTGTGAAGCGCCTTTTCGGTCAGGATGTCGGCGCTTGCGATTTCATTTTCGTGTAGTGATACCAAGGCCCGCGCAGACCGGTCCGCGGCTTCCCGCCAAATCGGCTGTCCCGATGGCGACAGCGCAGCGTGCATCAGCGTCAGTCCCAGCGCCTCGGCCACAACCTGGGCGGTCGCCGCCGTTCCCAGAAACTGGCAGCCGCCCCCGGGTGAGGCGCACGCCCGGCACCCCAGTTCAGCCGCCTCCTCCATCGTGATCTCACCGTGAGAGAACCGGGCGCCGATCGTCTGCACCTTGCCCGCGTCTTCGCCGTCGCTGGGCGGCAGGGTCACCCCGCCCGGCACGATCACAACCGGCAGCTCCCGCTGCGCAGACAGCGCGATCATCATCGCCGGCAGCCCCTTGTCGCAAGTGGCGACGCCCATGACCCCCTTTCGTGTAGGCAACGACCTGACCAGCCTACGTAATACGATCGCGGCGTCGTTACGGTAGGGCAACGAGTCCATCATGCCGGTCGTCCCCTGAGAGCGGCCGTCGCAAGGATCTGTGACAAAGCCGGCAAACGGCACCATGCCAAGCGCTTTAAGCCGCTTCGCCGCCGCCTCCATCAGCAGACCGACTTCCCAGTGGCCGGTGTGGTAGCCAAGCGCGATCGGTGTCCCGTCCGGGGCGCGGATTCCTCCTTGCGTACTCAGGATCAGAAACTCTGGATTGCGCAGGCGGCGTGGGCTCCATCCCATCCCCGCGTCCTGGGTTAGTCCGAATATGTCGCCGCTGGGCGCGTGGCGCAAATACTCTTCGTCCAGAGGCAGGGAGCCTGTCGGCCCGGCTGCGTGGGTCTCAACCTCGAAAAGGCTGGTGTCATCATTGTCTACCGGTATGTGGCTGGAGTCACTGGCTGCCATTGTCATTTCCTTTGCGAAGGGTCGTGCCTCGATCTGTCGGATCACATGGGCCTTTCTGCTTGCCCTTTATAGCATGGGCGGTTAAGATGGACAACCACTGTGGAAGCCCATTTCTTGTAGTCATCCAGGCCTGCCTGATGCTGAAATCGCCCCGTCAGGATGCCTTCGGCCTCCTGTTGACCCACCATCTCGCCGGTGAGCCCTGCGACGAGTTCATCGAGCGCGATGACGGCTATCTGATGGCAACCGACAATCTCGCCGCCTACTTTGCGCCCTATGACGAATGGCCTCCCCGCATGAGGCAGGCCATGAGCTTCGTGCGCGGACGCGTGCTCGATGTCGGTGTAGGGGCAGGTCGTTTTGCCCTGCACCTGCAGGAACAAGGCCACGAGGTGGTTGGGATCGATGTATCGCCCGGCGCGCTGGAGGTCTGCCGCAAGAGGGGCGTAAAGAATGTGCGCAGATTGCCCTTTCACCGGATCGATGCGTCGCTGGGCAGGTTCGATACTGTCCTGATGATGGGCAACAACTTCGGCCTGTTTGCGAACCCGCGCCGGGCGCGATGGATGCTGCGGCGATTGAAAAATCTGACCAGCCGGAATGCCCGCATCGTGGCCGAATCGCTCGACGTCTACGGCACCGACAAGCCGGAGCACCTCGCCTATCACGCCCGCAACAGGCAAAACGGCAGGATGGCCGGCGAAATCCGCCTGCGCGTACGCTACCGCGATTTGATTGGCGACTGGTTCGACTATCTGATGGTTTCCCAACCGGAAATGCAGGAGATCGTAGAAGGAACAGGCTGGCGCGTCACCGATTTCATCGGCAGCGCCGGCGGCCAGTACGTTGGTGTAATCGAGAAAACGGGTTGGCCTGTGCCCAGTTCCCTGCAGCAGGAAGACCAGATTCCAATTGAGGGACAGAGATGACTCGCAAAATCCTGCTAACCGGCGCGGCCGGCAAGATCGGAAGCTACTTCCACAACACTTATGCAGGCGAATATGAGTTCGTCCTGACCGATATCGCAGAGCCGGCCGATACCAAAGGCGCGCCCTTCACGCAGGCCGATCTGAGCGATTTCGACGCAGTCCGGCCCCTCTTCGACGGCATCGACACGGTCATTCATCTGGGCGCCGATCCAAGTATGGATGCTTCGTGGGAGAGCCTGCTGCCCAACAATGTGATCGCCGCTTACAATGTCTTCGAAGCGGCCCGCCAGGCCGGCTGCCGGCGAGTTGTTTTCGCCAGCAGCATCAACGCCGTTCTGGGCTACCCCCGCGATCAACAGGTCCACACCAGCCAGCCCGTCTACCCCATCAACCTCTACGGCGCAACCAAGTGCTGGGGCGAGGCGCTGGCCCGTTACTACTCGGCCGCGCACGGCCTTTCCTCACTCTGCCTGCGTTTCGGCGCTGTCCAGTACCGCGACTCGGAATGGATACACTGGGATCATGAGTACGTCGACATCATCCAGACGATGGAAGACAACGCCGGCCTGATCGCAGCCGCGGTCGAGGCCGGCGAAGACGTACTCTTTGGCAACTTCCACGGCATCTCAGACAATCAGTTCAAGCGGCTGGACATGACCGACACCAAGGAGATCCTCAACTACGCACCCCAGGACGACGCATTCAAGATGGCGCGCCGGCGCGGCAACATTTGAGGCCCTGCCGCACCGGTCGCCGCGCTTCGCTCCTCAGCCCAGCGCCTTCAGGTCCGCGTCGATTGCCTGCAATGTTTCCTGCGTAACGCCTGCCTCCACCGCCTCCGGGTAGTAGGAAATCTGCTGCAGTGTCATGTGCATGGCCATCGGCAGGTCGGGATGGGAGGATACGCCGGGCAAGTGCCTCTCCAGAACGGCCTTGGCCCCGTCGTCACTCAGAATATCCCGCAGGGTTGAATGAATGCTGTAGGACATCGCGTGCTCTCCTTCAGTTGTTGTTGGTGTTATGGGTGCTGCGCGCCGGCGGTCTCAACGTATACCGCATAGAGCGACTGGCTCCCAGCCATAAAGAGCCGGTTCTTCAACGCGCCGCCGAAACACAGATTGGCGCAAATCTCAGGCAGATGTATCTGCCCAATGCGCGTGCCGTCGGGCGCATAGCAGTGAACGCCGTCAAACCCGGCGCCGGCCCACCCGGTCGCGGCCCAAAGGTTGCCGTCCACATCACAACGTATCCCATCGGCCATACCCGGATTCATGTCAACAAAGAGGCGCCCATTCTCCAGCCGGTTGTCCGACGTCACATCAAAAACGCGAATGTGCGAGGGACCGTCGGGATCGTGCGAGCGTCCTGTGTCCACAATATAGAGCAACTCCTCATCCGGCGAAAAACAGAGCCCGTTCGGCCGCAGAAAGTCATCCGCGACAATCGTCGCCTCTCCCGATTCCGTGTCGAGCCGGTAGACACGCGTGGGCAGCTCAGCCTCGGCAACTTCGCCTTCATAGTTGAGCATGATTCCATAGCCGGGGTCGGTGAACCAGACGCTCCCATCCGAATGAACGACAACATCGTTCGGCGAGTTGAGGGGCCTTCCTTCGAAGCTGTCCATCAACACGGTAATCGATCCGTCATGCTCCGTTCGAGTGACTCTGCGGCCCGTATGCTCGCACGTTACAAGCCGCCCCTGTCGGTCGCGTGTGTTGCCGTTGCTGTGCTTCGCCGGGCTGCGAAATACGCTGACCTCGCCGCTCTCTTCGTTCCAGCGCAACATTCGATTGTTGGGGATGTCGCTCCAAATCAGGCAACGCGCATCCCCGAACCAGACTGGACCCTCCGCCCAGCGGCTGCCCGTGTAGAGTCGCTCCACCACGGCGTTTCCGATTCTGTACTTCGCAAATCGCTCATCCAACACCTCGACCGCCGGGTCCGGGTAACGCACGACGGTTCCGCTCCAATCCCGCTCTGCCAATGTCCTGGTCATCTGTTACGCTCCATTTGATTTGTCGGTGTTCCGCGGTTGCCCACCGCTTCCACCAATTGTCTCAGTGCAACCACCCTGGCCGCCATCCCTATAGCGGCCAGAAGAACGGGATCAGAACAGTCGCCAAAGCCCACATGATCAGCGTGAGCGGGATCCCGATCCGCAGATAGTCCCCAAAAGTGTAACCCCCGGCGCCCCGTACAATCGCGTTCGTCTGATACCCCATCGGCGTCATGAAACTGGCCGACGCGCCAAACGCGATCGTCATCAGCAGCGGTTGCGGATTCACCTGCAGCGTCGCCGCCATCGATAGCGCGATCGGCGTGAGCAGTACGGCCACCGCGTTGTTGCTGATCAACTGCGTCAGAAGGCTGGTGAAGAGATAGAAAAGAGAGATCATGACAACCGGGCTGACCTGGCCCGAGACCAGGATCAGCTGGTCCACCAGCAGTTGCGCCAGACCGGTCTTCTGCATCGCGATCCCCATCGGAATCGTGCCCGCCAGCAGCAGTAGAGTCGCCCCGTCAAGCGACGACATCGCCTCATCCGCACGCAGGCAACGCGTTGCCACCATCAGCGCCGCGCCGCCCAACGCCAGCACGACAATCGGAACTGCCGTCAGGCTGGCCAGCAGGATCACTGCTCCCATTATGATCAGCGCCAGGCGGTTCTTTGCCCGCCGCACGATCGCCGATTCCACCCCTTCAACCAGCAATAACTTGAACAGTTCGCTCACCGCGTGCAGTCCGTTCGCCGTCCCCTGCAAGAGCAACACGTCCCCGCTGTTAAGACGCGCCTGGCGCGGACCGACCCTGCGCTGTCCTCCCCGCCTCTGCACGCCCAACACGTGAACCTGGTGACTGTCCTCAAATTCCAACTGTTCCAACTGCCGTCCAATCGCCACCGAGTCCGGCAAAATGACCGCCTCGACGATCCGCGTGGCCGGCGCCCTGCCACCCGACCTGGAGGAAGGCGGCGGTACAGTCTGACCCGGCTCCATCCCAAACCCGGAGTAGGTCTCGATGAAGCGGGCGATCACCGGCGGCGCGCCGCAGAAGACCAGTACGTCCCCCTCCTGTATACGCAATGACTCGGCATCATCTGCCTCAAACCGCCGCACCAATCCAAAGCGGGAAGGACGCGGTCGGCGGGCGCGGTGAGGGCTACCGTCCCGCAGAAGCTCGAGCAGTTCAATTCGCTGGTTCGCTGAATCACCGTTGCTGTGAATCGCTCTGTGCAGGTGCGTCAGCCGCCGGTGGTGACGCTCCGACCTGCGCCGCGAAAACCGGACACCAGCCCTCTCGCTGAAAAGTTCGCCGACATTCTGGCCCAGCAGCGGGCTTGTCTTCTCCACGACAAGCTCGGCCACAAAGGGAGTGTGCTGGTGGCGGCCCTCGCCCAACGCCCCGGCCGGGGACCGGTCAGGCAACAGTTTCTGGCTGGTGAGTACAATGAAGATGCCGCCGGCAACCGTGAAAATCAGGCCGAGTGGCGTGAAAGTCAGAAAACTGAAGCCCGGCCCGCCCGCGCCACGGTAGAGGTCATCGACAAGGATATTGGTGCTGGTGCCCAGAAGTGTGATCGTGCCGCCCAAGACAGCAAAATAACTCAGTGGAATGAGCAGCTTGGACGGCTGAATTCTGAACCGCTGGCTCAGTGACAGTACGACCGGCGCCATCATCACCACGACCGGCGTGTTGTTCATGATCGCGCTCGCCAGCGGAATCACGCCGCCCAGCAAAATGAGCAACCGCCGCGGACTGCCGCCCGAAAAGCGCGCCAGCCCAATCGTCACGATCTCCAACGCGCCAGTGCGAAGCAGGCCGCCGCTGATCACAAACATCGCTCCCACCGTCAACGTCGCGGTACTGGCAAAACCGGAAAGGGCCTCGCCGGTATCCAGAATGCCGGTCAACGCCAGCGCCGCGATCGCAAGTGCCGACGTCGTCTCCGTCGCCAGCCAGTCAGTGAGATATAGGTAGGTCGCCAACACAAGAATGACGACCAGCATAATCATGTCGGCAGTCATGGATGGAATTCTCTTTTGGGCACAAGCCCCTTCCCTCCCCACCCGGGCGCGTGTTGACCATTACATGAGAGCCTGAACCTGCGAATCCAACTGAATGTCGAACCTTGCAACGCCCTGCGTCGCCTAATCCTATCCCGCTTGCCAGAGCCGCCCTCCACCATTTTCGCATAGGCAAAGCCAGTACACAGACGACGTGGAAGCCGCTCCGCGCCAGTCAATGCAGGATTCAGCATACTTTCTTGCCCCGTTTCGCGTCAAACCCGTAAGCGTCACGAGCGCAGTCCAGACCCGGGGATGTCAGGCGCGGCTGGCTGCAGTCTCCACGATAGCTCCCCTGAGGTAGCAAGAAATGAATCTCCTTCCTCCCTGGCCTCCAGATGCCCGCCCCGCGGCGCCTCCCCGCCCGCCACTGACCACTGACCACTGACCACTGCATTTCAGGTTGACGGCGCGGGCCCGCCATGTTAGTCTTCGTGTATTCTCCTGCCCGTTTCCCCCCGCCGCGTCCCCGTCCAAAAGCGCAGAAATGGGGACTATCGAGGTCCCGTACATGGCCGAAAAAAGCAACCAGAAGACCGGCGGCAGCCGCTGGCTCGACCCGGTCTGCCAGCCGTTGTCCATCAACGTCCGCTGGCCCTATGTCAGACTGCCTGACGGCGGGCTCATGGCTGTCTCAGGAAACGCCACCGTCATCAGCTTGGATGACGCGGCCAGCTGGCAGGACCCCCGCCCCATTTTCGCTGGCAACGGACCCTCCCCTTCACCAGGTCCCGGCATACCCAACAACCGCGGCCAACTTCTGTATACCAGCGACGGCGTCCTCGTCTACGTCTGGATAGACGAGCGCGTACTGAACTGGGACGCAGAACAACGCGAACCCGGCACCGACGCCACCGGCGATCTGTGGGCTATCCGCAGCGTCGACGCCGGCGCTACCTGGATCGACCGCCAGCGTCTCTTTCGCGGCGTATGCGGCCACCCGCCCATCAATTTCATTGAGACTGCAAACGGCCGCATTGTCGTGACCTGTCAGTGTTACCTGCGCCGTCCAGGGAGAAACGTCATTCGAGTCTATTCCTCCGGCGACGCCGGCAAATCGTGGCGCGGCAGCAATATCATAGACCTGGGCGGCCACGGTCACCACGACGGCGCCTTCGAGCCGACCTTTGTCCAGAGGCGCGACGGCACTCTCTGGATGTTGATTCGCACCAACTGGGATCGATTTTGGGAAGCCTTCTCCCACGATAACGGACTCTCCTGGCGCACGATCCGACCCAGCGCAATCGAAGCCAGCTCCTCGCCCGGCTACCTCCTGCGACTGCGCAGCGGCCGTCTTCTCCTCGCCTGGAACCGACTCTACCCGGAAGGGACGAACAGCTATCTACGCCGCAGCGGCCAGCTTTCGGAAGACATGGCCAGCTGGCACCGGGAGGAGTTATCTGTCTCCCTCTCGGAGGATGACGGCCGCCGCTAGTCGACCCCGCGCGTGATCGCACGCGAAAAAGATGCCTGGATCTCATACCCATACGTCTTCGAGCACGCGCCGGGCCGCCTCTGGATCATGACCGGCCAGGGCGACCTGCAATTGCGCGTAGCCGAGAATGACCTGTTCACAACATGAAACAGGCCAAAACACGCGGCGATTCTTATTTCCAAGGGAATTCAGAAACTGCAGAGGAGGGCCCGCCGTCTACTTCGGACGACTTCCTTCGATTGCCGCTTGTGGCGGCCTGATCCGAATGTGAGCGGGCGAACGGACTCGAACCGTCGACATTCAGCTTGGGAAGCTGACGTTCTACCACTGAACTACGCCCGCAATTTGAGCGCTCTTCCAGATAAACGCGACTTGGGCGGGTAGAAGAACTCTCCCCATAATAGTACAAATTCACCGCAAAACTGTCAAGTTGGCAAAAGCCAGGGCTATCGCGAACCTTACAATACTCGGCCAAGTTCGCTCATTTCACTGGCATCACTCCAGAATTTGGCGCCTTTCAAGCGAGACCAGCCTTGCATATAGCCTCTGTTAGCCCGGTAGTAGCGGCAAACCCGTTGCTATCACGAAGTTCGCAATAGCCCTGTGGCAAAAGCCCAGGGCAATCGCATCTAAATCTGTAGGCCGATTCAGTTGAAATTGTGGCCAGAAGAAAGCGAGAATAAGTGGAAATCACCCTGCGCTTACTGAATATCGACGGGAAGACGCCGCGGATCAGGCCCTCAGTCGGCGAGAT